>SUVJ01000029.1 GCA_015062045.1 Akkermansiaceae bacterium
TGCATAGGCCATGCAGTTGGCATCATTATCCACCGCAGCGGGCAGTCCCGTGGCATCGCTCAGAATATCGCGTATATGGATATCATACCACCCCGGCACATTGGTGAGGGAGTCCACAATGCCGGCTTTGTGGTCCACAAAGCCCGGCAGCCCCATGCCCACGGCTTTCACGCTCGGGTATTTCTCCATAATGGCACGCAGACGCTTGCCTATCTCCTCCACAATACAATCCGGGGAGGGGTAATCCGTTGTCTGCATGGGCTGTGCCTTATACACAATCTCCGTGCCCTGCACCACTGCAAACTTAATGGACGTACCGCCCATATCTACGCCGATAGAAAGCTCTTCCGTTGCCATGCGCAAAGTTTATCACACTCAGCACCGGGGGAAAAGAAAAAACTAAAGGCCGGAAAACATTTTAGTAAAATGGCAAGTTGTCTATATCGTAGGGTGGGACTTCAGTCCCATTTTATGTTATTGGTATGCCTTGATAATAAATGTTGGACTAAAGTCCAACACTCCGATAGTATTCTCCCCCTCAACCACCCATTTATCTGTCAACATAGACCACCTCCTTTAATCGTTCCCATGCGTAAATGTTACTATTTCAGCATCGATAAATCAATTTTATAGTAAGCCGGGGTGGGGTCTGTTTCTGTTAAGAACATCACCATATAGACGGGAGCGTAAACGATGCGATTAACGGTGTGCAAATTATAATTATTAAAAACCACTGCTTGAGGAAGGCTGTAGGCCTCGCAAGATAAGACTTTATCCATAGCGCTGTGAGCTGTGTAATTTTTACCGCTTTTTACTTCGATAGGCAAAGTCTCGCCATTCAGTTCGATGACAAAATCCAACTCACCAACCTTTTTATTATTATAATAATAGGGAGATATACCGTGTGCAACAAGCTCCTGAGCTACGGCATTTTCGTAAACGGCACCATAGTTAATATCAACCTCTCCCTGTAATATGCGCAATTGAATACCACCGGCATATTGAGCGGCAAGCAAGCCAACATCGCTTTGAAAAAGTTTAAAGAGGTTGCGAGATCTTGCCAACAACAACGGCATTTTCGGTTCCTCGACATTATAAACCGGCAAAGCTACACCGGCACGTTGTAGCCAAATGAACCCGTTTTCATAGCGAGAGAAACGTGCTTTTTCGTTAAGAGTTTTAAGAATAAAGCGCTTGTTCTGCGCATTCAGCTCGGACGGGATAAGATTAAAAATTTCCTCTATCGAAAATTTATTGTTGCGGTCGTATTGAGAAATATCTCGACGGTAAAGATTAAGGATTTCCAGTTGAGCGGAGCGCACCTCCTGAAGATTATTGGTTTGGATATAAGCGTTCACCGCAGCCGGCATGCCCCCGACAATGAGATAAAGGCGGAAGAGTTCCATCAATTTGGCATGCACCACTTCATCTACGGCAGAGCGATTCATCCACGCCTCTTTAACGGTGTCAATTATATGCTCAGGCATCCCGATATTGGTGATGAACTCCTTAAAATCTAAAGGATACATTTCTTTTACCCCCATATAACCAACCGGTTGAGAGCGAAGGTCATTTAAATGCACCCCTAACAAAGAACCACTTAAAATGTAGCGATACGTGCCGTCTTCCACCAAAAACTTGATAGCAGTAACTATTTCCGGGCAAAACTGCACTTCATCAAAAAATATCAGAGTTTCTCCGGGGATAAGGTCTTGGTCTGTCAGCGCAGAAATTCTCAATAAAATATCTTTACTGTTTTTTGCGCTTTTTATAACAGCAGCAGCTTCCGGCATTTCAACAAAATTAATTTCAACAAAGCTTTTATAGCTTTCGCCGAATTTGCGAATAGAATACGTCTTGCCGATTTGTCTGGCTCCTGTAATGAGCAAGGCATTGCGGGATTTTTTGTAATAATCTTGCAAGTAAGTGTCTATTTTACGTTGAAGCATAGCTGAAAGAAAGTGTAAATCTTTAATTACAAAAGGAGTTTAACAGCAAAATGACACTTTTTCAAGAAAAATATTGAAGAGTTTTACACTTTTTCCGGTGTTAGCAGCACTAAATTTGACACTTTTTCCAACTCAAACAGGGGTAAATTTGACACTTTTTCCATAAAATAGCAAAAAGGAAGACTTACGCCGATTGGAATTTGCGGGAGATTTCGTTGAGGGTAATGGGCACGAGGGTGGGTTTGCCGGAGGGGGTGCAGTAGGGGATTTCGCAGCGCAGGAGGTCCGCCAGCAAGGGAGTGGGGGCTTGTAGCCAGGGGCGGATATCTTCCTTAGCGGCGTATTGCTTGGCAATGCGCAGGGCGTAGGGCTCGAAGGGGTTGCGGGCTTTGCGGAAGCGAGTCTCACCCGCGGTGAAGCTGCGGATGAGCTCAAGCATGAACTCCTCTACACGCGGCAGGCTCAGCATCATGGGCACGGCCTCCACACGCAGGGTCTTTTGCCCAAAGGGGGAGATGAGGAAGCCTGCTTGTTGCAGTTGCTCGCGCACCTCAAGCGCCACGCCCATATCTCGGGGATCAAGCTCAAGCATAACGGGCACCAGCAGACGCTGAGAGTGAATGGGGGTGCGGTTGCTGTTGAGCAGACGCTCAAAAATAATGCGTTCACGCGCGGCGCGGGGGGAGAGCATCACCAGCCCCTCCTTATTTTCAAAGAGGAGGTAAGAGTCTGCCAGCACGCCGATAAAACGGAAATTGGGCACAGCAGCCCCCTGCTCTTTTGCTTTACACGGAGCTTGAGCAGGCGGGGTTGATTCCACCGCTTGAGCAGGCGGCGCCACCGTGGCGGGGCGAGCAGACTCGACAGATTGAGGGCGAGCTACAGGTGCGGGTGACGGAACCGTTGCAGGGCGATGCGATGGAGGGCGTGGTTCTGCCGGTGGTTGAGGCGCAGGGGCAGTCTGCGGACGCGGCGCAGGGGCAGTCTGCGGACGCGGCGCAGGGGCAGGCTGCGGGCGCGGTGCGGGTGGCGTTTCTCGCGGGGGTAATTGCAGCTCACGTTGCTGAGGCTCCAACACGGGGCGCAGCACCAAGGCGGGAGCCTCCGGCTCGGGGGAATCCTCCTTTTCACCGCGGGCATGCACGGAGAGCGTGCCGGCAATGGCATCTATAATGCAGGTGGTGAGGTCTGACGGGCGGCGGAAACGCACCTCTCGCTTGGCGGGGTGCACATTCACGTCCACCAAACCGGGGTCTACCTCCAAATATAAAAAGAGTGCGGGGTGCAAGCCGGTGGGGAATCCGCCGTAGCCATCCCTCACGGCACGGGCAACAATCTTATCCTCAATGGGGCGACCATTCAGGAAAACGAACTGCAAACGGCGGTTGCGGCGAGCCTCGGAGAGCGGCATCAAAAACCCGCTCACCTGCACGCCCGCGCCATGTGTAGGCTTAATACGCAGCAAGGCGGATGCCGTGTCTCTGCCCACAAACTCTGAGATACGCTGACGTAAATCCGTGGTGGCGGGTACATCAAACACCACCGTGCCGTCCTTTATCAAAATGAAGCGCACCCGGGGAAACGCCAGTGCATGCAAGCGCAATTGGTGCTCAATGTGGCCGAACTCCGTATCATCGCTCTTGAGAAACTTGCGCCGCACGGGCGTGTTGAAGAAAAGGTTGCTCACGGCAATCTCCGTACCGGGGGCACAGCCGGCATTCATGGGTGGCTGCATTTCACCACCATGGCAGGTTATGAGCGTGCCCTCCACATCCTCCGCACGGCGCGTGGTGATGCGCACCTGCGCTACGGATGCAATGCTGGGCAAAGCCTCACCACGGAACCCAAGTTGCTGAATATCAAACAAATCCTCATAACTAAGCAGCTTGCTGGTGGCGTGGCGTTCCAAACACAGCTCGGCATCTGCACGGCTCATGCCGCCGCCGTTATCCGTAACTTTGATGAGAGACACACCGCCACGGCGCACCTCTACACGCACCAAGGTAGCCCCGGCATCAATGCTGTTTTCCACCAGCTCTTTGACCACAGAGGCCGGACGCTCCACCACCTCTCCGGCCGCCACTTGGCTGGCCAGCACATCGCTCATGCGGTGGATTTTGCTATCGGTCTGCTGCGTCATATTTTACGGGCGAATTCTACCACAGGGCAGCAAGAGCGTCAACCTTGTATTACGACAGAAAAAAAAGGACGAACTATAGCCATAGCCCGCCCTTTAGGTGATAAAAGCTAAAATATGTTATTGCAGGGCCTGTTTAATAAAGCCTTGCAACTCATCAGTCATCAGCTCAGCCTCTTCAATACGCGTTTTCTCCGCCTCAATTTGCGTGTCAATTTTCTTGATTTGCTTTTCGTACTTTTTACGCTCGGCCTCCATGGCTTTGCCTTTTGCCCCATCACTTACAGAGGGGCCTCTCCTCCTGTTGTTGCCACCACCAACGACTCGGCCACTCCCCATCTCATCGTCAGCAACGTCTTCCTCTTCTTCAAACAACATTTTAAAGCTGCGCACAGATGCCTCGCGAGAGCGCTCATCCTCAATCTTCTTCACCAGAATAAGAGATTTACGTTTTTTGACGATGTATTCTTTATAGTAAAGAGCAGCCTCTTTGCGGGCGGCTTTAGCCTCCATTTTGTCCTGCTTACGTTTTTCTTTAGCAGAGAGCTCTTGACCGGAACCATTAGACCACTGAGCCTCTGCCACCGGGGCAGAGACCATAAAGCTGAACAACATCAGGAAAGCGAGAAGTTTCATAAGTGCAGAAATTCTAACACATGATTTTGCCATGTCAAGAATCAAATTAACATTTGCGCTGCAATCTGACACGATAAAAACTTGCAAGGGCTCCATAAATAGTGTTTGATATGTCAATGCAAAAGGGAGCCGGCAGCTACAGATTGCAGCGTATAAGCACGCTGTCACTGTGTTTATTGCTCTCTCTGGCGTTACATGTGGTATTGGCCATGGTATTGGTACTTACGGCGGATTCGCCATCCCCCCGCCAACAAAAGCGGGGCGGGCACAAGCGTATTCTGATAACACGAGCTGCCCATAAAAAAGAAAAAGCAAGCCCCCCGCAGGAAAATAAACCTAACGAGCAAAAACCCTTTGCCAAGACGGATGCAGACCGCCCCCAACAACGCCCCGACAACGCCGATTTTGAGGGGCAACGCAATGCCCGTGCCGAGGGGATGAACAACAACACCCGCCAAAGTGATGCCCCCATACCCACCATGGAGGGTGAAGAAAAGGAAGAGCTCAACACCCTGCAACAAGAACGACAGGACGGCGATGTGCAACACTACGGCAAAAATGAGGCACAGCCTGCCACGCCCCCGCAAGTTCAGCAGGCCGAGCCCACACCCACAACACCACCGGTACCCACACCGCCCCGTGGTGAGCCCGACTCCCCACCCACACCGCAACCGGACACCGGGAGCACCCCCACCCCAACAGAGCCGGAAACCACCACCACTCAAGCCACTATACCGGCAGATACGGAGGGTGATTTGAAACTTACCCCGCCCCGGGAAGATGAGCCCCCGCAGGAGGAACCAAAGGAAGACACGACAACACCCCCGCAAGGCGTACCACAAGGGCAGGATGAAGCCCCTGCCCACGCACCGATACCCCCGCCTGCAAATACCCGCCGCCCGGTATATGACCCCACGCAGGCAGACCACGCGCAGCCACCGGGCTTACGCACAACAGAGCGCAGAACACGCAGCACGGGGCAATTTGTGATAGGGCGCATGCCCTCTTGCAATGTGGAGGCCACGCCGCGCGGGCAATATGAGGAACTGGTGTACCGCCTTATTGCCGCGCAATGGTATTTTGCATGTGACCAACACCGCGGGGATATCATACCCGGCACGCTCATTATCGCTATCAGGCTCAACACACGCGGCGGCGTGGAGAGCATGAACCTGGTGAACCGCCGCGGGGCAAGTGTAAGCCAGCAATCCTTCACCTTTGCAGCCATTCGCCGTGCACAATTCCCGCAAATGCCTGAGGCTGTAGTTAAAACACTGGTAGGCAACCTCATGGAGCTCATCATCACCTTCGACTTTAATTAACCCCACACCACCATCATGTACAACACCATACAACAATTCTTCGATGCATGTCACCCGTTCGGCTACCCGCTGCTGACATGCTCCATTCTGCTGGTAACGGCCATTTTTTTCCAGTGGTATATACGCCTCAAAAGCAATGCAGGGGCAGACATCCCCTTATGGTGGGGCAGACTCACCGTAGAAAATGCAGAGCAGAGGGAGCACAACATCGCCTTGATTCGTGAGCTTGCCCACAAGCAGCCGCTTGTGCGTATCATCCTCTTTATAGCAGAGCATAAAGATATGCCAACGCTGCCCACCCTGGTGGAAAGCAAATTACGCCAATACATAGACCGCTCACGCGCCGGCATGACCCTCATCTCCACCATCACCAACATTGCCCCCATGATTGGTATTTTGGGCACTGCGTGGGGCTTGGTAGACATTTTCGGCGTATTCGGCACCCCGGGGGCACAAGAGGGCATTGCACCGGGTATTTCCAAGGCACTCTACACCACCATCTTCGGATTGGCGATTGCCGTGCCCGGCATCATTGCACAGAGCTGCTTTGAGAGAGCCTTAGAGCGCGAAGCCGCGCAATTGGACGAGCAATTCACCTATCTGCTGGCTATGTGCCACAAAAGTTGACCCACGGCCATGAACATTTACACCCGCAAGCCCGTTATCAGCAGTGTCAACATTGTACCCATGCTTGACATTCTGACCATTCTGCTCATTTTCTTCATTGTGCAGACAGAGTTCAAGCGCCAAGTGAGCGTGCTGCATTTGGATGTTCCGCGTACGGATAGCCTCAGCGGCACAGAGGGAGACCGCAACCAAGTGCTGCTGGAAATTGCGGCGGACGGTACTTTGGCGCTCAAAGGCAAAATCCTGACAGCGGCGGAGCTGCCCACTGCCATATCCTCTCTACTCAAAGAGAACCCCGACACCGCCATTCAAGTATCTGCGGCAGAGGGAGCCTCCATGGGCAATTTCATCCATGCGCTGGATCTCCTCCATGAATCCGGCCTGCATATAGACCAAGTGCCCGTGCGCATCAACCCGGAGAGATAAGTTTGGCGAGGAGGAATAATCAGGCAAAAGGCGAGTTGAAGTACGAATGACGAATTGGGGACCTCGAAAAACTCAACCAAGCCGGTAATCTTCCATCCTGAGACTTACCGAGGTCCCTACAAATTGGTAGTTGTGTGGTAATATACGAAATCCGAAATACCCGTCTTCGCCTCTCCGAGGCTACGCCGAGGCAAGCGAAATACGAAGTCAATATAGTTCGGCTCACAGCTACGGGAAGTCTCCCTTGCTGTGAGCAAAATAAGCATTGCTATCTCAACGCTTACTGCCGTAATTACACCAGTAACTTATGCAAGGCTTTGCAACATTGCGCCGCAGGCGCCTAACTCTGAAAATTCGTATTTCGTATATCGTAATTCGTATTTACAAATTGCCATTTAGCGAGTTATTCGAGGTCTCCGAATGACGAATTTTTAAATTCGACTCGCTAACTGCTCGCGCTTTACTTCTTTTTTGAACTGCGTTTTTTGCCCTTGCCTTTTTTCTTTTTGGCAGGTGATGCGGCAGGGGTAGAAGAAGTATCCTCTGCCAGGGGCTCCGTTGGTGCGGTTTGTGGCGACTCTGTAGTCGGTTGAGGTTCTGCCTCATTGGTGGGGGCAGGCTCCGTAGCGGCAGGCGTTTCCACCGCAGCATTCGTTTCCTCAGCTTTGGCAGCGGCTTTTTGCGCGGCCGTTTTCTCCGTTTGCACTAAGGGAGACTCCACCCCCGTAAAGGCAGCGGGGAAGAATAATCTGGCGGGACCCTCCGCATTGTTGATGGCGGTAATCGTGGGGTCTACCCCTGCCTGACCATCAAAATTGACGGCTCTGCGGAAAATGGAGGTATCCACCCCAAACACCATGTAGCGGTTGATTTGGTAGGGCTTAACATCGCACTTCACCTTTTTTTCAATCACGGTGAAAGCGGCTTTGTAATCGGCAATCTTAAGCGTGGAGCGCATGGGGGCAGTATGGTAGCCGCCCGGGTAACAATAGGTACTGCAATTGGTGAACCACTCCTTCAATTTAGCGCGGGAGTCAATAAACTCCTTTTGCAATTGCGTGGCATATTGTACGGAGCTCTGCTTGTAGCGTTTCCATTTGCTGGGGTAAAGGTGGTTCCAGGAGTGGCTGCCGATGGTGGCTCCATGCTGCATCATCTCCTTAATTTGCTCTTGCGTCATGGAGGCACCCTGCACGCCGATATAGCGCACATACACAAAAAGGGTAAAGGGGTAACCGTATGCCTTGAGAACGGGGTAGGCATCCGTATACACGCTCTTCCAACCGTCATCTATGGTGATGAGCACGCAACGCTCCGGCAGGCAACGGGTGCCGAAACGCCACTCCAGGAAATCCTGCATGGAGATAACACAGATGTTCGAGTCCTTGATGAACTGCATTTGGCGGCAGAACTCTGCCGTTTTCATACGCATCTCGGTGGTGGATTTCGTGTTACTGAAGTCATGATACCCCAGCACAGCCACCTGAGTTTGCTCCCGCGGCACCAAAGGCTGCTTAAAATGGCAGGTCACCCAATCCCCCTCAGGCGTGCGTTTTGCCAGGTTTGAGTAAGTGGGGGGCAAGTAGGTTTCTATCAAAGCCATGCCGGCGGGAGGCTCCAGGGTATCCGGCGAGGGTGCGGGTTTTTGCGGCTCCAGCGCGGCCAGCTCCTCGGGCGTCATCTCTTTGGGGGCAACAGCGGGCACCTCCGCCACCTCGGCAGGCGGGGTAACGGCAGGTTCCGTTTGCGGAACCTGCGGAGTGCTTGGTTGCGGCGCAGGCTCTGCAGCCGGGGTATCTGCGGCAGTACCGGGCAGCACCACTACCTCTGCAAAATCATCATCTGCAAACAGAGATTCATCCACCACAACCGGGGTGGCAGCCTCTTGAGCCCCCTGCACCACGGCAGGTAACAAACACAGCAATGTTCGGAGTATCCGCATGTATCTACACTTTTTTAACGTCCGGGAACCATCTCAAAGGTAAAGCCCTTTAAGTACTCGGTTTCGGGTATATTGAGCAAAACGGGGTGGTCTGCGCTTTGACCATGCGTTGCCATGAGGCGCAGCGTGCAGTGGCCATCCACCGCGGCATCTGCAATAACCTCCTTAAACATGGCCGTGCTGGCATGGTGAGAGCAACAGAAGGTGGAGAGCACACCGCCCACAGGCAGCATTTGCATGGCGCGCAGGTGAATCTCCTTATAGCCGCGCATGGCTCCGTTAAGGCTCTTCTTGTTGCGGGTAAAGCTGGGCGGGTCCAGAATAATGAGGTCCCATTTGGGGTCTGCGCCGTTGCGCACGGCATCGCTCTCTCTCTTCAAAAAGTCGAAGGCGTTTTCCGCAATGGCCTCCACCTGCACACCGTTGAGCTCTGCATTGCGGCGCACGGCAGCTGCGGCATCCTCAGAGATATCCACCGCCGTTACACCGGCAGCCCCGGCTTTAGCACAAGCCAAGGCAAAGCCACCTTGGTTGCTGAAGCAGTCCAACACGCGGCGACCACGAGCAAAGCGCGCTACCTCTTGGTAGTTTTGCATTTGGTCCAAATACAAGCCGGTTTTCTGCCCTGTGGCCAGGTCAACCATAAACTTAATACCACGCCCCACGGCCTCAAAAGGCTCCGGCATTTCACCGGCTGCCACATAGGTGGCAGGCTCTATACCCTCGGCAATCAGCATGGGGGAGTCATTGCGCACAATGATAGCGCGGGGCTCAAGCAAATCCCCCAAAATGTCACGTATCAACCCCAAACGCTGGTACATGGCCATGGTAAGCGTTTGCACCACCAGCACATCTTTGTAGCGGTCTATAATGAGGCCGGGCAAGCCATCGCTCTCGCTCCACACTATGCGGGTAAGCTCCTCCCCGGGCAGCAATCGCTCCCTGAGCATGATGGCTTGTGAAATGCGGCGGGCAAAGAAATCGCGGTCCAAATCTTGCTTGCGGCGGGAGAAACGGCGTGCCACAATTTGTGAATGCGGGTTGTACATGGCCGAGCCCAAATAATGATCCCGCTGATCCTTCAGCGCCACAACATCCCCGGGTGCCGGGTTACCGAATACCGTCCGCACCTCTGTGCCGTACACCCAATCGTGCCCATGGAATATGCGCGCCTTCGGCGCTATGATAAGACCTGCCATAACGCGCTCACCATACTACAATTTCACTTTTTTGTCAATTCTCAAAAAATTAACTTTACTTTAGTATTGACAAATGACAACTTTTAAGACAAAATAAAGACATGAAAAACGCCTACACCCAACTCTGTGTTGTGTTAGCGGCCGGATTTATGGCCGCAGGCAGTTTACACGCTGCAAACAAGGTAGTTGTGCAAGATGCACACTGCAATAAGACGGCTGTTACCTACCCCCTGCCCAAAGGGTGGAAAGGAAACGGGGATGTCAAGTGGAACACCGGCGCAGAGCAACAGGGCACCATGTGCGTACGCACCATGCAAATTGTGGATGCAGGGGAGGAGATGACCGTGCACTACATATCTGCATACGAGGCACCGTTGCGCCGCAGCAACCCCACGGCAAATGAACTGGCACAAATGCTCATGCACACCGTCACCCGCATGCCGGGCAAAGGTGGCACAGAGCTTAGCGGAGCCACGCTGTACTCTGTACCGCAAGAGCTGGCAGAGTTCCGCATGGGGCGAGACCGCCTGAGCCGCCAACTGGGCAAAAAGATAAACGGCCGGGTATACGCCCTTGCCGCCATGTGCTCAGACGGCACAGTGGTGGGGGCTGTGGTGTATGAGCGCAGCGAGCGCAAGTTCCTGAGTGCCACACGAACGGTTACATTCCACGATATCTGCATCATGAGCAGCGAGAACGGGTCTACGGAGACCGCCCTTGCTCAGCTCAAAAACTCCGCAGAAAAAGCAGTTTACAACCACGCTTGGATTAACGACAAAATACGCATTACCGCCAACAGTATAGACGGCATGCCCAAGCTGGACGAAAAAGCCCTGCCCGCCATTGCAGACAAAGCAGAGGCTAGGCTCAAGCTCGGGCTGCCTACCGTGATTGACTGCATGTACGACACCTACCGCAAACACTACGGCATGCGCAAGCTTGCACACAACTGATAAAGCTTAACATTAGCAGCGCAAATACCGACACCCCCCGGTATTTGCGCTTTTTGTTTGCAAGCCCATGCCATAAAAACACGCGGGCTACAAAATCTGAGCTTGCCAAAACAACACAAATATGGTAGAAGTTGAGGCACGTGCAAGAAGAACTACCATGGAAGAGCCCTGATGACGGCGAGCTGGAAAAGTACGCCGACCGCACGAGGCGTAGTTTGATAGCCAGACTACACGACTGGCAAGACCAACGCAGCTGGGATGAGTTTTACCGCACCTATTGGCGCTTGATATTTGCCGTAGCCAAACAAGCCGGGCTGAGAGACGATGAAGCATGGGATACCGTGCAAGAAACCGTATTAACCATTGCCAAGCAAAGCAGAAACGGCGGGTATGACCCGCAAAAAGGCTCCTTCAAAAAATGGTTATGGAACATCACACGCTGGCGTATCAAAGACAGCTTGGCCAAACGCCCCCTTGAAACCGCACCTCCCCGTGGGGATGACTCCACCCCCGTGCCGGATATTACCGCCCTGCCCGACCTGAATGCGGAAAGCTTTGAACGCGTATGGGAGCGCGAGTGGCAGCGCAACCTCATTAAAGCCGCAACAGAGCGTGTCAAAATGCAGGTAAACCCCAAACAATTTCAAATTTTTGACTACTGTGTACTGCGCGGCATGAGTACGGCAGAGGTGCGCCGCAAACTGGGTGTAAGCCTGGCACAAGTATACCTTGCCCGCCACCGCATCGGCTCCCTCCTCAAAAAAGAAATCGAGCAATTAACAGCCGAAAACGGGGCAGACTGAAACAACCCCGCGCCTCATCGTCTGCAACAAATAGAGGACACTAAAAAATTACGGCTTGCCAAAACAGGGAAAAGCGAGTATAATACGCGCGAATCCACGTATTCACTCTTACTATGTCCGGTAATCTCACATATAAGCAATCCGGTGTCGACACCATTGAGGCACAGTCTTTTGTCAGTGACATCAGCGCGCACGTTAAGCGCACGCAAAAAAACCGTCAGCTCTGCAACGCCTTTGGTTTGTTTGCAGCCGCTTACGACCTCTCCTCCTATAAAGAACCCGTTATCGTAACAGGAACAGACGGCGTTGGCACCAAAACCGAGGTCCTCTTTGAGATGGACATGCTGGAGACAGCCGGTAAAGACTTGGTAGCCATGAACGTGAACGATATTCTCACCACCGGCGGTGACCCGCTGGTGTTCTTGGACTACCTGGGTATCTCCAACCTTGAGGCAGAGCGCCCCCGCATTACGCGACTGGTAGCCGGCATGTGCGACTATCTGGAGAGCTGCAACTGCATCCTCGCCGGTGGCGAAACCGCAGAAATGCCCGGTGTAGTGCCCGAAAATCTTGTAGAAATGGCCGGTTTCAGCATCGGTTGTGTTGAAAAGAGCCAAATGATAGATCCCTCTCAAGTTGAGGTAGGAGATGTGCTGGTGGGCTACCCCAGCGATGGTTTCCACGCCAACGGCTGGAGCTTGGTACGCCGCATCCTTGCCCAAAACCCCGACCTGCTCACCGAGGATGAGCTGCGCGCCCTTCTTGCCCCCACCCGCCTGTACCATGACGTGGTGTACGACATGCGCAAGCTCGGCATCACCCCCAAGGCCTACGCTCACATTACCGGTGGCGGCCTGCCGGAGAACCTGGAGCGATTCTTGGGTGACAAGGGGGCCGACCTCGAAATCCCCTACTGGGACAACGCCCCCGTGCAGAAAGTGCTGGAGTTTGTGGATGCAGAGGACCGCTTCCACACCTTCAACATGGGTATCGGTTGGGTGGCCATCGTCAAGCCGGACCAAGTGGAAACCGCATGCAAGGCAGGCCCCGGAGGCACAGTAATAGGCACCATGAGAGAGGGCAAAGGCATTAAGGTAAGCGTACGCAAATAACCCCCTAACCCACATAACATTATGTCTGCTGCAATCAGACTCCTCAAGCCGCTCTCATACTTTGCTGAGAAGTACGGCTCGCCCGAGTGGGCCTTCAACAAGCTGTTTCTGCTCATGGAGAAACAGCACAACCGCGGGCAAGACGGCGCGGGTATAGGCTGTATCAAACTCAACATGCCGTTGGGTGAGCCCTACGTCTTCCGCTCCCGCAATGCCTCAGCCAACGCCATTACCTCCATTTTCTCAGCCCAACAGCGCAACCTCAAAGAGCTGCGCGACAAAGGGCTCATCAAAGGGCTTGACTCAGAGTCTTTCAAGAGCCATTTCAACTTCGGCGGAGAGGTGCTCATGGGGCACCTGCTTTACGGCACCAGTGGCGTGCAGTATGATGAAGGCAGCTGCCACCCCTACATGCGCCGCACCAACTGGACCACCCGCACCCTCATGTTACAGGGGGATATGGGTATTACCAACCTGGAGGAGCTGCATCAAAAACTCATCTCCCGTGGACAACACCCCGTGTTCGGCACCGCCATTCAAACACTCTTGGAAGAAGTGGGCTATTATCTGGATGAAGCCCATACCGACATTTACCGCAGCCTGAGAGACAAAAAGGTGGACGGGCAAGAGATACCGCATATCATCTCCGCAGAGCTCGACCTCTTCGACATCATCAGCAAAGCCTCCCGAGACTGGGACGGCGGCTATTGCCTCACCGGGGCCGTGGGCAACGGAGACTTCTTCTGCCTGAGAGACCCGCACGGCATACGCCACTGCCACTATATTCTGACGGACGAGTACCTGGCCATTGCCAGCGAGCGCGTGCCGCTCATGAGTGTCATGGAGGTGGAAGAGGAAGAGGTAAAAGAGCTGCCCGCCGGCAACATGATTGTTGTAAAGCGCGACGGCCAAATCAAGATAGACAAGTACACCACACCGGGTGAGTTCAAACCCTGCTGCTTTGAGGATGTTTACACCTCCCGCGGTAACGACCCCGTCATCTACCGCGAGCGTAAAGCCTTGGGTGCTAACCTTACAGAGCAAGTAGTAGCCAGTTTGGACGGCAACCTCTCCAAGGCAGCTATCACCTTCATCCCCAACACGGCAGAGGTATCTTACTACGGCCTGTTAGAGGGGCTGCGCGCCTACCGCCGCCACAAGGTGACAGAGGCCATGATCAAAGCCTACAAAGAGGGCACCATGAGCGAGGAGCTCATCAACGAGCTCATCCTCCGCCGCTGGCCCCGTGCAGAAAAAATTGCCCACAAAGACATCAAACTGCGCACCTTCATCTCAGAGGAAAGCAGCCGCAAGCAGCTTGCCGCCATGGTGTATGACCTTACCTACGGAGCCGTGGGAGAGGATGAAGTGCTTGTCGCTATAGATGACTCCATTGTACGCGGCACTACGCTCAAAATGAGCTTATTGCGCTTGTTGGCACGCTCCAAAGCCCGCAAGATTGTCATAGCATCCTCTGCCCCGCAAGTTCGCTACCCGGACTGCTACGGCATAGACATGAGCGAGATGGGCAAGTTCATTGCCTTCCAAGCCGCCATCAGCCTGCTTAAAAAGCAGGGCATGTACACCCGTATTATCGATGTGTACGAGGAGTGCAAGCACCAGCTCACCCTGCCGCCTGCACAGCGCACCAACCCCGTCAAGAAAATTTACGAGCCCTTTACGGCAGATGAAATCACGGCCGAGGTATCCCGCATGGTCACGCCGGACAACAGCCCCTGCATTATACAGGTTGTATACCAAAGCATGGAGGGCTTGCACAACGCCATAGAAGGTGCTTGTGGTGACTGGTATTTCAGCGGTGACTACCCCACCCCCGGCGGTTACACCACTGTAAACAAGGCCTTTATTGACTGGTTTGAACGCCGCGACAAACGCGAGTACAAACTCTGATATATAAATACCCCCTTTTAGCCCCGCCCACACCTGCGGGCGGGGCTTATCACCTCAATATAAAGCCAATTTACAACTGCAACCCAACAATTCAAACTAAAAATTGCGAACCGCAGGTTGTAAATTGAAAACTCCCAACTCCCCGCCCCCCCTACACAATTCCATGAACACCGAAAAAGACGCAGCAAGTTATAGCGAACTTGAAGATGAGGAGCTCATCGCCCTTACCCTCAAGGGGAAAACTCGCGCCTTTGATGAACTCACTCGCCGCCACAGCCGCAAGCTGCATGTCATGCTCTACCAAATGCTCGGCTCCGAGGCGGATGCCTACGACGTTGCCCAGGAATCCTTTCTCAAGGCATACCACTCCCTGCGTTATTTTAACGGTCAAAGTGCCTTTTACACCTGGCTTTACACCATTGCCGCCAACAATGCACGCAATTTTATACGCAAGCGCAAAAGAGAGCGCACCGAGTGCATAGATGATGATGAAAACGGCAACCAGCATGAAAAAAATGATGAACTGGCCGACACCTCTAAGGAGGCAGACCCCGTGCGCGGTGCCTACATTAAAGACCTGCGCCGCAAGCTCCGCCGTGCCATCAGCCAGCTCTCCCCCAGCCATCAGGAGGTAGTCACCCTCTGCGATATTGCCGGTATGTCTTACCCGGAAATCGCAAAAATTCTCAATATTTCGGAGGGCACCCTGCGCTCCCGCCTCCACTACGCCCACAAGCAGCTCCAGGGGCTACTGGCGGATGAAATTTAACCCTCCCCCCATCCCAAACCCGCAAAAACGCTTATGAAATACACCAACCCCGAGACCGGCCTCACCTCCGCCCAAGTGGAAGAAAGCCGCAAACTGCACGGCAGCAATATGATGACCCCGCCCCAGCGCGACCCGTGGTGGGTTCAATTGCTGGAGAAGTTTACAGACCCGCTCATCGTCATCCTCATCGTAGCGGCCATCATCTCCTTTATCCCCGTATTGCTTGTACCCGGTCACAGCTGGATTGAGAGCGCAGGCATCATCGGTGCCGTACTGTTAGCCACCGTAGTAGGCTTTATCAATGAGTACAAAGCCGGCAAGGAGTTCGACATCCTCAACCGCGTGAGCGATGTTGCCCCCGTGCGCGTGGTGCGAGACGGCAAACACTGCCAAGTACCCAAGAGCGAGCTCGTGGTGGGAGACATCGTTACCCTCGGCACGGGTGAAGAGATCCCGGCAGACGGCGTTGTGGTAGAATCCGTCGCCCTCAAAATCAACCAAGCCTCCCTCACCGGTGAGTCAGAGCCCGTGCTCAAAACACCCGCTGCAGAGGAGGAGGCCCTGCCCGGTGCCTACCCCACCAACCTGCTGCTGCGCAGCACGCTCGTATCCGAGGGCACCGGCATTTACTGCGTCACCAAAGTGGGAGACGCCACAGAGATCGGCAAGGTAGCCCGAGCCGCCTCTGAAGACAACGGCGAGAAATCCCCCCTCACCCTGCAGCTGGATGGCCTTTGCCAAGGCATCAGCGTCATCGGGTTCAGCTTAGCCTTGTTCCTGTTCAGCTCCCTCATCGTAAGAGACACCATGCTGGGCGTCTTCACCCTGAGCTGCGGGCAATGGTACTTCTTCTTCGGCATGCTGGCCGCTGTTGCCGTAGCCATGCTGCGTGTGTGGTTCCCCACCCTGCAAACACTGTTGAGCTACTTTAAAGTCAATCTCAAAGCCCCGGCATTAGTCAGCAAGGGCGGTGCCATGCCGTGGTTGCTGTGCCTGTTGGGCGGTGGCATCATCTTCGGCCTCGTGGTTGTCAGCCTCAGCTCACTGGGCTACATCACCTACGACCCCGCCACGTGGATGACCGCCCAAGCCGCAGAGAACATTCTGCTCTACTTCATGATTGCCATCACCCTCATCGTGGTATCCGTGCCCGAGGGTCTGCCCATGAGTGTCACCCTGAGCCTGGCATACAGCATGCGCAAAATGGCCGCACAAAACAACCTGGTGCGCAAAATGCACGCCTGCGAAACCATTGGTGCTGCCACCGTTGTTTGCTCAGATAAAACCGGCACCCTCACCACCAACCGCATGACCGTGCGCGAGTGCCACTTCCCCCAAGTCAACGAGCAAAAAGCCCAAGCCCCCATCTTCCCCTTGCTGGCAGAGGCCATTGCCCTCAACTCCACCGCAGACCTCGATGAAAACGGTGAGGTACTGGGCAACGTAACAGAGGGTGCCATGCTCATGTTCCTTAACGACAACGGCTGCAAGTACGAGCCCATCCGTAAAAACACCCACATGGTGGGCCAGCTCCCCTTCACCACCATGAACAAATTCATGGCCACCTGTGCCACCTCTGCCGCCCTGGGTGGCAAAGATGCCATCTTTGTGAAAGGCGCACCCGAGTTTGTGCTCTCCATGTGCAGCACCGCATACGGGGCAGAGCTTAACGATGCCATGCGTGCAGACGTGCTCAACACCATCACCACCGCCCAGCGCAAAGCCATGCGCGTGCTCGGCCTGGCCTACAAAGAGGGCCATGCCGAAACGGCAGATGCCATCAAAGCCGCATGCTCAGACCTCGTGTGGATGGGTTGCTTCGTCATCCAAGACCCCGTCCGCAGCGATGTTCCGGCCGCCGTGGCCACCTGCCTGCGCGCCGGTGTCGGCATCAAAATTGTAACCGGTGACAACAAGGAAACCGCCTGCCAAATCGGCCGAGAAATCGGGCTGCTGCCCGCAGAGGGTGATATACCCGCCAACGCCGTCCTCACCGGCGAGGAGTTCGGAGCCCTTACAGACGAGCAGCTCACCGCCCAAGTCAACGACTTACGCGTGCTCTCCCGCGCCAAACCCATGGATAAGCTCCGCCTTGTCAACACCTTGCAGAGCAAGCACCACGTTGTCGCCGTAACCGGAGACGGCACCAACGATGCCCCCGCCCTCAACCATGCAGATGTAGGACTCTCCATGGGTATCACCGGCACCTCCGTTGCCAAGGAGGCTTCCGACATCATCCTGCTCGATGACTCCTTCACCAGCATCACCCGTGCCATTAAATGGGGGCGCTCCCTCTACCGCAACATCCAGAAGTTCATCGTCTTCCAGCTCACCGTCAACGTCGCGGCCTGCGGCATTGCCGCCTTGGGGCCCTTCATCGGTTGCAACCTCCCCCTCACCGTCACGCAGATGCTCTGGGTCAACCTCATTATGGATACCTTTGCCGCCCTGGCCCTCGCCACAGAGCCCCCCAGCGATGATGTCATGAACATGCCCCCGCGCAACAAGCTCGCCTTTATCATCACCCCCGGTATGAGCAAGTGGATTCTCGGGTTCGGCCTCACCTTCATTGCCGCCCTCATTACCTACGTTCAGCTCATGCCCGCAGAAGGCAGCGCAGACTACGGGCACTCCCTCACCATGCTCTTTACCGGCTTTGTGCTCCTGCAGTTCTGGAACCTGTTTAACGCCCGCGTTTACGGCACCAACAACAGCTTCATCACAGGGCTCTTTGCCAACAAGGCTTTCCTGGCCATCATGGGCATCATCCTCATCGGCCAGGTTCTCGCCGTAGAGTTCGGCGGCGGTGTCTTCCGCACCGTCCACCTCTCCCTTACAGACTGGCTCATCCTCCTCGCCGCCACCTGCCCCGTGCTCATCGTCGGCGAGCTCATCCGCGCCATCGGCAGAGCCAAAAATTAACCTGCCCCCGCAGCGTTAATTCCCCTCCTCCTCCCCTCCCCCGCCCGGCACCCCGAGCGGGGGATTTTTGTACCACCCCATACCCAAGCTCGCCCGCAAATAAATAGTAAAAAATCATACTCTTTCCACCGTCCCATCAGGCTGGATTCTTATGAAAGGGTATTTATGCCCAAAAAGCATTTATTTTGAAAATGGGAGCAAGAGACAACATAGATTCGACATATGCATAAGCTTGAATCTTTACGTTTAAACTTTACAATTCAGCAACAAAATGATAGACTCATTGTGTTAAATGCTATCCAGTAAGTTCAACGAAGATTCCCGTGTTAAAGTGCCAGTTATCATGCAACTGGTACGGCTGGGCTATGAGTTTCTTCCCCGTGCAGCGTGGGAGAAACAGCGAGAGCCGCAGACCAATATCCTGCGAGACGAGTTTGCGCGTGCGTATGTGCGATTGAATGAGGGAAAGACCGAGGCTGATGCCCAGCGGTATATCGACACGGTACTTGTACCGATGCTGAATAATAATGACTTGGGACGACAGTTCTACAAAAAGCTGGTGGCACAGACTACGGGAGAGCGGCTGATAGACTTCGAGGATTTTGATAGCAACAGCTTCCATGTTGCGACAGAGGTGGACTGCACCAATGAGGGTGAAGAGTTCCGCCCCGATGTCATGGTGTTTGTGAATGGCATGCCGTTGGCATTTTATGAAGTGAAGAAGCCCAACAGCAAGGAGCAGATGAAAGCGGAGCGTGACCGCATGACCCGGCGTAATGCCCAAAGCTGTTTCCGGCGGTACATGAACGTGACACAGCTGATGCTGTTTTCCGGCAATCAGGAATATGTGGACGGCAACAGATGGCAAGGCAGTTTCTACTGCACCACATCCCTTGGCAAGCCACACTTCAACTTTTTCCGAGAGAAGCCCGAGGTTGCTTTTACCCCGCGCACGCTGCGCGACCTGAGCGATGAGACCATCCGCGCTGTACTGCGCGATACCAAGCTGTCAGGCTACGAGCACATGCCCGAGTTCGAGTCATCCATTGACCCCAAGCGACCTGCTGCACGCTTTGCCACTTCCCTGTTATCGCGAGAGCGGTTTGAGTTCATGCTGCACTTCGGCATTGCCTTTGTCGAAAAGGAAGACAAGGGAGTACGCAGGCTGGAGAAACACATTATGCGCTATCCCCAGCTGTTTGCATCCCTGCGTATGCGCCAATGGCTTAATGAGGGGCGCACGCGCGGCACTATCTGGCACACGCAGGGGTCGGGCAAAACGGCACTAACCTACCACAGCGTCAAGAATCTTACAGAATACTACGGCAAGCAAGGTATCGTGCCCAAGTTCTTCTTTGTGGTTGACCGCATTGACTTGGCCGACCAAGCCGGCGATGAGCTGAGCGCACGCGGGCTGCACATTGTGCGGGCAGACAGTCGTAAAGAGTTCGATGAGCTGCTGCGTAGTCAGAGCGGCAAGGACGGCGACAGCGGCAAAGATGAAATCAATGTCGTCAACATTCAGCGATTCAAGTCAGACGGCGGCAAAATCATTACCCCGTACGGCACAAAAATCAAACGCATCTTCTTTATTGATGAAGCACACCGCAGCTACAAACCAAAGGGCTCATTCCTTGGAGCCTTGTTGAACGCCGAGGCTGATTCTGTCTACATCGGCCTGACGGGCACCCCCAAGCTCTCCGCCCCCGAAGAAGATGAAAGCCGTGAGGCATTCCTGAAACGAGAGAAAGCCACGCGAGAGATATTCGGTGAATACATTGACACCTACTACTACAACCAGTCCATACAGGACGGCTACACCCTGCGCCTGCTGCATGAAGTGGTCGAGACTCAGTACCGCGTGATACTGGAAGAAGCCCTGAGACAGG
This sequence comes from Akkermansiaceae bacterium, assembly GCA_015062045.1. Classification (GTDB taxonomy): domain Bacteria; phylum Verrucomicrobiota; class Verrucomicrobiia; order Verrucomicrobiales; family Akkermansiaceae; genus Akkermansia. The sequence continues at coordinate 20,598 of SUVJ01000029.1, forward strand.
TGAAAGTGCTGGTCGGCGATGCCAAGAAGCGCAAGGTGCTGTATGCCCACGAAAAGTTCGTCACGCCGCTTACACAGTATATCGTGAATGACCTGCTGCAAGCCCGCGAGACACACGGCGACCGCAGCATCGGCGGCATGGTGGTGTGCGATACCTCAGAGCAGGCCAAGATGATGATACAGGTGCTGGAGGAAAAGCACCCGGAAATCAAAGCAGCCCTCATCCTGCACGATATAGGAACCAAGGAAGAACGCAAGGGGCTGACCGATAAGTTCAAGAACGGTGAACTGGACTTGCTGGTTGTTTTCAATATGCTGCTGACAGGGTTCGATGCTCCACGCCTCAAGAAGCTATACATGGGGCGCATCGTCAAAGAGCATAATCTGCTGCAAACGCTGGCACGCGTCAACCGCCCCTATGGAGAATGGAAATACGGGCATGTGGTAGACTTTGCCGATATCCGCAAAGCCTTTGATGCCGCCAACGCCGCCTATCTGGAAGAACTCAAGCGCGAGCTGGGAGAGAACTGGGACAGCTACGATGCCCTGTTCCACACACGCGAAGAAATACAGGCGAGTGTTGCCAAGATGAAAGATTACCTGTGGCGATACAGCCCGGATAATCATGCCGTCTTTGAGCAGATATTGGAAACCGCCGACAAGAAAGAACTGCAACAACTGCACCGCACCCTTGCCGAAGCCCGCGAACTGCGAGCCAGTATCATCGGTGGCGGGTACGACATGAGTCTGGATGAGATTGACCGCTTCATCCGTATGGAGCGCATGGTCAGCGAACGCCTGAGCACCATCTACACCGAGGAGGCATGGGCAAAGGGTACAGAAACCGAGGAACTGCTGGAAGCCGCCCTGAACGGCTGCCTGTTCGCATTCCAACGCAAGGGCGACCCCACAGAGCTCAAGATTGCCGATGAGCTGATACAGCGATTCAGAAAAGCCAAGGGGCAACTGGGCGGCTGCTTTGACCGCAAGGATGCCGCATGGGCACAGCTCAACGATGAACTGCGTCGTATCTTCGGCGAAAAAGGCTTTAAGGAAATGAGCGCCGAAGAGCTGAAAGCCCGCCTTGCCGAGATGGATGAGGTGGAGCGCAAGCTCAAACAGGTACTGCATCAGGAGCAGATAATCCTGCGTATGTACGACCATGATGCCAAGTACGCCCGACTGCACCGCTACCTGCTGAGAAAATACCCTGAGCTCAACCAGTACGAGCGTAGTCTGGTGGAAGCCCTGAATCAGGTGCGTAACAAAGTGGACGACCTACTGGATGATAACGCCAATATCATCCAGAACGAGTCCTACTTTAAGGGAACGCTTACCAGTACCATCTGGAGCACGCTGGCATCTTACGCTACGCCCCGACTCAGCATGGCTCAGAAGAAAGATATCTCTCAAACCATTTACAACGAATACAGCGAACACCTTGCCCCCGCCTAACGCATGGACGACTCCATCCTCATCCGCACACAGAAACTCATTGACGAACTGAAAGCCACCTGCGCCGCATACGGTCTGGGTAATGACGGCAATGAATATAAAGTCATCACCCAAGTCTTCCAGTACAAGTATCTGAACGATAAGTTCATGAAATATGCCACCGAGCATGACTTGGAGGCAGGTATGAGCCGTTATGACGGCATCATGGCTATGGAGGGCGATGAATTCGAGGAACTGGAATATATCCTGCCCGCCAATATAGCCCGCTTCAAAAAGGAGCAACTCATCCCCAGCCTGCACAACCGTCAGAATGAGCCCGGCTTTGACAAGCTGTTTGATGACACCCTGACCGAGGTGGCAGCGCAGAATGCCAACATCTTCTCAGTGCGTACATCGGAGCATACGTCCATTCTGATGTTCGAGCCGCTCAGTGTTTTCATTACCGATGCCGGCAAGCGCGCCGACTTCTGCCGAGCCATCATCAACAAGCTTTCGCAGTTCTCCTTTGAAGATGCCTTTGAACAGGGCTATGACTTCTACTCCAGCATCTACGAGTATCTGATTCAGGACTACAACACTGACTCCGGCGGTAAGTATGCCGAGTACTTCACCCCACACAGCGTGGGGCGCGTAATGGCACAGATTCTGGTGGACGGCAAACCCAAGAGCGTGACCTGCTACGACCCGTCCGCAGGGTCGGGTACGCTGCTGATGTGCCTTGCCGACCGCATCGGGCAGGATAAGTGTACTATCTTTTCTCAGGATATCTCCCAGAAGTCCAGCGGTCTGCTGCGCCTGAATCTCATTCTGAACGGGCTGGCGGCATCTCTGCAAAACGTGGTACAAGGCAACACCCTCACCGAGCCGGGATTCTCCGAGAAAACGGGCGGGCTCAAGAAGTTCGATTTCATTGTCTCCAACCCGCCGTTCAAGCTCGATTTCTCTGAGTACCGCGACCAGCTGGATTCCAAGGAACGTAAGTCTGTATTCTTTGCAGGCGTGCCCAAAGTACCGAACAAGAAAAAGGAATCGATGGCGATTTACCTGTGTTTCCTGCAACATGTTATCGCCTCCCTGAGCGATAAGGGCAAGGCTGCCATCGTAGTGCCCAGCGGTTTTCTCACCGCCAGTTCATCGCTGGAGAAATCCATCCGTGAGAAACTGGTGAAGCAGAAGTGGCTGCGTGGCGTGGTCAGCATGCCCTCCAACATCTTTGCCGCCACCGGCACCAGCGTTTCCGTCATCTTCATTGATAAGGACGGCGCAAGTGAGCGCGAGGGGGCAATCCTTATTGATGCCTCCCAGCTGGGCACCAAGGAAAAGGACAACAATAACAAGCAATATACCCGACTCTCCCGCGAGGAAGAGGAGCGCATCATCACCACTTTTGAGAAGCGCGAGGCGGTGGATTCTTTCGCGGTCGTACCCAGCTACGATGAGATGGAGGAAAAGGGCTACTCATTCTCTGCCGGGCAGTACTTCGATGTGAAGATTGAGCATATCGATATCACACCCGAGGAGTTCAAGCAGAAGATGTCGGCATTCATGGCGGAGTTCAACGAGCTGTCTGCGCAGTCTGCCAAGCTGGATGCGGAAATCAGAAATCAGATGTCCTTTCTGGAGTTCACTCAGCCCGAAAATTAAGAAATGTCTCATCCCCCCATCCAATTTCTTCTCTACAATCTTCCCGATAGCGACGGGCAGGTTCAAGCTGTTGTACAGGATGAAACAATATGGCTTACACAAAAAGCGATGTCTGACTTATTCGGTGTACAAGTGCCGGCTATCAGTAAACATCTCAAAAATATCTACAACGAGGGAGAACTTAGCCGTGATACGACTATTTCCAAAATGGAAACAGTCGTAAACAGAGGCTTTCGTGGTGAAGTTTCTCAGTCTGTGGAGTTTTATAACCTCGATGCTATCATCTCTGTCGGCTATCGAGTCAATTCCGCAAAAGCAACCCGCTTCCGCCAATGGGCGACCGGTATCCTCAACGAATTCATCCGTAAGGGATTTGTGATGGATGACGACAGACTCAAACAGGGAGCTAAAGCATTCCACAAAGACTACTTCCGTGAATTGCTCGAGCGCGTTCGCTCTATCCGTGCCTCCGAACGTAGAATCTGGCAGCAAATTACGGATATCTTTGCTGAGTGCAGCATTGATTATGATAAGAACTCTGAAATAACGCATGATTTTTATGCGATGATTCAGAATCGATTCCACTACGCTATCACCGGTCAGACAGCGGCGGAAATTGTCTACCACAGTGCTGACCATACCAAGGAAAATATGGGGTTACGAACATGGAAAAATGCCCCGGATGGTCGAGTCCTGAAATCAGATGTCAATATCGCTAAAAATTATTTGGATGAAAAATCCATCCGTCGACTTGAACGCGCTGTTAGCGGTTTCTTTGATTATGTCGAGGATTTGATTGAGCAAGAAAATGCCTTTTCTATGGAGCAATTTTCCGCCTGTGTCAATGAGTTCCTTGCGTTCCGCCGTTTCAATATTCTGCCCGATAAAGGCTCCATCTCTGCCGCTCAGGCTAAGAAAAAAGCCTATCAGGAATACGATATCTTCAACAAAACTCAGTTGATTGATTCTGACTTTGATAAGTTAACTCGAAAAATGTTGGAAAACAACAATCATTTATGAACCTTATGAGGAATGCGAAAAAATCTTTATCTATGCTGTTTGCCAAGCTGGACGAGGAAATCAGAAATCAAATGGGGAGCTTGTGGTATGAGTGAGTGGACGTGGAAAATTATTGACGATTTGGGGCAAATTGTGACAGGAAAAACGCCGTCAACGAAATGCCCAGAGTACTGGGATGGTGATATTCCATTTATTACGCCCAAAGATATACAAGGAACAAAACATTGCGAAAAGACGGAACGCTATATTACTAATGCAGGAAGCCTCTCTGCTGGGAAAGTGATGTTAGGCAGGGATGCGGTGTGTGTGTCTTGCATAGGAAACATTGGCTATGTTGCAATGACGACACAAAATAGCGTTACCAATCAACAGATAAATTCAATCGTTGTAAATGACGACCATAGCAACGATTATGTTTATTATCTGATGAAAAATCTGTGGGGATATTTCAAGACCTGCGAAAGTCAAGGAACATCCGTCCCTATTTTGAGCAAATCTCTTTTTTCTCAAATTCCCGTTTTTGTACCCACAATTGCGTTGCAGCGAAAAATATCGGCTGTATTATCAGTTCTCGATAACAAAATCGAGCTTAATCATCGGTTAAACGATAATTTAGAATCCATGGCACAGGCTCTGTACGACTACTGGTTCGTGCAGTTCGACTTTCCCGATGAGAACGGCAAGCCGTACAAGTCCAGCGGCGGCAAGATGGTGTGGAATGAGCAGC
>SUVJ01000118.1 GCA_015062045.1 Akkermansiaceae bacterium
GCCGAATTTGATAGCCCCCTTGTGGGGCGAAATAACATAGGCAGGGGCGTTCCGTCTTCGGGCTGAGCCCTACGCCGTGACAAAGAAGCCCCTGCACGTGAAAAAAACACACCCGAGCCCGAGGAGCGTAGCGACGAGGCCGACAGATGTATATAGCGCAGGGCGTAAGCCCGGAGCGGGGAGTGACTCGGGGTTAACACCCCTCGTGGGGATTGTGTCGGCCTCCTCGCGGTGCTCGTCGGGCTCTATATTTTTTGATAATCAGCAGGGGTCGCGCGCGCACTGCGTGCACGCTTGACCACCTGCCTATGTTATTTCGCCCCACAAGGGGGCTGGGAAGTACGAAATGTGAAATACAAAATACGAAGTAAGCAAAGCCTCTGCGATGGATTGAGATGCTCACACCTACAAGTTGCCATTTGGCGAGTTTTTAGAGATGCCCGAATTATAAAGTTCGGCGCCTGCGGCGCAATGTTGCAAAGCCTTGTATAAGTTGCAGCAACAATTACGACAATAAGCGTTAAAATAGCAAAACTAATTGACTTCGTATTTCGGAATTCGTTTACCTCGGCGTAGCCTCGGAGAGGCGAAGCCGGGTATTTTCACCTGCATCATTTTTTATTAAAAGTGCATGGGCAATGCCCAAAACTGAAAAAAAGATGCAAAAAAATCAAATTTATGCTTGCCAAAGGAAAAAAAGCATGCTAAAGTCTGCGTGCGCTGACAGCACGCGACAAAGTGTCCGGATCGTCTAGTCGGCCTAGGACACCCGCCTTTCACGCGGGCAACACGGGTTCGAATCCCGTTCCGGATGCTCACAAGGAGGCCCCATCTCTCAGATGGGGCCTTTTCTATGAAATCACCCCGGCCATGGAGACAGGAATAGTCAAGAGGTGGATAGATACACATGAGCTCAAAAGGCTCATGGCATTGATGTTTCCCCTGTATATAGCCAACCTGCTGCACATGGGCATGGGTGTAACAGATACCCTGGTGGCAGGGTGGAAGGGTGAGCAGGAGCTGGCATCCGTAGCCATGGGCTTTTCCATAGCAGGCACCATCATGATAGCCACGGGGGCTGTGCTGACGATATTGAGTGCCATGATATCCCGCCTGCGCGGTGCCGGGGCAGAGGGCAAGGCCGGGCTTTTTCTCAACAACGGCAAAACACTGGCCGTTTGCCTTACCGTATTTGAGCTGGCAGTTATTTACGCCGCCTCTTTCCTGTTTCAATACACAACGGATAACGAGACACTGGCCGCCCAAGCGCAGCTGTATGCCTGGTATGTAATGTTGGGGGTACCGGCCAACCTGCTCATGCGTGTCATCATGGCCAATTTTGAGGGCTACGGGCAAACGCGTCCGGCCATGATTGTCTCTTTGTTCGGCCTCCTGTTAAATATACCGCTCAACTACACATTAGTGTTCGGCTGCGGACTCTTCCCCGCCTTGGGCGGGCCGGGCTGCGGGCTGGCCACAGCCATCATCACCTGGGGCATGGCCCTCATGATGCTTGCCCTCATGCTGGGCAGCCGGCAACACCGCAACCGCGCCAAACAAATGCTTGCCCTGCGCAAGCCCGAGTGGGGGTTAGTACGCCATATTCTCAAACTGGGCATACCCATCGGCGTGGCATCTTTGTGTGAAATGAGCTTCTTCAGCCTTGTCACCTTGGTGATAGCCCCCTTGGGCGAAACCGCCGTGAGCTCCCAGCAAGTCGCCATCAATGTGAGCGGCATCATCTTTATGCTACCCCTCAGCCTGGGCATTGCCGCCTCCATACGCGCGGCGTACCACGTGGGCGGGCAGCGGCAGGCAGCGTTCAACGCCATGTTACGCACCTTGCTCACCGTTACCTACTCGCTGGTCATCCTGCTGATGGTTGCCACCATTTACCTGAGGGAGCATATTGTTTCCCTGTATACGGACTCAGCGGAAATCATCTCCACGGCATCCGTGCTGCTGGTATACTGCGCCATCTACCAAATTGCGGATGCCACACAGGCCATCATGAGCGGCCTGCTGCGTGGTTGCCATGATACCGCCATCATCACCTGGAGCAACATTACCACCTATTGGCTGGTGGGGTTTCCCCTGGCCTGCATCCTCATCCGCACGGATTGGATTGTGCCCGCCATGGGCCCTGCCGGGGCTTGGGTAAGCTTCATCGTAGCACTTTCTCTGGCTGCCGTCATTTTGACCGGGCGCTTCTTATACACGCGCAAAAGCGTATTTTCTGCCCGTTGATACAAGAAATTTGAAAAAAAGCACAAAATTTTAGAGATTGTGCTTGACGGATGGGCAGCAAACGTGTAGACTCTGTGACCCCTCACCACAGGTGTAGTGTAGGGACTTATCAACACAAACCAAACCACACACACGATGAAGACCCACGTGAAGAAAGGCGACAACGTAGTCGTTATCGCCGGCAAGAACAAGGGCAAGCGTGGTGTCGTTATGTCTGTTAACGCCACAAAGCAAACGGTTATCGTAGAGGGTGTACGCACTCTCAAGAAAGCCACTAAGCCCACGGAGGACAACCCCGAGGGTGGCATCATCGACATTGACGGCCCCATCCACATCTCTAATGTGAAGAAAGAGAGCTGATGCCGAAAGGCTGAAACTCCGCGCTTAAGCCATCAACATTAACCATTAACAACAGAGCTGACCCGCTAAAGATTATGAGCACACCTACAATGCTTACATACTATAAGGAGAAGGTCGTACCGGCCCTCCAGGCGAAGCATCAGTACACCAATGTTCACCAGATTCCGCGTCTGGAGAAGATTGTTGTGACCACATGCATGGGCAAGCACCCCGACCGCAAGCAGGCCGTTGAGGATGCCGTTGCCGAAATCGCTAAAATCACCGGCCAGAAGCCGGCTGTCACCTACGCCCGCAAGAGCGTTGCTAACTTCAAACTCCGCGAGGGTGAAGTCCTCGGCGCACGTGTAACCCTGCGCTCCACCCGTATGTGGGAGTTCCTCGATCGCTTCATCAACATTACCGCCCCCAACATTCGCGACTTCCGTGGTCTGCCCACCAAGTCCTTCGACGGTCGCGGTAACTACGCCATCGGTATCCCTGATCAGTCCATCTTCCCCGAAATCGAGCTGGACCAGATTAAGCGTAACATCGGCTTCGACATCATCTTCGTGACATCCGCCACGACGAATGACGAAGGTCGTGACCTGCTTGCAGAGCTGGGTATCCCCTTCCGCAAGCCCAACAAGAAGACAGAAGAAAACGCTAACTAATTTACGACCATGGCAGTATTAAGTGATCCTATCGCAGATTTTCTTACCCGCCTGAAGAACGCCGGCTACGCCCGCAACGAGTTCTTCACCGTGCCGTTCTCCGGCATCAAGGCTGAGATTGCCCGCATCCTTCAAGAGGAGGGCTACATCTGGTCTTTCGAGGTAGTAGGTGAGGGTAAAGACAAAGCCATCAAGGTGAAGAACAAGTTCACCGCCAATGGCAAGACCATCATCACGGACGTCAAGCGCTGCTCCAAGCCGGGCCGCCGCCAGTACGTGCACTCCACCGATATTCCGACCGTTATGAACGGCTTGGGTATCTCCATCGTTTCCACCTCCCACGGTATGATGACCGGTGCTAAGGCCCGCAAGCAGCAGATCGGTGGCGAGCTTATCGCTCTCGTATGGTAAGCAATAACCCCTAACCATTTCAGAACAATATGTCTCGAGTAGGTAAGAAAGTTATCACCATCCCCGCCGGTGTAACCGTCACCATCAATGGTGCAGACGTCACCGTAAAGGGCGCCAAGGGCGAACTGAGCTGGACACTCCCCACCGGCATTACCGCCGCTGTAGAGGGCACCGAGCTCACCGTAAGCCGCGCTGATGAAACCCGCGCACTCCGTGCTCTGCACGGCACCAACCGCTCCCTCCTCAACAACATGGTAGAGGGCGTAAGCAAGGGCTTTGTCAAGGAGTTGGAAATCGTAGGTGTAGGTCTCAAGGCCGCCGTTAAGGGCAATGTACTTGACCTCGCACTCGGTAAGTCTCACCCCATCCTTCACCCCATTCCTGCCGGTATCACCGTTACCGTAACGGATAACACCAAGCTGAAGGTAGAGGGCATCAACAAGCAAGTTGTCGGTCAGTTCGCGGCTGAGGTGCGCGGCTACTATCCGCCGGAGCCCTACAAGGGCAAGGGTATTCACTATGTTGGTGAGTACATCCGCCGCAAGGAAGGCAAGAGCGTTG
>SUVJ01000119.1 GCA_015062045.1 Akkermansiaceae bacterium
CACCTATGCTTATGTGCTCAAATTTTCATAGCGTTTTTTATTATCTATCTCTATGGCTTTTAACATGACTTAAGTGTCACCCGTTTCACGGGTTCCCTTTTATAATTAATTAATTCGAGTGGTTGCGCCGCTGCGCGGCTCCACCACTCGCTATTTGAAATGTCGCCCGCTTCACGGGCTCAAAAATTCGGCTCACTAACGCTCGCGGGGGCGCCCCCACAAATACCAATTTGTGGGGGGACCAGAGTTTTTCGAGGTCCCCGATTTACGATTTTAAAGTAAGCGGCTTACGCCGACGTTGAAATAAAAGAAAACTTGCGACAATGAATGGGCGGCATGATACCCCTGCCAAGGAAGATTCGACAAAATACGTCTATTTTGAGTACTCAATGATTATATTCCCCCAAACTTTGGGACACATGTGTGACAGATTTACCATTTTGGGGTTTGTAGCCGTTGGGCAGTTGTATAACGGTGTTTTGCCGCGAGGCGGCGGGATGATTTTTACCAAAAAAATGCCAAAAAACGGTTAAAATAAAGAAGCGGGAGATTTTTTCTTGACTTAACTCGAACTATCGGTTAATCTGAGGACACAAGCCATGAAAGACCGTCGAATCGTAATCACCGGTATGGGTGCTATTTCTCCTCTGGGCAATACGGCCGCAGAGACGTGGGCTGCCATGAAAGAGGGCCGCTCCGGCATCGCTATAATTGAGAACATAGACACGACCCCCTTCCCTGTACACTTTGCGGGCGAAGTTAAGAACTTTGACCCCGCACCTTACTTTAAGAACGACCCGAAAGCCGTACGCCGTTGCGACCGCTTTGAGCTGCTGGCCATGGCGGCAGGTACCATGGCTATGGAAGACGCCGGGTTGGACCCCGAGAAGCTGGACAAAAACCGCGTGGGCGTGATGATTGGCTCCGGTATCGGCGGCTTAGGTATTCACAGCTCTAACTGTGAGGTTATGGTAACCAGTGGCCCGCGCCGCGTTTCTCCCTTCTGCATTCCGTACATGATTACTAACATGGCCTCCGGTATGCTGAGCATGGAGTATGGTTTCGGTGGCCCCAATATGAGCATCTCCACCGCCTGTGCTACCTCTAACCACTGTATTGGTGAAGCATGGCGCATCATGAAGTTCGGTGATGCGGATGTGATGATTTGCGGTGGTGCAGAGGCCTCCGTGCTGCCCATCGGTATTGCCGGCTTTGCCAACATGAAGGCACTTTCCACCCGCAATGATGACCCTGCCACTGCATCTCGCCCGTATGACGTTGACCGTGATGGCTTTGTTATGAGTGAAGGTGCCGGTGTCATGGTGCTGGAGACCCTGGAGCACGCCCAAGCCCGTGGTGCACGCATTCTGGCAGAGCTGGTGGGCTATGGTTTGAGTGCAGATGCCTACCACCTGACCTCTCCCATGCCGGAGGGCGAGGGCGCCAGCCGTTGCATGCAAATGGCATTGGAGCACGCCGGGCTCAAGCCTGAGGATGTAGACTACATCAACACGCACGGTACCTCCACCCCGCTGGGTGACATTTGCGAGACCAAGGCCATTAAGCGCACCTTCGGCGACTATGCCAAAAATGGTTTGGTGGTGAGCTCCACCAAGTCCATGACCGGTCACTTGCTGGGTGCTGCCGGTGGTATTGAGCTTTTAGCTTGCGTGATGGCCATTCAGGATAACTTTGTTCCCCCCACCATCAACGTATTCAACCAGGACCCCGAGTGCGACTTGGATGTATGCCCCAACGTAGGCCGCTCCATGCAGGTGGATGTTGCGTTGAGCAACTCCTTCGGCTTCGGTGGTCACAACGCCTCGCTCATCGTGAAGCGTTTTGCTGAGTAATTTTCCCCATAAAGGAAGAATAGCGAACCTTTAACACCGCGCGGCGGACGGGCAATAAACCCACCGCCGCGCGCTCCTGTTCCTGTTACAAACCTGCCCCGAGCACCTAGAGCATGAAAGCAAAAGCCATTTTTAAACGTATAGCCGGCTATTGCCGTACCACAAGGCAACAGCACGCGCTGGATCAGGGGGATATGCTGTGGCTGCGTTGGGTGGTGCTGAGTATCAGTGTTTTATTTTGCCTTGCCCTTTTGATGGCCTGTGGCATCTTGGCGGTTGTGGACCAATGGCACACAGGGGTGTTGCAGGGCGTGCCCTTCCATTTATCTGCCAACGGCGCAGCTGCGGGCAGTATACTGAGCCCTGTGCTTACCTTTGCCTGCTGCATACCCCTTACATTATATTGGGCAGCCGTTATGATGCACCAGTGCAGCTTGCGCCACCGTACGGAGCTCACTGCCGTTGCACTGCTCACACTGGTGTTCCCCGGTTTGTTGTGTGTGCTGTGGGATAGCGTGTTGCATACCTCTGCACTGCTTTGTTGTGTTCTTGTTACATGGTTTTTAGTGATTTGTATACCTTTTTTCGGTAAAAAACGCGCATGAAAGCTCAAGATTACCCACCGCCCGTGCTGGAGCTCATTGCCCGCCTGAAACGCATGCCGGGTATCGGTACGCGCGGGGCAGAGCGTTTTGCCCTCTGGTTTTTGCAGCACGGGCGTAACGATGCCCGCGCCTTGGCCACAGCCCTGCAAAATGCCGCAGATACCGTGGGCAACTGCCCGCAATGCGGGTTCTTCTCTGTCAATGGCGAGCTTTGCACCGCGTGTCAGGACCCGCTGAGAGACTCTGCCCTCTATTGCGTGGTGGAGCAACCCACCGATGTGCTGCCCATTGAGCGCAGCGGCTCCTTCCGCGGGCTCTACCACTGCCTGGGCGGCAAAATCTCTGCTCTCGACGGCATCATGCCCGAGGACCTCAGCATAGACCGCCTGTTGGAGCGCGTGTCCGCCCACCCCGGCTGCGAGGTGATATTGGCCGTGGGTAGCGATGTAGATGGCGAGGCTACCGCCCTGTACTTGGCAGACAAGCTCAGCCGCCTCGACTGTCGCGTTACCCGCATTGCCCAAGGCCTGCCCGCCGGTGCCGGTCTCGGCCATGCAGATGCCATCACCCTTATGCGCGCGTTGGAGGGGCGCAAAGAGGTTTAAAACATCTGCCCGATTCTTCTTCTCCCGCCGGCTTCTTCACTGCTGTGCCCATACTCAATAAGATGTCAAATTGCAAACTTGCCGTGAAAAATGTGGTTAGTGCTTGACAATTTTGCCGATAACTTACATACTGTCAAAAAGATGTGATGAACAGAAAAATTATTTTCATAACGTATGGTGATGAGATATACCGTGAGTCGTTGCTCAGACTCAAAAAAATGGTAGAGGACACTGCCATATTTGACCGTATCATCACCTATACTCCGGCAGATTTGCCGGAGGAATTGAAGCAACACGAGTTGATGCAATATAGCCGGGGCGGTGGATATTGGGTGTGGAAACCCTATATTATCCTGAAAACCCTTACGGAAATTGCTACGGATGACGATATTGTGGTGTATTCTGACGGCGGAAATGAGATTTTTGCGGATCCGTTGTGGTATAAATATTTTGATATGTTGAACCATAACGGTGCTATTTTGTTTAAATTTTGGGGATTAATGAAACATTGGACCCGTAGGAACCTGCTGGATTATTATGCACCCACATGCCATAATTTAGGAGAAATGAGGCAATGCCACGGGGCTCTTTCCTTATGGACTCGCCGTGCCTTACCCGTTGTACAGGAGTGGTATGATACCATGATTCAGCACCCGGAGTTTGTGATAGATTCACACGATTTGGCACAGGAGTACAGCTGTTTTAAAGAAAACAGGCATGACCAATCCGTAATTGCCTGTATTGCCTATAAATACGAAAAAGAGTATAAGCTCAAAATCCTTTGGGAAAAGTCTGAGGTGTTTCATCATAAAGGGCAAATAGCTTTTTTTGCCCGCATTGCCAATACGCCGGAGCGTAAAAACGGGCGTCCGCACATTACAAAAACAATTCTGGGTAGCAGTTTGTTATGGAGAATGCGCCACCAAATTGTCATTACTTTGAGAGATATTCGACAATTTATACTCAGACGCATTTTGTAAAATGGGGACATCTAAAAACTCGGTTTAATCCATTTATTTTGAAATTTGCGAGCGTAAGCGAGCCAAACTATTGAGCCCCGGTGAGGGGCGCCATAAAATAGCCCGGGCGTGGAGCCGCGCCAGCGGCGGAACCCCGGGAAATATGCAAAAATAAATACGAACCCCGCAGGG
>SUVJ01000030.1 GCA_015062045.1 Akkermansiaceae bacterium
GCGAGGAGAGATAAAAGAGTTGCGGCAGGAACATTAGTTCCGGGACCAATCACACGCCGAGAAACCGCCGTATGCCATAAATGGCACGTACGGTGGTGTGTGAGGGGGCGAAAGCCCCCTACACGATCATATCAGAAGATGATGTACTCTCCGGCTTCGTTCTGCCTGTTGGGTATAATCTCTTCCTCCACCGGTTTGCTGATGAGGTAATCCATCGCTACGCTTGTAGCATCAGGCACTTGTAAAGTTCTCGTCGTGTTCATAATCTAAAGCTCTTAGGCCACCTCAGGCCACTTTGGTGCTCACACATTACCCCCTTTTTTCTCCCGAATTTCAAGCCTAAAGTGTAGCTCTCTATTATATTTATGTGCTTTTTTCGAGTTAGTTTAAGCAAATTTAAAGCGCTGATAATTCCTATGTAATCAGTATATTTTTACCATGTGCAGGCAAAAATACGTGGCGGCCTTTGGGGGGCTTATCTTTGGCGGGGTGCCTTATTTTCTCGGTGAGATGAGTACCAGTAGTACAGCATATAGGGCGGGCCTGCCACTACTGTGGCAGCAGCGGCTCCGACATTCATCAGCACCGTTGCCGGCAAGTCTACACAAACGGCGGTCAGCGCGCCGAAGGGCAGGGCGTACAGGGCATGAGCATCCATGTGCTCGCCTCCCACTGCAGAGTAATAACGCCGCACACAGTTACTTTTGACACTTTTTGCCGTGCGCGGCAGGTTTGTTAATTGTGGTAAATCTTCTGCCCACTCAAGGTTAAGGTGGTCTTCCCCCCTGAGTATTTGGCTAGAGCTGGTTAGTGAAAGCGGAACATAGACGGTGTTTGAGGTCTCTTCATCGATGCTGTAGAGCAGGTGTTCTCCGCATTCACACTTGCCATGCCCTCTCCCCGGGCCTGTCATTCCCTGCGCATAGAGTCGCCCGCTCACGTTGTAGAGCGGGGCTTTGTCTGAGCACTCCGTTACTTTGTCTTTGGTGTAGCCTCTATAGATAATATGCTTGTGCAGATTACAAGTGCAACTGCACAGCAAGAGCAGGGCGAGAGAAACAGGGAGATGCAGTAAGGACGGAGCACTCATGAGTTGTTGCTGTCTCGTAATGCGTGATTAAATAAATGGCTGCCGTTGCGGGGCAGCCATTGCTTGCATATCAGAAGATGATGTACTCTCCGTCTTCGTTCTGCCTGTTGGGTATGATTTCTTCCTCCACCAGCTTACTGATGAGGTAGTCTGCCTGAGTCGGCGTAATATCCAAACGGTTTACCATGATAGCGCGGCTTATTTTGCCGAGGTGCAGAGCAATTTCACATGCTTTGCTGAACTGTAACCACATCTCCGGGGAGTTGGTGCCGTAATCCTCGGTGCTCTCACCGCTGTCGTTAAGCAGCATGGCTATGTCTTCCAATAAATCCGGCTTCTCTTCTTCAGCTGCTAATTGTAAGGCTCCCAATATGCTGTCTTTGGCACTTTGCAAAAGCTTTTCCGTTTCGCACACGGCGTTCATTGTTTCATCTGTTTCGCTGCTTATGGATTTAAGGGAATCTAAGCTGCGGGTGATGTCTGCTTTCGCGCGGTAGAGATAATCAGTAAGTTGATGAGAGTCCATGCTGGTATTCTATCACTTTGTTGCTCCCGCTGCAATAAAAATGTTAACTTTTCCGTAAGAAAAATGTGTTATTTTTCGTATAATCCGGCGATTTTATGAAAATAATGAAGAAAATTTGCAAAATGTCAAAGAAAATCCTTGCAATGCTATAGGAAATAGGGTAAATAAAAGTCATGAGCACGCAATTCATTGAGTACCCCAAATGCACGACCTGCAAAAAAGCCAAAAAGTGGTTGGAGGAGCAGGGGGTGGCATACACGGGGCGCCATATAGCGCAGCAGGCACCCACGGCAGAAGAGCTGCGCACATGGTGGCAAGCCAGCGGGCTTCCCCTCAAGCGCTTTTTCAATACCTGTGGTGTTAAATACCGCGAGCTGAATTTGGCGAGCAGGCTTAGTGATATGAGTGATGACGAGCAGCTGCAATTATTGGCAAGTGATGGCATGCTGGTAAAGCGCCCCTTGCTGGTAACGGCAGATGGTACTGTGGTGCCCGGCTTTAAGGAGTCCGTGTGGGGCAGTGCCCTTGGTAAGTAAAGATTTGTTCATGTATGCGCGAAGGTGGGCGTGAAGGAGAGAGCACGGCCCACCCCTTACAAAGCCGCCCTCCCCGGATAGGGAGGGCGGTTCCCTTTGGGGCGATGGAGTACAAGCGTGCATTTGAGAATAAAAGGCATTTTATGCGTCAGTGAGGCAAGGGATGCTTGAGCAGCGTTTCTGCTTGTGTTAAGATATAAGCATGTGGAGATCATGTATGGTGATGATGGGTGCCTGTGCTGCCATGGTAGCGCAGTCTGCAAGCATTGAGTGGATGCCGGATATTGATGCCGCCGCAAAAAAAGCAGCCCGAGAGGGCAAGATGATGCTGGTGGAGTTTACGGGATCAGACTGGTGCAAAGCCTGCATTTTGCAAAAGAAAAAGGTGTTGGAGCAACCGGCATTTGAGGAATGGGTGCAAAAACACTATATACCCGTGGTGGTAGATGTGCCCAACAACGCCGCCTTGGTGGGTGGTAAAGAGCAATTGCAAAAAAACAAAAAGTTTTGTGATGACCATGGAGTTAAGATATTCCCCTCTCTGCTGATTATGAGCCCTGAGCTGGTGCTCATAGGCGGGTGCCAAGGTGCGCATTCCTCTCCACAAAGTGCCATCTCTGCGCTGGAGTCGTGTAAGCCGGCTGTAGATGCTTATAAGCAGGCCATGAGCTTGCAGGGGGAGGCCCGAGCCCGCGCTCTGTATGATATCTACCGGCAGCAACCTCAGGAGTTTCGCAAATACAATTACCCCCTCATGCAGCAGATTGCTGAGGCAGATGCAAATGACGTGGCCGGCCTGCGTGCGGAGTATGCGCAGACTCGTCAAATGAAGGAGCTTGAAAAAGCTCTGGCGCAAGCCCGGAGCTTTGATACCAAGCTTGCCGTTATTAATGATGTGCTCGCGCAAGTGTTGCCGGATAATAAAGCCTCTGTGGTGAGATACAAAGAGTCTCTGTTGAGAATGGAGGTTACGCGGCTTATGGCGCACCCGTCATCTGTGGGGGATATTCTCAAGGCTCGTGATCTTTCTCTGCAAGCTGTTGAATGTATAACAGATGAAAAGAAACGGACAGAGCAAAAACGGGTGATGCTGGAGTACTTTGCAGACCCTGAAGCTCTGTTTAAAGCTCGCACTGACGCTCAAAAGAATACAAAAAAATAATGTTTTTAAAGAAATGGCTTGACACGTGGGCGGATATGAGTATAATCTCTGCGCGCTGCGACGGTAACGCAGCCTGAAAGACTATGAAAGCTGATCTGCATCCTAAGTACAATCCTGTAGTGTTCGTGGACATCACCACGGGCCGCCGCTTCATCACTCGCTCCACCGCTACCTCCGCTAAGACTGAGGTTATCGATGGTGTTGAGCACTACGTGATTTCCTGCGGTATCACCTCCGACTCTCACCCCTTCTTCACCGGTAAGAACCAGTTCGTGGACACCGAGGGTCGCATCGACAAGTTCCAGAAGCGTTTCGGCTCCGTACGCCGCGCCAAGAAGCCGACTCTTTCCTAAGTCTGCCCGCGCATGCGAGTGCGCACAAGTTATTGTCTTTTTCATTGGGCTGCCATGTTTTACATGGCAGCTTTTTTAGCATTGCAACGCGCCCAAAATCTGCTAGAATAAGCTGCATAACAACACTCTTATCGTTATGGCTGCAAAATTAAAACGGTTGTTCAGCGTTTTTGCAATAGGTATATGGCTGCAAACTCCTCTCTGTGTTTGCGGGGCAGAGCCGTTGCCTGCTCCCACCGCGCCGGCAGACTCACCGCTTCTTTCCTACCGTACCGTTTATCCGCAGTGGGCTGCCATGACCCCGCAGCGTATGCAGCAAGAGCTCAAACACCATGTTGCAGAATTGGATGCGGCTTTGGAGGAAATACGCAAGGTGAATCCGCAAGATGCCTGCTGGGAAAACACATTTGCGCCGTTTGAACAGGCTCTTTGTCAAATACGCTTCATGGGGGCATCTGCCGCTACCTTGGCAGATGTGTGTTCAGAAGCGGAACTGAGGCAGCAGTACCAAGCACTTTGCCGTGAAATTTCTATTCTTACTGTCAAGGTGTTTCATGATGATAAAATCTGGAGCTTAATGAAGGCGGCAGTGGCGTCCCCTGCCACACAGTCTCTTCCCCCTCAACAGAGAAGTGCCATGGAGTGCATTTGCGACAGATTTAAGTCTAACGGTGCCGACCTGTCGCCCGAGACTCGAGCACGCACCACGGAAATTTATGAGGAGTTGATTCAATTAGGTTACGATTATCAGCGCAATATAGAAGAGAGTGTGTCCACGGTTCAGTTGCATGTTACGGAGCAAGTAGGCATGTTGAACGGCGTGCCGGGGCGCTTGTTGCTGAGAGCCCGTAACAATGCGAAGCGGGATGGAAAAAAGGGCTTCATCTTTCGGGTGGAGGACAATACCCTGAGGTGGCTGTTGACAACGTGCAAGAGTGAGGAAGGGCGCAAACTGGCGTGGGAGGCTTGGTGCACCCTTGCTCATACGGAGCAGCATGATAACGTGGCGCTTGCGTCACGCATTTTGGCATTGCGGCATGAGCTTGCTCTTAGCGAGGGCTACTCATCATACGCAGATGCCGTTGGAGACCAGTTGAGAATGCTCACTACCGGTAAGGAGGCCTTGGCTTTTGTTGATGAGATGCTACTGCGCATGAAACCCGCTTTTGATGCAGAGGTTGCTGAGATTTTGCGCCTTTATAACGAAGCCGAGCATAAAAATGTGCAGGCCTTGCCACCGTGGGATTTGCCGTATGCTCAAAACTTATATGCGGAGCAATCTACGGCTCTGCAAAGTAATGATATCAGCGATTTTTTGCCGACAAAAGAAGCGCTGCGCGGTGCGTTGGCTTTATTCAGTAAACTCTACTCCATCCGCATTGTAGAGCGAGAAACCATGTATCTCCCCGGCGCGGATCCTGCATCTGCCGTGCAAGTGTGGCACCCCGCCGTTGCCTGTTATGAGGTATATGATAAGGAAAGCTCCGCTTTACTGGGGCTTATCTACTTGGATATGTTTGACCGCCCGGGGAAACCTACGGTTGCTCAGGCATCTTATGTGCGGGATTCGTCCAATGGAACCCTGCCACATGTTGCGATTGTGCAATTAAATATCAGCGGAGACACATTATCGCATCGTGAGCTTTGCGCCCTTTTCCATGAATGGGGGCATGCCTTGCAGTTTGTGATGGGGCAGGGCTGTGTTTACTCTCAAAACGCCTTCGGGCAGATCGACTTCATTGAATTTGCCAGCACGTTTAACGCTTTATGGGCAAATGAGCCACAGGTGCTGGCTGAGTTTGCGCGCCACTACTCCACGGGGGAGCCGTGCCCCCTGCCGCTATTGGAGGCGGCCTGCCGTAATCATGCGGAGTATAGCGTTTCAACAGTAATGGACCGCTTGCGAGACTTTAAGGTGGATATGGAAATGCACCTGTTTTATGAGGAAAAGTTCAAGGGGAAGGATTTTAATGAAGCCGCCTATGCTGTAGTAAAACCATGGATGGTGCCGTTAACGGAAACACCCCCGAGCCACATGCTGCTTGTACCTCATTGCATGCAGGCTCTGTATGGTGCCAATTTCTATTCTTATATGTGGTGCGAGGTGATGGCGGCAGATGTTTTTTCCCGATTCCGCACCCCCGATGGCTTTGACTTTTCCTTAGGTTTGGAGTTACGGCGCGCGTTTTTTGAAAAAGGGGCATCTGAACCCGCTATGGAGATGTTCCGTAAGTTCATGGGCCGTGACCCACAGCCGGATGCGTATTTGGAATACCTTAAACAGAATCAATTAACCCCTCAACAAATAAAATAACAAGAGCTTATGTTAAAGCATTTCATTTTATGGGCAGCGTTGTCTGCAAGCGGCTTGACGGCTGCTGCGCAAACCGTGGTACCACCTGTTGAGCAGGTGGGGGCTGTGGCTGTTCACCCTTTCTTTCGCTCTGCAGATTTACCGGTTTGGCCTGCCTTAACCCCTCAACAGGCAGTGGCAGATGCCGAGTATGCCGCGCAATTGGCCTTGGAGCGCATAGCTGCTATATGCAGGCTCTCCCCCGAGGAGGCTACAATAGACAATACCTACTTGGCGGTGGATGATGCCTCTGACGAGTTGCAATGCGTGGTGATGCTGTCTCAGCATTTGTTGTATGCTGCTGATACCCCGGAAAACCGCGCTGCCTGTGAAAAGGTATCCGACATTATGTCTGATTTAACGGCTGAGATTTACAGCAATGAAAAATTGTGGCAATTGATGCAGGCTGCCGGCACCCCGGAGAAAGTGGCCGTGCTTTCACCTGCCAAAAAACGCGCCGTTAAGCAGTTGTATGATATTTTCGTGGACAATGGTGCTAACTTATCTGCCGAGAAAAAGGTACAGCGCAATGCCTTGGAAAAGGAGATGATGCAATTATCCATGCAATTTGAAAAACATTTGCAGGATTTTACCCAAAATTGGGAACTGTTGATAAAGAGCAAAGAAGAATTGGAGGGAGTGCCGGACCCCCTGATGCTGGACATGCGCCGCGCAGCAGCCGAAAAAGGGCTTGATGGGTGGCTGGTGACACTGCGAGACGAAACGGCCCCGCATGTTATGGCCATGTGCACTGTTGAATCTACCCGCAAAAAATGCTGGGAGGCGGTGTTTGGCTATGGGGCGGGGAGCGAGTATGACACAGCCCCTATCATTGCACAATTGATGGAGAAACGCCAGGCCTTTGCAGAGCTGCTTGGCTTTAAAAATTATGCGGACTACGAGGCTCGCACGCGCATGGTTCACAGCGGTGATGAGGCCTTGGCCTTTGTGGATGATATGATATGCAAGCTAAAACCTGCGTATGATAAAGAGGTTGCGGCTCAATTAAAAGCATTTGAAGAGTTTTGTAATAAGCCGGTTTCGGCGCTTAACCCATGGGATGAGTTGTTTGCCACCTATGTGTATTATAATGAGGCTCAGTTGGGTAGTGGGGTGGATCTTTCCCCCTACCTCAAATGCAATCAAGTGATTAACGGCATGTTGGCCGTGTATTCCAAGCTTTTGGGGGTAACGTATAAGCAGGTGCCTTCCGTATGCCTCAAGCCCGGGCAGACCTGCCCGCCGGGTAAGGTGGAGGTGTGGCACCCAACCGTTAAATGTATAGCCGTTTATGATACGGCAACAAATGTACACTTGGGCACCTTCTATTTGGACCTTTACCGCAGGGATAATAAGCGAACCGGGGCTTGGTGTGCCCCGTTGCGTTTGGCAGAGCCCGGCCCGGGCGGTGCCGTGCAAGAGCCTCACATTGCGGCGTTGATGGCTAATTTTGAACCGCCCGAAAAAGGGGTGCCCAATCTACTGTCTCATGCGGAGCTTGTGGTGCTTTTCCATGAGTTCGGGCACATGATGCACCACTTGCTCAGCCATACAGAGCTGAAAGGGCATTGCGCCATGGGCGTTGCATGGGATTTTACGGAGTTCCCCAGCACGCTTGCTGAAAACTGGGCGTGGTCGCCGGAGGTGCTGGCTGTTTTTGCCCGCCATTATCGCACAAAACAGGCATGCCCCGAGCAGTATCTTAAATCTCTGTCAGAGGATCGCAAGGCAATGCAGGTTTCCATGTATATGGAGATTTTGTGTAAAGCGAAGTTGGATTTGGAGATTCACATGCACTATGCACAAAAGTTCAAGGGGCGGTCTTTGGATGAAGTATCTGCGGCAATTGCCAAGGATTGCCAATTGCCGTATGCCTCAACACCCTATTCTTGTTTGCGTAATTTAAGCCACTGTTTTTCCGGTGGCTATGCTGCCGGGGTGTACACTTACCTGTGGTCCGAGGTAATGGCGGCAGATGCCTTTACCCTATTTGAACGTAGTGGGTTGATGAATCCGCAAATCGGTAAAAAATACCGAGAAACCATTTTGGAGAAGGGGGATAGCATACCGGCAGATGAACTTTACCGCATGTTTATGGGGCGCGACCCGGATGCCGATGCCCTGATAAGAAGACACAAGCTTCAACACAACCTTTAAATTATGAGATACCGATTCCTTTCCGCTGTTGGCGTTTCTATACTTGCGTTGTCTGCCCCTGTTACTGCTCAGCAAGGGGCATCCCCCGCCGTGGTTCAGTCCGCAGCGGCAGAGCATCCCTTGTTCCGCACGCAGTTGTACCCTGCGTGGTCAGCCATGACCCCCAAGCAGGCTATACTTGATACGGAGGCTGCCGTGCAGCTGGCAGAGCAGCATATCCATGCGCTTTGCAAGCTGGAGCCAAAGCACATGACCTTTGAAAACACCTTTGTGGCATACGCTGAGGCCGTAGCAGAGCTCGAGCAAACTCAGCAATACCTGCACCACCTTATTGCCGTGAAGGATGACCGCACGCTGCAACAGGTGCAAGCCTACCTTATGGGGGCTCTCACGCAGTTTGATGCGCAGCTTATGCAAAATGACCAACTGTGGCAGGTCATTAAAACGGCATCCGAGCAGCCGTGGGTGCAGCAGTTATCCCCCGAGCAAAAACGCCTTGTAGACCAAACGGTGTTGCATTTTATCCATAGCGGTGCGGCTCTTAACGCCGCGCAAAAAAAACGCAAGGCAGAGCTTAACCTGCAATTGGGGCAGCTGGCTATGCGCTATGGGCGCAATGTGCAGGAAGCAACGGCGGCGTGGTCTCTGCTGATAACGGACCCTGCCGAGCTGCGTGGGGTTTCCCCCGCGCGCATGGCGGCTGCAGAGGCCGAGGCGCGCGCCCGTGGGCTCTCTACCCCGGAGCAGCCTGCTTGGCTCATCACCCTGAATGCCGGTTTGGCTATGGATGTGATGGCCACGTGCAATGTGGCGGAAACGCGCCGCAAGTGTTGGGAGGGTACCAAATCTCCCGGTGCCGGTAGTAAATATGATAATGCGCCCATCATTGCAGCCATGATGCAGCTACGCCATGAGTATGCTCAGCTGATTGGTTATAAGAACTATGCGGATATGAAAGCCGCCACGCGCATGATGAAAAACGGGCAAGCCGCGCTGGACTTTGTGGATACCATGATGCGCGAGCTTAAACCCGCTTTTGATAAAGAAAATGCCCGGTTGCTGGAGTATATGTCTCAACTTAAAAATGAACAGGTAACGCAAATTGACCCTTGGGATGAGCGTAAATACGCCTCCATGATGGCGGGGGAGCGCTACGCCTTCAATACGGCATCCGTTCGCCCCTATTTTGAGAAACAGCAGGTCATAGACGGCTTGTTCTCTCTTTGCTCTAAGTTGTTTGGCGTGACATACCGTGAACTGCCCTCCGTGTATCTTGAACCCGGTCAAACCTTGCCGCAGGGCTATGCAGAGGTGTGGCACCCGGAGGTTAAGCTTTACGCCGTGTATGATACGCAAAGCGGGCAGCATTTGGGTTCTTTTTACTTAGACTTACACCCCCGCAAAGGCAAGCGCCCCGGTGCGTGGTGTATGCCCCTGCGCATGGGTCAAAGCACGCCCGATGCCGCTGTTGCAGAACCTCATTTGGCGGCACTGGTGGCCAATTTCTGCTCTGCTGCCCCCGGGCAACCGGCTCTGTTCTCTCACCCCGAGCTCCAAATCTTTTTCCACGAGTTCGGGCACATGATGCACTATATGCTGGGGCGCACGCGCTACCTGCGCCATTGCAGCCCGGCTGTGGAATGGGATTTTGCGGAGATGCCCAGCCAGTTGTTGGAGAACTGGGCATGGGAGCCCGAGGCTCTGGCTACATTTGCCTTCCATTACCAAACCGGCGAGCCTATACCGCAAGAGTATCTGCAAAAGCTGGCAGCCAGCCGCTCCTTTATGCCGGCCACCAACCACATGCGCTCCCTTTGCATTGCTAAGCTTGATTTAGAGATGCACATGAACTATGCAGATAAGTTTGCCGGAAAAGATCCGGATGCCGTCGCCGCAGAAATGCTGGCTCCCTATACAGCCCCGTTTTCCGTGCAGGCTCCCTGCATTATGCGTAATCTGCTGCATTGTTTTCAAGGTGGGTATGCGGCCGGGTACTATACGTATAAGTGGTCCGAAACCCTTTCTACAGATGCCTTCATGCGCTTTAAAAAGGATGGCATCTTTAATGAGCAAACAGGGGCTGCATACCGCAAAGCCATTCTTGAAAAAGGGGCAAGCAAGCCGGCGCGTGATATCTACCGCGACTTCATGGGGCGAGATGTTGACCCCGATGCCCTCCTTAAATACCAAGGTTTAAAATGATGATGACTCATGCTGATATCTTGGATATTGCCTCAGAGCTTGCCATCTATGGCGGATGGTTTCTTATTCTCCTTGTGGGTGGTATTTTGTATTGGTGGTGGAAAAATAAGAGGGTAATCACCCCCATGAAACGCGCTATCGATTCTGAAAATACCGCCGCGTTTGAGGCATTGGTACATAAACATTACAAGGCCCTTTGCCATGAGGATAACCTTACATTTGTCATGGTGTTTGACTACTTGGTGGAGCGTAATTGCCTGCCGTGCATGCGTGTGTTGTTCTCTTGCGATACTGCTCCGGAGTGGCAACAGGTGTATCTGAAACAAGACTCGGCAACGGAAGGCCCGCTGTGGGAAACCATCAACTTTGGTTCCCTTGAAATGTTGCGCCTGTTGCTGGAGCAGGGGATGCAGGCGGAATCGGAGCGCACATCGCCATGGCTTTGGGCGGTCTCTTGCGGCTTGGTAGAGCATGCGCGCCTCTTGGATGCGTTCGGTGCAAATACCATCACCCCCGAGCAACAGCGCAAAGAAAAAACGCTCGATGAAGAGTTGCTTGATGAAGCCGCTTGGGAGAATGATCGTCAGCACTACATTGAAACGATAGATTATCTTACCGAGCGCCGCTACCCCGTGCCGGATGCCGCAAAACGTATAGCGGACCAATGGCGTACCCCATGAAAAACGATTTCCTGATACTTGCCGCCAAATTGGTGTTTGCGGGGCTTATGGTGAGCGCGTGCCTGTTGTGTGGGTGGCGATACGTGTTATATGGTGCGTTGTTGATTGCTGCCCTTTTGGTGGTGTTGTGGTTATTGTTGCTCTCATGTCGGTGTTATTGGCGTGTGCGGCATGATTTGACCTATGTCAGACCGCAGGTGCGTTTTCATGAAGCCGTGCAGCAAGGGGATACCACCACATTTGAAAAATTATTGCTGCGTTACATGCCGCTTTGGCGCAGTGGGCAACACCTACCCTTGTGTGAAAAAGTGTTCTGCGATGTGGTGCAGGCAGATGCTATGCCTTTGATGCACATTTTGTTGCAGCAAGCAGATGCCTCATGGTGGCAATCCTGCCATGCGGATTCCCTCTGCCACGTCATCCTCCACGGCTCACCTCAAATGCTTCGGTTCCTTATAGAGCAGGGCATGTGTACGGATGCGGAGTGGGAATCCCCCTGGCTGATAGCCCTCATCAATTCCCGCTTGGAGCACGCTCGTGTTCTGGCAACCATGGGGTGTGCCAATATCTCAGCCGAGCAACAGGCCCGTTCTGCTTGGCCTCCTTTGCCCCAAATCCTTAATGATGCTTCCTTTTGGGCATCTCCCTCACAGCAACGTGCCGTGCTTCACCTCGCCCGTGGAGCGATGCCTACTCTACAAATCTCCCAAAAAAAGGATTGATAATCCAACCTTAAAATGATACCGTATAGATTCTGAAACCTACACATAAACTCATAGAAAGATTACTCCAATGAGAATTGCTCCTGCACTTTTTATTATTTTACTCAGTAATTACGCGTTTTCTGCTGAGGGTACATGCCCATCATGTATGGTAGAGGGCGATTCATTAGGGAAGTTCCTTGCGCCGAATGAATCTTTACCTACAGATTATGACAAAGCATGGATTGTACCGGAAGATACAGCATTGACCTATTTCCCGGCCGTTTTTCATCATATGGAATCAAGAGAAGGACTGAAATTAGGCTTTTATGCAAAATATGATGAGGCAGTAGAAATATGGAATAATCGTTTGTATTTTTGCGCTTATTTTTACTATAATGAAGCAACAAGAATTAAATTGTACTTCGATATTACGAATGCTCTTTCTGTATATAAATCAGCTCTGGAAAAACAAGGTGAGCAACTGGTAGCCTTTATCAATCTGTTAAATCAGGTACAGGACAGGCATAGTGCTGATAAGCTGGCACTATCAATAGGTGAATATTATCTGTTTTTTCGCCAATCTTTACAAAAAACAGATATACCTTTCGGTATAGAACGTTATCTGATGAACGAAATAGGGGTAGACTATGATTTTATCATGGAAGAGATGATGCGTTTAGTCGTAAACCACTATTATGGTTCAGAGAGACTGAGGCAAATCATCAACGATGTACACAGAAAAGGAAGCGTTTCGGATTAAGGTATATTATTATTACATGGTCAACTAAGTGAGTCATTAGTTGCTGTCAGTACAGTCTATTGCGTAATGTAGGGCGCCGGCATCACGATTCTGAAAGATCAGGCATAATCTGTGCTGCGCAGGGTTTGTCCGTTATCGGGGGCGGGGAAGAGATTGGCGGGTATGCCTGCGGCGTTGAGGGCAGCAGCAAGGTCATCCAGATTTTCTTGATAGCCATCGTCTGCGAGCTGCCAGGTGCCGAAATGGCATGCAATGGCGAGCGGGGCGTGCAGTTGTTGCATGATGCGCACGGCGTCCTCCGGGTTGGTGTGGTGGGTGCGTATCCAGTCCGGGCGGTAGGCTCCGATGGGTAAAATGGCAACGTTCGGAGCCCCGAGGCGGCGGTAGATGTCATCAAAACAGCGGGAGGCGGCGGTATCCCCCGTAAAGAAGATGGCGGGGCCGTTTTGCACGCGGATATGAAACCCGCACCAAAGGGAGCGGTTGCTGCCCTCGGGGTGGCGGTAGCGGCGGCTCCAGTGCAGGGCGGGGGTGAGGGTGATGCTGGTGCCTTGGCTTACCGGCACGGTGTCCCACCAGTCTTTTTCTTCACAGCGCGGGGTGGCCCCGGTGTGGTACTCCAGCAGGCTTTTAAGCCCCAGCGGTACAATGAAAAGCGGGTTGTCACGCTCATACAGGCGTTTGAGGGTATCGGCATCAAAGTGGTCATAATGGTCGTGAGATATCAGGCAGATGTCAATTTTGGGCAGGTCTGCCCACTCTATGCCGACGGGGCGTTTGCGCTTGGGCCCTGCAAATTGTACGGGGCTGGTGTAGTCGCTCCAAATGGGGTCTGTGAGCATGTTGAGCCCGCCTGCGCGGATGAGCAGGGTGGAGTGGTTCACCATGGTAATCTCCCACGCTTGCCTGTTTACCGTGGGGGCAAGTTGCGGTTTGTGCGTGTTTTGTGCTACCTCGGGGTAATGCCCTTTAACGCGTTTGCGGAAGAACCAACGGAAGACGGATGACGCTTTGTGGGTGCTTTGAATCCCCACGCGCTCGGGGTTGTAAAAGTATTTGCCGTTGAAGTGGTCTGTAACGGGGCCGTTCCATTCTCCTGCGCGGCAAATGGTGAGGGGTAGCAACAAATCCACCCCTTTACCCAAGCCCACGGCACAGGCTGTGCCTGCCAATGTTTTGAGGAACCAACGGCGGCTTTTGCCTTTTTTTGTGGGCTGCGGGGGTGGTGGTGCTTGTTGCATGCGTGCTTTTTATAGCCTGTTGCTTATCATGTGCTTTACAGCTTGGTGACATCGATAATCTCCACGGGTTTATCAGGTATGGAGATGCTGATGCTCTCTATCGTGTCGCTGTTGTTGCAATAGGCAACCAATTCACCGGCTTCTTTAATACGGAATTGGTAGGTTTTGCGCCCGCCGTTGGCAGATTTATGCATGGGGGCGCCCACGAGCTCGGTGAGCTCCTCTATGGGCATGCCTTTGTGTAATTTAGCTTTTACCGCAGCGGCGGAGGGCAGGGTGTCTTCTCTCTCTGCGAGTTTATCGAGGTATTTTTGAGGGGAGAATCCCTTGACGGTGGCATTGGCTATGGCTTGCAGCTCTTTAGCTGTGCCGGAAGGTACGCGAATAACGGTTTGTTTGCCGATTTTGAGGGACCCGGAGGCCTTGACAGGCTTGCCGCTGATGGAGGCATGAATCACGCATGCGGCCAAGTAGGTGCCGGCGGGGTTGGGGTGAGACATATCATCCAGGTGCAGTGCTTTTTCCGGGTATTTTTTGTACCAGCGAGCCCAAGCCTCACCCACGGGTGCCACTTTTACCTTGTTGGCAACGGCTGCCTTGCAGTAGGTGGTGCCGGTGAGCTCTTGCATGGCTACAAGGGGGGTGGGTCTGCCGCCGTCGTTAGAGGCGTGAGCCCATGTAAGAAAAAGCATGACCTTGGTGTTATTCTTTTTTGCAATTGCAGTCCAACGGCGTACGGAGTCCATCGTCTCCTCCGGTTTATAAGCGGGGGTTTGGCTTTGGTCTTGCAGAATAAGCCAGTCATAGTTGCCGCTTTCCACCAGTTGGCGAGCTTTGGCGTGTTGAGGGTCATCCAAGAAGCCTCGCAGGCTCATGGCCCCGGCGGTGTAAGATTCTACGCTGAGCGGGCATTTGCTCTTGGTGCTCAGGGCTTGCAGCACGTTGGGCAAGTCATTGTAAAAGGTGTAACTGTTGCCGATGATGAGGACCCGTTTTTCCTCTGCGGCAAACGCGCAGTGAAGCAAAGCAAACAGGAGACTGAGCAGGCAGATGATTCTCTTCATAACTGTGTATCAGGTGTGGATGATGTGGGGGATTTTTAAATCGTGAGCTTCCGTTGGTATGGCGGCTAAAATTTGTTGTTCAAAAGCTAAAGATACTTTATGGGCTTTGGTGCACAGGGGGATG
Organism: Akkermansiaceae bacterium; assembly: GCA_015062045.1. Lineage (GTDB taxonomy): Bacteria > Verrucomicrobiota > Verrucomicrobiia > Verrucomicrobiales > Akkermansiaceae > Akkermansia. The sequence goes on from SUVJ01000030.1 coordinate 14,953, forward strand.
AACCTGTCATAGTAGCCCCCGCCGTAGCCCAGTCTGTCCCCCTGCGCGGTGAAAGCTAAGCCGGGTATAATCAGGATATCGAGCTCATGCGGGGGGATGGTCGGTAGCTCGGCGCGCGGTGCAGGTATGCCGTGCGCTCCGGGCAGGGTATCTTGCGAAACATTTTTGATGATGTGAAAACACAACTGCCGCCCCGGTAGACAGCGAGGGACGGCGTAGTGATGCTGCGGGTGCTCTTGCAGCAGGGGCAGCAAGTCTACCTCATGCGGCATGGGTATATAGATGCCTACTTGCAAAGGTGTGTCGCCACAGAGCAAGGGTGCCAGCGCGGCACGCAGGGCGGTGGAGTCATGCGACCGCTGTGCAGCAGGCACGGCGCGCAGCGAGGCCAGCATGTGCTGCCTGAGCTCTCGCTTGCTGCCGGTGGTGTTCATTATGCCTCGGGAGTGCGACCAAACAACGCAAGCATGCGCCCGGTGTTGCCCTTTTCTACGCGGTAAGAATAGAAGGTTTCGGTATCTGCGGCGGTATCAAGCCCGCTGTCAATAATGTTGGCCTCTGCAATGCCGGCCTCTGCCAGTTGTGCCTTGATGGCCGTGGGAATATCCACCTCGTAATGCGGCGGGCGAATGCAGGGGGAGATAACGGCTATGCAGTCTGCCGGGTTAACCCCCAAGTTCTTTTTCATGGCTGCCAGCAGTGCCCCCGTGATATTTTGTTGAGTACCCAACTTGCCGGAGTGCGCCAAGCCACGGCAACCGGTTACGGTATCGTACACCCACACGGCGGCGCAATCTGCTACATATATGCCCAAGCAGCAATCTGCCTTGCCCCCGCAATACAGGGCATCTGCCCCTTCCACGGGGTAAGAGCAGCCAATATCCCCCACCAGGGCTACCTTGTTGCCGTGTACTTGTTGGGCTCTGCGTAAGAGTTTGGGGTTAATGCCGGCATCCTTCAGCACCTGTTCGTGATAGGGGGTGAGGGCATCTATAACGGCGTTGCGATTGGTGGATACCGGAACCTCGGGGATTCTGGTGATAAAACGGGCAAAGTTACCTGTGGCGGCGTTGATACGCTCCAGATATGCCGGTGTGTAGGTACTCATAGTAATATTGTAACAGTGGTTCAATTAAGAGAGTCTGCCTTAGCAGAGCGGCGCTTAATGAGCGTGCGGGCCTGTGCCGTTTGGCTGGCGTGGTCCTCTTGCGCCATCAGATTGGCCAAATTGCGGGCAATGGTGCCGCGCATGCGGGCGATGAGCTCTTTACCCTGCTCGGTGATGCGCACCATAATTTTGCGGCGGTCTGCTGCGGCGGTAAATCGCTTCAGGTAGCCCAGCTCTTGCAGCTTGTCTACCATGCCGGTGGCCGCTGCGGTGGAGTGCCCCATCATCTTGGCGATGCTGCTCATGGACAGGCATTCTTCTTCATCCAGATAGGTCAGCAGGAAAAACTGCGGGTAAGAGACCTTGTCTTGCGTCAGCTCCGGAGAGAGGCGGAGGATGCAATTGCGTTGAGAGAACATCACGAAATCCGCCAGATGCGCTGCTTCATCGGCCGTGAGTGCGTTGTTTCTGTTGTTTATGTTGTGTTTCATCAGGTGAGGTAAAAGTGTTTCGTTAATCCAAATATTACGGTTTTGCTGACATTTTGCAAGCATAAAATTTCACGCCGTTGGGGCGTGTTAGTCGCCCTTTTTCTGTTATTCATTCATCTGGCACGGAAAAACAAAAACACCCACAAGATATTGTGGGTGGTGGCAAAAAATTTTTTTTAAATTTAATTTGTAGTAGGTGAGTGTTGAGGGATATAATCCGGGGGAATAGCAAGAATTTCTGCTAATTCCGTGGTAAGCAAGCCCTCATTAATGATGCGTTCGATGTGGGCATCGATGGCTTTTTGCAGGGGGAGATATTGGGGGATGAGTTTGGCGATTTTCTCATCGTCTGCCGGGGTAAAGTCCGGCAGAACGGCTTGTCGCTCCTTGAGCTCGGCTGCGTATTCCGCCAGCTCCTGGAGTTGGGGGATAACCTCTTGTATGCTTTGAGCATCCCGACAAAGGTTGAGGCAAATTTCCGTATGAGACAGCAGGTCAATAATCTCTTTTGCCAAAGACTCATGCGTATCCTGCGCTGTTACGGCACAGCAACAGATAAGGGGTAAGGAGGCTTTAAGGAATGCGTTTTTCATTTAATGACGCTTACGTTTAAAGAGTTTTTGAGAGGTGCCGCAGGCCGGGCAGCGGAACCAGAAGAAGAAAATGGCATGCAAGGCTGTTGTTAAGGTGTAGCCCAACAACGGCAAGTGGTGGGCATGTTTGTTGCGCACATAACTTTGCAGGCTGAACATGGGTACATTGCACACCGGGCATTTGGTTTTACGCGTGTAAAACAGGTAGGGCACCAGTGCCGTGCCCGGAATAATCAGGAGGGTGACGTAATCCAACCCGTCATTGATGCCAAGCAGCAAACGGGTGCAAAGTATCATAAATAAGATGAATGATACAAACAGCCACACCTGCATGAGGGCACTGAACAATGTGCGGAACGGGTGCGTATTGCAAATAGCATTACCCTTGGCTACCGGCTCTATGCCCCGTTTGCCGGATCTTGTTTGGGTGATATTTATGGTATCCGTTTGTTGTTTTTTTGAGGAGTGGTGGCGTGAGCCGTGCTTGCGTACCAGCGGGGGCAGAGTACGCTCAAACTCCGTGGGGGTTACCTCTATACAGTTTTCCGTGGGGGGGGGCAAGGGGGCTTCGGCTTCCTGTGCCACCTCCACCGTTGAGGCTGCTTGGCGGTAAATCTCGGTAAGCCGCGTTTGGGATAAAGGCCGAATCTCCTCCGGGAAAAACTCGGCAGCTTGGTTCATATCCGCCAAGAGGGTATCGGGGTTGATATTCTGCAGCTGTTGAGCTTTGTATATACCGCAGACAGCCAGAGCTTTCTGTTCTGCCTGCGGTAATGTTGAGATAAAGTCCTCCTTGTTCATAGGTGCGTGTGTAGTTGTGTCAGCTCAGCGCGGTGAGCATGGCCTCCAGCTGGGCTTTTTTGCTTTCCCACTCGGCCAGGCGGGCACGCTCTTGCTCAACAACGGCTGCGGGGGCTCTATCCACAAAGGAGGCATTGCCCAGTTTAGCTTGGCTCTTGGCAATTTCCTTGGTCATTTTCTCAAGCTCCTTGCTGATACGGCTGCGCTCTGCCTCCACATCCACCAAACCATCCAGCGGCAAGAAGAGCTCGCCGAAGGGGGTGAGGGCTGTGGGCGTGCCCTTGGGGGCCTCGTAAGCGGTATCTGCCGTAGCACTTTGAGAGCCTGCCAGCAGGGCCAAGCGAGCCAGCAAATCATCCGTCAGCGGCAATGCCCCGGGCTTGAGAATGAAGCGTACCTTTTTGTTGGTAGCCAAGTTGTACTCAGCCTTGAGGTTGCGGGCGCGGTTGGCTGTTTCATACAGGGCGGTGGAAAGGGCGCGTGCTTTGGAGATTTCCGTTTCATCCAACCCGGCCAGCAGAGCCTCTGCCTGGGGCAGCGGGGTGTTCATCAGCGGCTTGCCCTCGTAGCGTGAGGCAAAGCCCAAGCTCTGCCACAGCTCCTCTGCAATGTGCGGCATAATGGGGGAGAGCAGGGCAAGGTAATGGCGCAACACGGTGTCTATGGTGTAGAGCGTGGCGTTCTTCACGGCGGGATCGCCGTCGCGCAAATCGTTCTTCACCGCCTCCAGGAACAAGCTGCAATACTCATTCCAGAAGAAGGAGTACAGGGCCTGCGTGTAGGTGTTAAACTCGTACTTGGCCAAGCCCTCTGCCACGGTGGCGTGCAGCTCTTTGAGCTTGGAGAGTATGTCTATATGCACCGGGGTGAACTTGGGGGCGGGGTCTGTGCTCGCCTCGCCTTGCATCATGCGGAAACGTGCTGCGTTGTACAGCTTGTTGGCAAAGTTCTTGCCCTCCTCAATCTGCTTTTCGTCAAACTTAACGTCTGTACCCGTGGGGGCAATGCGCATCAGTCCGAATCTCAGGCCGTCTGCACCGTACTTGGCAATGAGGTCCAGCGGATCCGGGCTGTTGCCCAAGCTCTTGCTCATCTTGCGGCCTTGCAGGTCTCGCACAATGGAGGTGAAGAACACGTTGCTGAACGGCTTCTTGCCGTCTGCAAAGCGGTAGCCGGCCATAATCATGCGTGCTACCCAGAAGAAGATGATATCCGGCCCGGTTACCAAGTCACTGGTGGGGTAGAACTTGGCGCGGCACTCGGCATCCATGGTGGCAAAGGGCCACAACCAGCTGGAGAACCAGGTGTCCAGAGCGTCTTCATCCTGTACCCAGTTTTCAGGGTCGGCGGGGGGCTCTACACCCACGTAAATGTTGCCTGCGGCGGCGTCTTCGGCATCCAGCTTGGTGGCCTCTTGCAGCTCTGTAGCTTTGTCTTTGCGGTACCAAACGGGTATGCGGTGCCCCCACCACAGCTGGCGAGAGATGCACCAGTCCTGAATCCCCTCCAGCCAGTGGGCATAAGTTTTGGCCCAGTGGGCAGGGCGGAACACGATATCACCGTTGGCTACGGCAGCCGCGGCCTCTTCTACGCAGGGGTATTTCAGGAACCACTGCATGCTCAAACGCGGCTCAATGGGTACATCCGAGCGTTGGGAGATACCTACGTTGTTCTCGTAGTCCTCAACCTTTTCCAGCAATCCCTTGGCCTCAATCAGTTCAATGGATTTGTCGCGTGCCGCAAAGCGGTCCATACCGTGCAGCTCGGGGCAGGCGGGGCAGTTAATGTGGCCGTCTGCCGTGAGCACGTCGATAATCTCCAGATTATTCTTCATGCCCACCTCAAAGTCCGTGCGGTCGTGTGCCGGGGTAATCTTGAGGGCACCGGTGCCGAAGTCGATCTCCACGTGGTCATCCGCAATGATGGGAATCTCTGTCTCCACCAGCGGGCGGATAACAGTTTTGCCGATGAGGTGGCCGAAACGCGGGTCTTTGGGGTTAACAGCCACGGCTACGTCTGCCATGATGGTCTCGGGGCGGGTGGTGGATACCAGCAACTGCCCGCTGCCATCCGCCAGTTTGTAGCGAATGGTGTAAAGTTTGCTCTTGGAGGGTGTCATGATAACCTCCTCATCAGACAAAGCGGTGCGCAGCACGGGGTCCCAGTTGACCATGCGGCGGCCACGGTAGATAAGCCCTTCCTTAAAGAGCTCGGTAAAGGCGCGTGCTACCTCCGGGGCAAACACGTTGTCCATGGTAAAGCGCTCGCGCTCCCAGTCGCAGGAGCAACCCAGTTTTTTAAGCTGTTTGATGATGATACCGCCGTGTTTCTCCTTCCACTCCCACACCATTTTCACAAAGTCCTCACGGCCCACATCATAGCGGGTACGGGGCGGGGTCTCCTTGGCAAGCTCTTTTTCCACACGAGCTTGGGTGGCAATGCCGGCGTGGTCCGTGCCCGGCAGCCACAATACCTCTTTGCCCTCTTGGCGGGCGCGGCGGGCTAAAATATCCTGAATCGTATTGTTGAGCACGTGCCCCATGTGCAATACCCCCGTTACGTTGGGCGGCGGTATTACGATGCTGTATGCAGGTTTGGCAGATTGCGGGTCTGCATGAAAGCAACCCTCTGACATCCAGCGGGTTTGCCACTTCTCTTCAACAAAATTCGGTTCGTAAGCCTTTGGCAATTCAGTCATGACGCGCGAGACTATACACCATCCCCCCCGCTTTGGCAAGCTTTTTGTGCAGAATTACTTGTCTTAAACATATGCGGAGCCCGTTGTTAGCGAGGGGGCGGGCTAAGCAAGGCAAACGCATTAGGCAATGAACCCTGTAAGCCCATTATTTACAATGTACAATTTACCATTTACAATTCTTCTGACAAAACATCGCTCTGAGTGCAGCACGATGTTTTATGGCCTCTGCATTGCGCAAAAAAATGTTTCTCTCGCTATGTAGCCGGGAAAAGATAAGGCCTTATGTTTTGCTTTCAGGTGATAAATATTTATATAAGAGCTTGTAAATTCAATAACTTTGTAAATTGTAAATGGTAAATTGTCAATCTGAAGAAAGTGTCATAATCCTAATGCGTTCCCCTAGGTGGCTAAAGCGCTCAGGCTTGTGCGGGGCTGTTGAGCATGGCCTCTGCCATGACATTGCCGCGGGCCGCTGCGTGTTGCAGGGCGAGCAGGGCTTTGTCCGTATCTTTGGCAATGAGCTTACCATCCAAAAAGCACATGGCGAGCACAAAGAGGGCTACATGGTCCCCGGATTGTGCCGCGGCCTCCAAATCCGCCAAGTCTGTGCGAGTTTTGACTTGGGCAAAGTAGACGCGCGCGAGTTGATTTTGAGCCTCTGCATGGCCGGCAAAGGCCGCACGGCGCAGGTGCTCTGCGCCTGTTGCGGCATCTCCGGCTTTAAAGGCAGCCGCCCCCAGCTCGTATTCTTGCTGTGCGTCCATTACTTTTGGGGGGCAGGGGTGGGTTCTGCAAACTCAACCTTGAGGCTGTGTACCTTACCCTTAAAGGATTCACCCACGGTCTGCAATGGCAGAATGAAGGTGGAGCGCAGCCCCTTGGTGCGGTTTTGCCAGCCGTTCTCGCGGTCCCTGTAGTTCATGAGGGTGAGGGTGCCGATTTCTTTGCCGTCTACCAGCAACTGTGTAGCCTGCGGTTTGCCGATGAGCTCCAGCTTGACCTTTTGCCCCACAGGCAGCTTACCTCCAAAGGAGAAGCACATAGAGTCGTTACGCACAAACCCAACGGTGCCGTCTTTCATGGTGGCATAGAGCTTACCCTCCGGCCCGCTGAGCAGCACTTGCTCCACCCCCTCGGGGGCTTCGGTGAGCTCTACCTCTGCGGTGAGGTGATAGTTCGGCCCGGCGGCGGGTTCATGAAGCTGCATGGGCAGGGTGGTGGGGGCTACCACCACGGGTTTGTCACCTGCACGCAGGTAAAGCGGGTTAATGTTGGGAGCCTCGCCGATCTTTTGGACCAGTTTACGGTGGTTTTCAAAGGTGTTCGGGTTATGCTCCGTGCCCCACATGCGCTGGCTGAGTACATCTGCCGAGCCGCGGAATACATCCCAAATATCATACATGCCGTAGCCGGAGTGCTTAAGGTCGGTCATGTCGTTCCAAATGGCAAAGGTTGCACCAATGAGGTTGGGGTGCCCGGCGGGGATGTGGGATTTGCCCACATAGTTGGGGCGCCAATTATTGTACACCCACTTGTGGTTTTTATCCATGCGGTAATAATTGGCAAACGGCACAATATAGAGGTGCCCATCATTGGTATTGATGAGTTTGAACCCATCATTCATGGCCTCAATGGGGTCTTGCCAATGGGCACTCCACAGGTTCATTTGCACGCCCTCGGACTCCACCTTGGTTTTGCCGGGTTTGTGGGTAAGGCTGCCCCAGATGCGCGGGGTAAAGCCTCTGCTCTTAACATGCTTGAGCAGGCCATCAGCAAATTGACGGTATACCTCTGCCTCGCCGTAGAACTCATCTGCACCCACGTGGATGACGCAGCCATCCAACACGGGCTTATCACCGAACGCTGCATTGGGCAGCAGGTATTCATCCAACACTTTGCCTACAAACTTGAGGGTCTCGGGGTTGCCGGCATCTATGTGGTCGGAGCGTCTGCCGGGGTGGTTCATGGGGCCTTGGTAGATTAAGTCCGGGCGCACCTTGGTGAAAGAGAGCGCGTGACCGGGGGTGTCGAACTCCGGCACAATGTTCACACCACGCAGCTTGGCGTAGTCTATGAGCTCGCGGAACTCCTTCTTGGTGAACCATACGTCCTCGGCGGTCAGTTTTTGGCCGTTTTCACCCACCATATCGCTTTCTAAACGGAAGGCTGTGTAGGCTTCTTTAAGCGGGTCGTGACCGTCTTTTACGTATTCCTCCAAGAAGATGTAGTTATTGTTAATGACCAAGTGCAGGTCGTTCATCTTGTACCATGCCATGGCGTTGACAACATCCCGCAAATCTTTGAGGGTGTAGGGCGTGCGGGCAATGTCGAACAATACACCGCGCACCTCATAGCGGGGTACATCGTATGCCTCCCCGTATGGCAGGCTGCCCGGGTTTTGTTTGAGCATCTGCAACAGGGTGCGAGACCCCCAGAAAAGACCTTGAGGGGAGGATGCTGATATGCAAACACCGTTATCATCTGCTTGGTATCGATAATGCTCACCTTTGCGGGTGTGCGCCTTCAAATTCGGAACTTGGAATCTGATGTCGGCTTTTACGAGAGAATTTATCACTATCACTTCCTTGCCGAGTACGGCACGCAAATCCTCCGTAATGATATCGGCGCGGGCTTTATCCACCCCAAAGTAGGAAACCGTCACCTTATCGCCGAGCTTGTATTCGCCTTGGCCACCCTTCCATTGCAGGAGGGAGGGTATGACCTGCGGTTTGGCATTTGCTTCTCCCTTGGTTGAGAATCGAGGCTTGATGATGATTTCGTAATCCTTACTATAGGCTTCTTTGCCGTCTTTAGTGACTTTGAAGTTGACGTTGACGGGGGTATCGTTCAAAACGGGGCGAACGGTGCCGTCTGCCTGGATAATTTGCTCATAGTCTGCACCCAGCAGCTCTACGGTGGCACCGTTTACTGTGGGTATGCAGAGCTTGTTGTCGCCACCGCCCCAAAGCTCGGTGGGTACAGTAAGGTTGTCGGCAATCTGCTTGGCATCTTGCCCCATTAGTGTTGTTGCAGTCATGGCTGCTATCATCATGAGTGTTGATTTTTTCATATTGAGTGAATCCGGTGATGAGGTGGGAATTTGATACTACGCGATTTGAATCCACGGCAGTCTTGTCGCCGCAGGCGCGCAGTGCAGGTTGGTTGGTAGTTGCAGGTCTCGGAGAGTTTGCTGCATGCAGTTAAACGCTTTTTGCGGGGTGTTGCAATCTTGGCTCAGGTGCGCCAGTACAATATGCTGCAAGCCCCCGTGGGCAATGCTGCGCACAAACTCACAGGCCTGCTCGTTGGATAAATGCCCGAAGTTGCTTGCAATGCGCTCAATGAGGTAAAGCGGGCGGCCCGAGTTGCGCAGCATGTCGGGGTCGTAGTTTGACTCCAAATACAGGGCATCTACCCCTTGCAGCAGTTCTGTCATGCCGCGGGGGACTTTTCCGGTATCGGTAACATAACCCAATTTTTTGCCGTTGCATTCAAAAAGATAGCCTACGGGGTCTGTAGCATCGTGGCTTACAGAAAACGGGGTAACACGAATATCCCAATCTGTACGGCACTGCCGGGCTCTATGTAGGTATAAACGGACTTATCTGCAATGGGGCGTAGCTCTTGCCCCATGTAACGGGTGCAGTATATGTTAAGGGGGTCTTTTTTAGTAAGTTGTCCTAAGCCGCATACGTGGTCCGTATGCTCATGGGTAAATAAAACAGCCTGTATTTGCTTTATGCTCAGCCCGCATTCCGAGAGCCCTTTGCGAATGCGTGTAGCACTGATGCCGGTGTCCACCAACAGCCGGGTGTTGCCACCGCATATCACGGTGGCATTACCTTTGCTGCTGCTGGCTAATACGGAAAAACGCATCAGTTTGCGGGTTGTGTAATGATTTCTATCGGGCTTTCTACAGGGGCTTGCTCCGTAGGGGATTCGATGACGGTGCGCTCACCAAGGGGGGCTGCATTTTGGGTGGGCAGAGTTGAGGTGTGCTGTTGTTGCGCTGCCTCCCATGCGGCAAGGGCTTCTGCCTCTGCTTTGGCGCGGGCCTCTGCTTCCGCTTTCAGTCGTGCGGCCTCTGCTTCAGCCTCAGCCTTGGCGCGGGCTTCTGCCTCTGCCTTGGCTCGGGCCTCTGCCTCCGCTTTCAGGCGTGCGGCCTCTGCCTCAGCTTTGGCGCGGGCTTCTGCCTCAGCTTTGGCGCGGGCCTCTGCCTCAGCCTTGGCGCGGGCTTCTGCTTCAGCTTTGGCGCGGGCCTCTGCTTCAGCTTTGGCACGAGCCTCTGCTTCAGCTTTGGCGCGGGCCTCTGCTTCAGCT
>SUVJ01000031.1 GCA_015062045.1 Akkermansiaceae bacterium
GGCACCGGCATCCACCACGGCCTGAGCGCGAGCCATGAACTCCGGACCGGGGCCCACGGCAGCACCGCAGCGCAGACGACCCATATCATCCTTCGTGGATTCCTGGAAAGCCTCGCGCTTGCGGATATCCGTATCGGTAATCAGGCCGACCAAGCATCCGTCTTCATCGATGAGCGGCAGCTTCTCGATGCGGTTGGAATAAAGAATCTTGCGGGCTTCCTCCTGCGTGGTGGCGCGAGTGCCGGTGATGAGACGGCTCATGGGAGTCATCACATCTGCCACCGTCAGTTTATCCAGGTCATGCCCGTCCACCACACGCATATCGCGGCCGGTGATGATACCCACCAGCAGGTTACCCTCTGCCACCACAGGCAGGCCGGAGAACCCGTGCTCAAGCATAATGCCCTTAACACGGCTCAGGCTCATGTCGCTGGTGACGGTGAGCGGCTTGGTGATAACGGCATTTTCAAAGCGCTTTACCTTAGCCACCATAGCGGCTTGGTCATCTATGCGGTTGTTACGGTGAATCACACCCAAACCACCCTCGCGAGCCATGGCAATGGCCATGTCTACCTCCGTCACCGTATCCATGGGGGCGGAGAGAATGGGCAGGCGGAGCGGGAAACCCGCGCAAAGTTGAGAAGAGGGGTCGGCCTCGCCGGGAAGAATAGTGCTCAGGCACGGAAGCAAGAGCACGTCGTCAAATGTAAGTCCAAGCTGAATTTCTGCCATAGCGGAGAATATAACGTATACAACGCTTTTGCAAGCCTAATCTGCCGAATTTATCAATTTTTTTGCATTTTTTTGCAAAAATAGGGGTATCGGGGGGCTTAAATATACTTTCTTTCGCGAAAAAGATGTGCTTTGAGGGGATCTGAGGCGGCCAGATGGGTGTAACCGATGGCGAGGGCATCTGCGGCATCGGGCGCGGGTGTTTCGGTAAGGCCGAGCATAGCACGCATCATGAAAGCGACCTGTTGTTTACCGGCACCGCCACGGCCAACAGTGGCTAATTTTACGCAGGTGGGCGGGTATTCCATAATGCGCTTGCCATAGCGGGCGGCAGCCAGCACAGTGGCAGCCCGGGCAGACCCCATGTAAATGGCCGTGCGGTGAGACTGTACAAAAATGATACCCTCTATGGCCAATTCATCGGGCTGCCATTGCTCTATGAGTGCACACACTTTTTCATGAATAGCCAACAGGCATTCACTTTGCGGCAACTTTTGAGGCAAAGACAGGGTGCCGTAATCCAGCGCGACGGCTCGCTTATGGTCGCCCTCTAACACGGCATAGCCCGTGTTGCGTATGGCCGGGTCTATGGAAACGACAATCATGATGCCCTGCCCCCATTATCGCCCCTTGCCTAATCCCCCGCGTTACGCCTGCGGATTCACGGTACCGCAGTAGGTCCAGAGGGTGGAATCCAGCTCTGCCTTAGCGGCCTCGGCCAGGGCTTGCGCCTGCTCGGGGGTTTCTGTAAGCGCAAAGAGGGTAGAGCCGCTACCGCTCATCAGCGCAGCACGCACACCGGGTTGTTGCAGCATCCACATTTTCCACAAGCCCAGCACGGGGAACTTGGTGAATACGGAGCGCTCCAGCTCATTAACAAGTTTGATACCATCCACCGTTTGGGCGTTGTAGGTAACCCCTTTCATGCGGTGTGCACCGTGTAAACCTTTGTATGCAGAGGGGGTAGAAACCCCGAACTGCGGTTTGATGAGCACAATGGGGCTGGTCCACCCCGCGAGCTCGGGCACGGGCTCCACAATTTCCCCCCTGCCCGTGCAACGGCTGATAACGGGATTGAGGAAAAACGGCACATCACTGCCAATGGCAGCGGCCATGGCATGCAGCTCTTCCTCAGAATAATTGGTGCCAATGATTTCATTAACGGCTTTGAGGGTAATGGCGGCATCTGCCGAGCCACCGCCCAAGCCGGCCCCGAAGGGGATATTCTTGGTAAGCGTAATGCGCTGTTTGGCTTTGCGGCCATAGGCTTTTTCAAACTCGCGTATGGCTTTAACCACCAAATTGCTTTCATCGGTGGGCACACCGGGTGTATCACACAACAATGTTGTGGTACGGGAGTTATGAAAATCCAACTTATCCTCCAAATCGAGCCTCGCCATCAGGATATCCACATTGTGGAAACCGTCCTCACGCTTGCTCATTACCTTGAGAGACAAATTAATCTTAGCCGGTGCGCTGTATGTCGTCATGCGCGTATTCTATACAATTTTAAGTGCTTTGTGAAGCTCAAAATCCGCTATGCCAAGCAAATCAGCCAAGGGATACAGGGTAAACCGCATCAGAAAGTACCTTTTTCGTAGTACAATTTAAGGCGCTCATTGCGGCGTTGCTCGCGGCGCAAGCGTTCCTCCTCGCTGATACGGCGTTCCTCCTTAGGTGCAGCGGGGGGTGCCGGCGGAGCAACCGTGCCGTTTTGCTCTCTCTGGTACAGCTCTGCAATGGCATGAAAAAGGCGAGCCAGCTGCACGGAGTCATAAAAGCGTTGCTCTGCCAAGCGCAGGCAATGGCGCTCAAACTCTGCCTGCAAGAGCTGCAATTCAAGCACTTGGCGCATCAGCACGGCCTGGTCCTCATCATTGGGCTCGGACTTTAAGGAGAGCTCCTTCACACGGCAGGAGTTTTGGTACATCTCCTTCGTCTTTTGGCGTAGGGGGGATGTTACGGCATCTGCCGTAGCGCGGTCCGTTACCCCCGCCATCAGGGTGTTCATCTCACGCAAACTACCGCAAAAGGCATCTATAGCGTTGGCTACCTCCTGCCCGGCCGGGGTGGGGGCGGCACAAGCGGTGGAGCACATTACCCCCGCGCAAATAACAATGGGGCAAAAAAGGGTGCTGCGGTTCATGTGAGTTTACAGGGGGATAATTGTCAGCGAATGAGGGAGTCCGTAGCGTCATCCAGCATTTCGAGCTCTTGTAATGCCTTGATGAGCTCTGCGGAGTTGTAGAACTGCACTTTGGCCAGGCGTACCATGTGATTTTGCACCGCCATACCGGCCACGCGCATGCGCTGTGCACATGTACGCAGGGTGTAGGCATCTGTCGTGGTAACGGCTTTTGCCCCCATGGCGTAGGGGTCATCCATATTCTCCAGCAGGGTCTTGAGCTCTTTACCCACGCGCAGCAGCGCGGCGGACTCCGCAGCGGCAGCGGGTTTATCCTGTATGCGGGAGAGTATGGCGGCCATCTCGCTCATGCACACCTCTACAGCGGTGTATGAGGCAACAGCCGCCTGCCCGGAGGCGGACAAGGCACCCGTAACAAGCGGAGCGGCCATAGCTGCCGTGGTACCAACACAAAGGGTGATGAGCAGTGTTTTCATATAAACGTTATTTAATGTAAATGCGCGCCACCGGTTGCGGTGACGCGCAGTAAAATATCAACACATGCAGCGATTGTCAAGCCAAAAGCATGTGTTTTACTGAGCTGCCTGTAAAGACATGAGGGCTTTGATAAAAGCCTCAGAATCATAGAAGTTGACCATAGCCAAACGCCGCAGCTCTGCCTGCATGGCCATACCGGCTACATGCAAATTATTGCGGCATTGCTCAAAAGCCGCCTCATCATCTGCATTAGGCTTGCCCTTCAGCACATTCTGCAGGGATTCCATGGCCAGCATCTGCTCCGTAAGTGCCTTAGTTGCGGCAAGAAACGCCTCCACCTGGGCATCGGCAGATTCTTTATCCGTTACTTTTGTCAACACGGCGGTCATATTCTCCATGCATTGCTCCAGTTTGCCGAAATGCTCTACGGCAACAACGCCATCCGGGCTGAGCTCTGCCTGTGCCGTCATGCTGCTTGCTGCCAAGCCCACGACTACCATCATCATTGAGAACAGTCTTTTCATCTCTTCGTGTTTATGGGGGTTATTTCTGCTCCAACTTGGGGGCATTAATCAGCTTCATCACATCCTCACCGGGCTGCTCGGGTTTAGCTTGTTTATCAAGCTTCTTGATCTGCCAAAGCGGAAACTCTGCATCGGGCTTAATGTCGCCGCCGGTGGCAAGGGAGTAGTAGCCGAGCTGCGGGTGCAGGCGGCAGTTAATCTCCATATTGGGGTTGCCGTCTTTGGTAAAGCGGAACTCCGTGGCGGCGGACCACTGTTTGCCGTCCCAACGCCAAGCAGGGCCAAAGGTAGCGCGGCGCTCGTGCTTTTTGGACTCCACATTGCGGCAGAAATCCTCCACAAAGCCACAGCCGCCACCCAAGCCACGGCTCAGGGCCTGAATACGCCAGCAGCTCAGCAGCTCCCACTGCTTGGTCTCGGGGTCCCATATGTAGCCGGCAATCTGGCGGAAGTCTTCGCCATCGGGGCGCTCGATAACGAGGGTGCGGATAACCTCGCCCTCTTTCCAATCAAAATCTCGCATGGAGTTACCGCCCGTACCCTCACCACCGAAACGGCGGGTGGTAACCAAACGTCCTTTTTGCACCAGTTTGGCACGCTCCTCCTCCGGGGCGGCATGGGGGTTATCCCCGCTGTCCTTCGCATCCCATATGGAGAAAATCGCCTTACGCACATGGCGGGTACCGTCCTCTGTCTTTTCCATAAGCTCTTGCACACCAATGTAACCGCAACTGAAATTGTTGGCGGCAAAGTAGGTACCGGGGGCACTCTTCTCTACCACTACCTCTTGATATGCAGCAGTGTGAGAAGGAATAGAAGGCAAATAGCCCAAATGCACGGAGGTGCATTGGCGCTTGGCCATGTTCTCCGGTGCCCAGTAGTCAGAATAGCGGTCTGCCTGCGCCTGCGGTGCAACCGCAGCCACAAAGGTCACCACCCCGGCCAATATGCTTGTTATGGCTTTCATACATGAGGCATTATACCACGTTTTATCGCAGTATCAAGCCTTTTCGCATTTTAACACAAAATCGAAGCTCCTACAGCTTATCATATTTTACCATGGCGGGCAAGGATTTGAAGCGTGCTAAATCTGCCGCCGGCAGCATGTAGGCGGGTCTGGAAAAGCGGTAATCGCGGGTGTATTCTTCTGCTTTTTCACAGGTACCGATTTGCATGACCTCGAGTGCAAGTTCCGCTATTGTTTCGCCCCGGTCATTCAAGAACTCCAAGAAGCCGAAGCCGCGGTAAGATACCAACATAGGGTACTGTCGCTGCTGCTTTTCCCATGCCTCGCGGCAAAGGGCGGGTGTTTCTTTCATTCTCGGCATCATCTTTCGAATAGCGGCCAACTCCTCTGCCCCAAGGGCGATAAGGGTGTCTTCTTTATCGGTATCCCATACCACGCGAATCTGAGCCCGTGCGGCTGTAGCTGCTGCCTTCTTTAAAGAAGTCAGTTCCGGGTCTTCGGTTTGGCACCGTTCAACATAGGCGTTGTACTTGGCATCCATCTCACGTGACTCCTGCCATTGCTGCACGCATGTGCAGGCCTGTAGCAGCATCCCCCCTGCAATAATCGAAAAAAGAGTGGTTACTTTCATATACTTAGATTCTTGAGGTAAGAAGGTTACGACGGCATTTCATCATTCATAGCAGTGGTATATGACTGCCCTGAGCTGTGTTTACTTTCTTCTGTGTAACGTAATTTATTTTGCCGCACTAATGGTGCTACAAAATCACGACGAAGAGGTTCCGCTTCACGATTTACGACGAAGAGGTTCCGCTTCACGATTTAATAAAATGCTCAGCTGCAACATCGTCACCTGTCGTTGTGTACATATACGTATAATTAATGAAACAGTATGTTGCCGAGGATTTTTGCGGTTTTGTCTATACAACTCTATTTCGGACATCAACTCAGCTGGTAGCCCTAAATCTTTTAAAACCTGCGCGTACGCCTCCGGTCGTACATTACTTCCTACGTTACTTCCTACGCCAAAAGTGGAATGGGAGACTTTATCCAAGAGTTTAATTCTCTCTGCCGGTTTGTCAGAAAGGCGGTCTGCCTGCGCCTGCGGTGCAACCGCAGCCACCATAGCTACCACCCCGGCCAATATACTTGTTATGGCTTTCATACGCGGGCTATTATGCCAAGTTTCAGCACATTATCAAGCCATTTCGCATTTAACGCAAATTTAGCGTGTATTCAGGGCAAACGCAAGCAGACAGGGAATATTTAATGTGAGCGAATGCAAACTATCATGCCTCGCTATCATGTAAAACTATCATGCGAGCCCTGCGAGCTATCATGCAAGGCGCATGGCGCCGCGCAGTAAAAATGATTGACCCCCGCGGGCTCCCGCCCGCCGAATTAATGAGCCCCATAAGTCAATTGAGGGGGCGGTAGCCAATAGGCAGGCGCGTTCCGTCTTCGGGCTCTATTATTCCACCACTGAGCCTGCGCAGCTGGCTCAATCTCACTGCGGCGCAGCCGCAATCTCACTTCGCCCCGCATGGGGAGAACAATATAGCATACCGCTCTACCAGCGCACTTATCTCCGCCACCAAGCCGATAGCCTTGGCGCTCACGCTGAAGGGTGGTACATACATTTCCATAAAGACATGCATATTATAGCATGTTAAGTAAAAATTTCAAGCGTACACTCATGCATTTTTGCCAACGGCACCGCCCCCGGCAGCGGTGCTGCAGGGGGCGGTGGTGTGAGTTTTATCGCTGTGTTCTACGCTATCAGTTCTCGGAGAGGGCGGCCTGGGCGGCAGCAAGGCGAGCGGTGGGCACGCGGTAGGGAGAGCAGGATACGTAGTTAAGGCCAATCTTGTGGCAGAAGCGAACGGAGGCGGGGTCGCCGCCGTGCTCGCCGCAAATGCCCATCTTCATACCGGGGCGAGAGGAGCGGCCGTAGTCGATAGCCATCTTCATGAGGCGGCCTACGCCTGTTTGGTCGATGGAGGCGAATACGTTGGCGGTCACAATCTCCATGTCACGGTAGTGGTTGAGGAAGGAGCCGGAGTCGTCTCGACTCATACCGAGACCGGTCTGCGTAAGGTCATTGGTACCAAAGGAGAAGAACTCGGCGGTCTGCGCAATTTCATCGGCGGTGACGCAGGCGCGGGGAATCTCAATCATGGTACCCACTTTGTAGGCTACGCGCTTGCCCTTCTCGGCAAACACTTGATCTGCAACGCGGTCAATAACCTCCTTCTGCAGGTCGAGCTCGCGCTTGAAGGATACGAGGGGCACCATAATTTCAGGTTTCACCTCAAAGCCTTCTTCCTCCTGCACCTCAATGGCGGCTTCAATGATAGCACGGGCCTGCATCTCAGTAATCTCGGGGTAAGAGATACCGAGGCGGCAGCCACGGTGGCCAAGCATGGGGTTGAACTCGTGCAGCTCTTGCACACGGCGCATGATAAGCTCTACGGGCATGTTGAACTTCTTGGCAATGTCAAGCTGCTGCTCCTTGGTGTGGGGCAAGAACTCGTGCAGGGGCGGGTCCAGCAGGCGGATGGTGGCGGGGCGCCCGGCCAATGCCTTGAAGATACCCTTGAAGTCACCCTTTTGGAAGGGCAGCAAGCGCTCCACAGCCTCCTTGCGCTCCATGAAACGCTCGGAGAGGATCATGCGGCGCATGTAGTCGATACGGTTGCCGCCAAAGAACATGTGCTCCGTACGGCAAAGGCCGATGCCGGTGGCCCCGAAGGCGATGGCAGCCTCTGCCTGCTCGGGGGAGTCTGCATTGGTGCGCACCTGCATGCGGGTGGCATGCTTGCACCAGTCCATCACACGGGCAAAGTCGCGGTAGCTTTGGCTCTGCTCGGGGGTCATGGTCTTCTTGATGAGCACTTGAATAATCTCGGAGGGGGCGGTGTCAATCTTGCCGGCATAGACAAGCCCGGCCGTGCCGTCCAGGGAGAGGTAGTCGCCCTCCTGGTAGGTAACACCGGCAATGGTGACGGTGCGCTTCTGGTAGTCAATCTCCAGCTCGTTCACGCCGCAAACGCAAACCTTACCCATCTGGCGGGCTACCAAGGCAGCGTGGCTGGAGAGCCCACCGCGAGCCGTCAAAATACCCTCTGCCGCAATCATGCCGCGCAGATCCTCGGGAGAGGTCTCCAAGCGCACCAGCAGCACGTGCTCACCCTTCTTGGTGGCCTCTATGCAGCGGCTGGCGTTCAGGTAAATACGGCCGGAGGCAGCACCGGGGCCGGCGTTGAGCCCCTTGGCAATGGGGCGTACTTTCTTGATGGCTGCGGCATCAAACACAGGGGCCAGCACTTGGTCCACCTGGTCGGCGGGTATACGCTTAACGGCGGTCTGCCAGTCGATGAGCCCCTCTCGCTCCATATCGCAGGCAATGCGGAACGCGGCAATACCGGTGCGCTTGCCGTTGCGGGTCTGCAACATGTATACCTTGCGGTCCTGAATGGTGAACTCAAAGTCCTGCATGTCGCGAAAGTGGTTCTCGAGCTTCTTGCGGATGTCGCACAGCTCTTGGAAGGCGCTGGGCATTACCTCTGCCAGCTTATCCACGGGGTCCGGGGTGCGCACGCCGGCCACAACGTCCTCACCCTGAGCATTCATGAGGAACTCGCCGTAGAACTCGTTAACACCGATGGCGGGGTTACGGGTAAAGGCCACACCGGAGCCGGATTCATCAGACGTGTTGCCGAACACCATGCTCTGCACGTTCACGGCAGTACCCCACTCGCTGGGTATGCCATACTTCTGGCGGTAGGTGATGGCACGGTCGTTGTTCCAGCTGCCGAACACGGCACCGACGGCCCCCTTGAGCTGCTCCCAGGGGTCTGCGGGGAAGTTCTGCCCACTGCGGGCAAGTACGAGGGTCTTGAAACGCTTCACCAACTCGCGGCTGTCGTCTGCCGTCAGCTCAGAGTCGGAGATATCTTTGCCGTAGCGCTCGTGCTTGAGGGTGTGGATGACGCTCTCAAAGGGCTCCAGGTCCTCGCCCTCATCCTTCTGCACGCCCATCACTACGTCGCCGTACATCTGCACAAAACGGCGGTAGCAGTCCCATGCAAAGCGGGGATTACCGGTGGCGGTGGCCATGGCCTCCACGGTCTCATCGTTAAGGCCGAGGTTGAGGATGGTGTCCATCATACCGGGCATGGACTCACGGGCACCGGAGCGCACGGAAACCAGAAGCGGCATAGCCGTGGTGTCGCCGAACTTGCGGCCCACGTGCCCCTCCATCTTGGCAATACCCTCGTGCACCAAACCATCAAGCTCTGCGGGGTAGGTTAAGCCGTTCTCATAGTAATAGGTGCAAACCTCTGTAGTGATGGTGAACCCCGGGGGCACAGGCAAGCCAATACGAGCCATCTCTGCCAAATTGGCACCCTTGCCACCCAGCAGCGCCTTCATACTGCCATCGCCATCGGCGGTTCCACCACCAAAATGATAAACTATCTTGTCCATATCAATGTGTCTGTAAACTTAAAAAAACATTATGTTTGAGGGTTAGGTTAACATATCACACCCCCCTCCCGTCAAGCTCAATCTCAGGCTTAAAGCCCTTTTTATCATGAGCAAATGCAATTATCACTTAGATGTTGAAAACTATTGCCATATTTTATATATAGTTAAACATTAAAGCTATTAAATAAATGACGCGTTGGTGCAATAAGAATAAAGGCAATTTATCTATATCGTAGCGTGAGACTTCAGTCTCACGCTTTTATTAACGGTATGCGTTGTTCATAAATGCGAGACTAAAGTCTCGCCCTACGATATCACTTAACCCGCCCTCTGATGTATCTGTAACATAGCCATGGCATCTTACTATGTTAAATCGCTCTCCATGGATAATCAACCATAAATTTTTGAGTAACTTTTGAGTATTTTTGAGTAACTTTTCTTAATCATTTTGCGTAATAAGTTTATTATTATATAGTTAAATCATTTTCTCATATTTGTGGGTGCTTTTGAGTATTTTTGAGTAACTTTTGAGTATTTTTGAGTAACTTTTCTTAATCTTTTTACGCAAGAATCTCATTTTTATACAGTTAAATCATTTCCTCGCACTTGTGGGTGCTTTTGAGTAATTTTTGAGTAACTTTTGAGTAAAAATTCTTGAAATAGAGTATTACCATGATATAATTCTCGCAAAACACACACATGATGAAAGCCCTATACCCCAGCTTGATGCTTGCACTTTGTCCCTTGATTGCCGTTGCAGATGAGATGGCGGATGCCCTGCTGCGGCAGCAAATTGAAGTTCTGTGCCACATTCGCACCAAAGAACAGGCGGATGCGGCAGCTATGCATCCGGCAGGGCTAGAACCACCGGATAACGCCACAGAGGCACTTTATGACGAATACGCCGCCGCGTGTGAGGCCCTGCCCTATCATTATTACGGGTCAGCAAAATTGGCAATCGCCATGGGGGCAAATGAGGAAGCGGCAGCGCAGTGCGTGCAGCTGCCCGTGCCCGCTACCCCACAAATTATGGCGGAGCTGGGTGAGCGCATGCAGCACAGTTTTGCCCTGCTGCCGGCAAGCATTCGCAAGGGGGTAAGCGGTGGTCCGGGCCTCACCCGCAAAACAGCTTGGGTATGCACCGCACCCCGCCCCGCAGATACCGAATATGAGGATAAATCTACCTTTTTCTGCCCCGAGGCGCTCTTGGGCAATAGCACGCTCATCTCTCAAGAGTCAAAGGAGATAGCGGGCAAGTGCTATGTAGTCAGCACCGTTGCTGTATTTCACCGTGGGCAAAGACATGAAATAACGGTATGGTTAGATACCACCGCAGCCCCCGTATACTCTGAAAAAGAGTTTGCCGAATGCTGCCCAAGCGCAGAAGAGTTGGACACCACCACGGTGTGCCGTAGCCAACGCAGACTTGCCATTTTGCAGGCAGTACAAAACCGCGCCACGGCCGATGCCGCCGCAGATGAGCTGGAGGATTTCGGTGCTGCCGCCCACAGCACCACCGCAAGTGAGCAAACGCTGGAGGCCTGTGAGCCCATCTACAAGCTCTGCGATACAGAAAAAGAGCGCTTGGCCCAACAGTGCTACTACAGCTCCACCCTGTTGGCAAACTACTGCGGCGACCCATGGGGAGCCTACGAGCGCTGTGAGCTGACACCGGAAACCGCGCAGGAAATTGCCGCCATCATGCAAACAGCACTGCACAATTCCCCATACAAGCAGCACAAGGGCATCCTCGGCGGACCGGGCTTTACACAAGAAACCGCTTGGCGCATCCCCGCTGCCGCATGCATAGACTGTATTCAAAACCCCGCCATGAACCGCACGGATGCCATCAACGCCCTCACTCATAACCTGCTGGCCCCGGTAAATATCATAGAATGTGAGGACATCACCGGCCCCGGTGTGCAGAATGGCCGATATTACGAAATCCACCACATGCGCGCGCTTATTGGGGGCAAGGTGTACCACTATGACATTTGGCTTGATTATACGGATGGCCGCCATATACCCACCGATGCCGAGCTGCGCGCCAACGAGGCGCTATACACCCAAACCCTTGCCACCCGTTTGGAGCTGCTGCGTAGCATAAAAGACCACGCCACGGCAGATGCCGCCGCTGCTCACTACCAAGAGGCACCCGTGCCCGAGCTGTACCCCTACGAGCCCTTGTTCCCCGCAGATACGCCCCCGGCATACCGGGAGCTTGAGGAACAGCTCTACACCGTCAAAAACAAGCTCATAGAGCAAAATTGCTACCAATCCACCGCCCTTAAATTGCTGCTGCGCTATCCCAAAGGCGGCTTTACGAATGAAGAACGCCGCTTGGCACAAGCAGCACACGAACAAGAATGCCTAGCCTACATTGAGCTCTTGCAGCAGGTATTACCCATGGTTACGAACCACGCCACGGCCATGGCCGCCGCCCGCACCCTCATTGCCCATGGGGGGCGCAAATGGAGCTCTCACCTGAGCCTGCTGCGAGATCCGGATTTCAAAGAGAAAACAGATACCGCCACACCCTACTACCACCTACACCGCATCCGCCAAGCCGCTTACTATGACTCCGTAGACCTTGCAGCCGTGTTAGAAGAGCGCATCGGCCCCGGTGGTCACCCCTCGCTACTGCAACAATACGACCCGCATATCTTGCGCTCCGATGCCCTCAACACCCTCGATGCTCTCTTTGAAAAGGAACATACGCGTGAGGACAATGAGTAAACACCCATTTGTAGGAGAAGTGCCCTTCATGTGAGCGAATGCGAACTATCATGCCCCGCTATCATGTATAACTATCATGCGAGCAACGCGAGCTATCATGCAAGGAGCATGGCGCCGCGCAGTAAAAATGATTGCCCCCCGCGGGCGTATGCCCGCCGAAATCAGAGCCCCGGTGAGGGGCGATATAGGGTAGCCCCTCGCCGGGGCTCAATAATTCGGCTCGCTAACGCTCGCGGGGGCTTTTTTAAATTTGTAGGTCTGACTAATTACCGAACGTTATACTAGCACCCTTCAATGCGCGAGCCCCCCGACAAATACACCTACAAAAGGGAAATCGGGAAGGCGCGGGCGCCGGCTTCCAACGAGTACATGCGCTCTGCTGTGCAAAAAACAATGCCGGGGCGCAGCTCATACAAGCCGGGGGGTATTTTGGCAGCATGCTGCAGGTCGGCAGCGGTAGGAGAGCTGCTGCGCTTTACCTCCATGGGGTAAATACCGCCATTCTGAATGAGCAAAAAATCCACCTCTGCCGTGCCCTTAGCATCGCGGAAGAAATAGAGCTGCGGGCGGATGCCATTGTGGCAGAAACTGCGCATCAGTTGGCCGTACACATAGGTTTCGAGAATCGCCCCGGCAAAGGGACCATTCATCAGAGAGACAGGGTCATTCCACCCCGCTAACCAAGCGCACAAACCGGTATCCATAAAATACAACTTGGGGGTTTTGGTAAGCCTCTTAATAGAATTGGTGGAGTAGGGATAGAGCAGAGAAATAATCCCCGTTGTTTCCAGGATGGAAATCCAAGCCTTTGCCGTGTTGGGGGACACCTCGGCATCCCTCGCCAAGTCGCTATACACAAGCTGCTGCCCGGTGCGCGCCGCAGCAGACCGCATGAGCTTGATAAAAGCGGCACGGTTCTCTACCTGAGTCAGTTGATTCACATCCCTCTCCAAATAGGTGCGTACGTAAGATTCAAACAACACGCGCGGCTCCAACGCGGTATCTTTGTGCAATACTGGATAGCCCCCGCGCCAAATGCGGTGGTACAATTCACGGATATCGCACGCTGTAGCCCCTGCGGCGTACTCTTTCAATGTATCCGGGGAGAACAGCGGGGCTTTTTCCCCCTGCCCCAGGCACTCGCGCTGAGACATGCTGTAAAGGTCTATAATCCCCACGCGCCCGGCCAAGCTCTCGCTCACGCCCTCCATCAACTGAAAATGCTGAGACCCCGTCATCCAATACATCCCGTTGCGTTTGGCGGCATCCACCCGCATCTTGATGGCGCGGAACAGCTCCGGCGCATATTGCACCTCGTCTATAAACAAGGGGACCTCGTGCTCCCGCAAAAATCCTATCGGGTCGCGCCGTGCATCGGCCGCCAGGGAGTAGTCATCCAGCGTCACATAATTCATCCCCGCAGGCAACACCTCCTCCAGCAAGGTGGACTTGCCCACTTGCCGGGCCCCCGTTAACAAAACACAGGGAAAGTGTGCAGACATGTACTTGACCCAGCCTGCTGCCGTGCGTGTATAATATGCGTCCTCTGCCATAATCTGCCCATATTCTGACGCTTACAGCTTGCTTTGTCAAGCATAAAAGAATAATTTGCAATATAATTGCGGATTTTTCGCAGCATCATTGCGGATTTTTCCTGCGCGCTCGCTACATTTTGTTTATCAGGACGCAACAAATGGAACAAAATTTTCCGCAATAACACTGCGGAAAATCCGCAATGCTATTGCGGATTTTTCCGTTTGACTCGTATCGCATTTATTATCATGCAATTATAAACGGAACAAATTTTAAAAGCACGGAGGGCAGCCTCACCGCGGTGAGCTGCCCTCGTCGTGAAAATGGGGGTGGGTATTATCAGAACACGTTGTCAAAGAGCTCCTCAGGCTTGAAGAAGCGGGCAACCTCTACCTCGGCACTCTCGGGGGAGTCGGAGGCGTGGCAGATGTTGAGCATGCTGTTGGTGCCGAAATCGCCACGTATGGTCCCCTTGTCTGCCTTCATGGAGTTGGTGGGGCCAAGGATGGTGCGCACGCGGGTAATCACACCGGGGCCGCTGAGCACCAAAGCCACCACGGGGCTGGTTTGCATGAATGCGGAAAGCTTGGGGAACAGGGGCTCACCATCAATCACCAAGTCAATGATGTGGCCGTAGTGCTCACGCAAAATGGCATCGTCCAGCTGCATCATCTTCAGGCCACGCAGGCGGAACCCCTCTGCCAGTAAACGCTGCAAGATGATACCGGAGAGATTTTTGCGCACGCAATCAGGCTTAAACAAAATCAATGTCTTTTCGTCGCTCATAGTACAATATAAGTTTGTGTGAACATAAATTACACCGCCAGACAGACCTTTGTCAAGTACGAAATACGAAATGCGAAATACGAAGTAAGCAAAGCCACTGCGACGGGGCGAAATAAAATACAGCGGGCTCCCGCTCACATTATTCCCCTCCCTCCACTGAGCCTGCTATGCAGGCTCAATCTCACTGTTGCGCCCCGGCGCAGCAATCTCACTTGAGCTTTCGCTCAAATCTCACTGCGGCGCATGCCGCAATCTCACTTCGCCCGCTAGGGGCGAAATAAAAAATCTCGTTGCCCGCGGGCAAATGCCCGCCGAATTTGATAGCCCCCGCATGGGGGGCGAAATAGCTTAGGCAGGGGCGTTAGCCCCTGCACGTGGAAAAAAACACCCCCGAGCCCGAGGAGCGCAGCGACGAGGCCGACAGATGGGTATAGAGCAGGGCGTAAGCCCGGAGCGGAGCGTGACTCGGGGCTAACACCCCTCGTGGGATTGTGTCGGCCTCCTCGCTTTGCTCGTCGGGCTCTATATTATTTTATTCGTTTTGCAGGGGTCGCGCGCGCACTGCGTGCACGCTTGACCGCCTGCCTATGTTATTTCGCCCCACAAGGGGGCTTGGAAGTACGAAATACGAAATACAAAATACGAAGTAAGCAAAGCCACTGCGACGGGGCGAAATAAAAAAAATCTCGTTGCCCGCAGGGGGGGGAGTACAAAACGCCCACTCCCCCCGAGAAAAGGAGAGTGGGCGCACTCATTCTTTTTTACACCTAGAAGTTGATGCGGTAGCCAACCGTGCCGTTCACGTTGCTGTAACCGCTGCGCAGCTCGGCAGATACATCAAAGAAGATGGTACCATCGTTCACATTACCCACGGGTATGGAAAGCCCGGCGCCCAGCTCTACGCCGAAGGCACCCAGCTCTGCGCTCTCTACCGTGCCGCGGCCGGTGCCGTTGATAAGGGCTACATCTGCCTCAGATGCGCGGTCGCCCACATCCAACTTAGCCAGGGCGCGCAGCTCCAGCACAGATGTGCGCTCAAAGAGGTTTTCGCCCACTACGGCCTGCATACGGGCACCGGCGCTCAATGTTACAGTGTCAAGCGTCTGGTCATCCACATCCAGTGCGGCATCCGTTGCGGTTTCCGTGTAGCCCTTAACAGTGGTGTGGCGGTAGGCAATGTTGAACACGGGCTGCCAGCAGGCATCACTATCCTCAGAGAATGCGTAGGTGCGGCTTACCTCATACATCAAGCCAAAGGTCGTGCCATCCGTGTCACCCTCTGCGGTGTAGCTGTTGCGCCCATAGTTCACCGTGCGCTCATAGCTGCCATCCATCTTACCAATGGTGCCAATCAAGGTGTGCGTCCATGCATGCTTGGAGTAGCGGGCAAAGGCAGTTACGTAGCAGGTGTCCATGTCTCCCTCCAGCGTATCCGGGCCATCTACGGTGAGGTCACCATACATGGCGGTTACAGCCAAACCGAAGGTGAGGTTGGGGTTCACGTCCACATCAAAGCCTACGGTGCCACCCCAGCTGTCGAGCACGTAGCCGGAGGCCAAGCCATCCTGATCCAGCTCGCTGTGGTTACCCTCCGCATTCACCCAGGCATTAAAGTAGGGCATGTTCTCATTCATCACGCACTGGTTCACGCCCATGGTGGTGGTGCGGTTGCGTATGGCCCGCAGCTGGCGCTCTACATCCCCTGCAAGGGCCATACCCAAGGAGGCGGTGGAGGAGCCGGCCACGGCGGCCATGGCCTCCTGAGCGGCTTGGTTATCGCCATCTGCTATCATATAGTTGACAGCGTTGTACACATCCTTCAAATCACCATCCTCAGGGGTTACAGCACGCCATAACAGCTCCGCACCGGTTGCGGCGTTCTTTTCCGCATTCGGCATCTCAAATGCATTGGCGTCAGACTTAACCAAATTCAGAATGAGGGCTTTGTCTGCGAATACCAATGTGCTCTGCTCAACATCTATGCGAGAGAATGCATCGCCTACCAATTGCAAAGGCAACTGCGTCAATTCAACCTCCGTTGCCTGGAACGATAAACCACCAAAGGAAATTCCGTTTTCAATGGTACCCAAAACATAACGCCCGTCTTCCAACTGAGCAGAACCGGTAGAAATAAGCGTTATAGCGGTAGTTGTGCCATCCTCAGCAGTTGAGAAATCCAAGTTCAGCAAATCAAACACGTTAAAGTTGTTATCCTGATGCTTATCTGAATTGAAACGCAAGGTTAACGTTTTTGGAGAGCCGAGGGACACCTGACCGAGCCGTAAGGCCTTACCCTCGGTAGAATCAATTTCAATGTCTCCCTGAGTAGTAACAGACCATCCCGTTGAACCTGTGGCATTATCAAAAATGAGCTTTGACTCGGTGGAACCGGTCATCTCTAAGCTGCCGGAGCCACTAAGCGTACCGGCAATGATGTTCGGCTGAGAAGCCCCTACGCACACCGTTGTACCGTTACCCTCCAAGGTAGCGCTTTCCTTTACCTGCAAGGAGTTCAGAGCAGCAGTACCCTTCCTTTCTTCATCGTTAAGGAATTCCATACTGCCGGACTCAATGGTCAAATCCATGTTACTGAGCGTGCCACCAACGCTTACCTGACCCGTGGTTTTCAGTGAGGTGCCGGCACCATCTGCCTTAAGCACACCCTGAATGCTGCCGGCCTTCAGCTCCATGCCGTTAGCCACGGTCATGGTAGCGAACTTTGCAACGGTAAGGTTCTTGACATTTGCACTGCCGTTGGCAATCAAATCGCCGGATTCCACAATGAGAGTATCGGCAGTCAGCTTACCGCCAACAGTCAGAGAGCCACCCTCACCCTTCACGGTGATGGAGGTATCGGTTTGCCCCGTCAGGCTGCCTTCTAAGGTATTCTTCACTTCAACAGCCTCAGGCTTTTCATAACTCTTGTTATTAAGAATAACTTTTGCTTTATCAGTAATAACAACATCGCCGCCCGCCTGACCATTCAGGTTGTTGACGTTGGTATTGGAGTGAATCGTAAGAGTGTCATCCGTATTCACAACCGTCACTGCATGAATACCCAGCACACCGTTTTTCACATCCACATTTTCATATATGAATTCACCGTTTCCGGGCTGCTTATTGGTATAGAAAACGCCACTTACATCACCGTTGATGATCACGTAGCCACCGGCCTTGGACACATCCGTAAGGTGAGCACGTATACCCATGCCGAGGAGATCCGGGGCAATCACATCATTGATATTCAGCCCCTTTGCCGTATACAAAGCGCCATCAGTAATTTGCAGGTAAAGATCGCCCTTACCAATATCACCGAGAGCCGTCAGCAAATCCGCCTTGTTCAGCTTGAGGCTTACGCCCTCTGTACCGGCAATGGTAAGGTGGCAACCTTGAATCATAGCAATAGTATTACCCAGGTCTTTACCGAAGTTGCGGGCGGTTAAGGCCATATCGAGCTTGGTTTTACTGGTGCCGCCTACGATGAGCGTGACAGGCTTGCCCGTACTCGGATCGTTGCCCACATGCAGGGTGCTGCCTTCTGCCAACTCAATGCTGTCGAGCAGTTGGGCAGCGGCGCCCGAGAGGCTTACAATTGTACCCTCATCGGCACCGCTGCGGCGGGCATAGGTGCTGACAGCTCTCTTGGTCGTCTTAACGGCCAGCTTAGCGCCTTCCGCCTTAGTGGTAAGACCGCTGAGCGTACCGTACGTCAGGATGAAAGTACCCTTACCGGCAAGCTCGGTACCTGCCCATGTACCTGGCGTGGCAGCATTACCCAACTGTACCTTCGTACCCTCATCCACGGTAAGTGTGCCCGTGGTGGTGTTCTTCTCGGCAATCAGAATCAGCTTACCACTGCCGCTTTGGTGCAAATTAGCAGTACCGCGTACTACGCCGGAAAGCACCACGCTATTCTTATAGTCCATGCAGTATGTGCCAGCCCCGGCAAGAGTAACCGTAATATTCCCGTTAAGAGCTGCGGCATCCTTACCCCCAAGAGCAATGGTTGCCTCTTCAGCTGTAGAGAAAGTACCTTCAAAGGTATCCACCGCACCGCTGAACGTCGCCGTGTGATCCCCCGTCATCGCCAAAGTGCCCGTACCCGTAGGTGCGGCAGAGAATGTGATATCGTCCTCAGCCGCCAGCACAGATGTTTCCGTAACCAGGAGCTGAGCTCTCACAGCCTGTGTGCCATCCTCTACGCTGAATGTAGCACCGTTGAGATGCACCGTTGTATCACTGCCACCCATGGCCATGTCGTCGGCAAAAAGGGTTTTCCCCTCTGTATCGGCCAATTGAATCTTGCCCTTAAACTGTGTGTTATCACCGCTAATGCGGTAATCTGCTGCGGTAGACGCACCGAAGCTGAGGGTACCCTCACCTGTGAGATTACCGGCCACATCCACAGCAACACTGCCGGACTTTTGAGAGGCACTATCCACCATCAACTCAGTGTCTACGGTAATATCTGCATCCTCAGCGATTGTGATAGATTCCGTTCCCTTAACGGTGAGCTTACCCTCTTTCACAAGCAAATCACCCGTATAGGCTACAGCAGAATCAGGGCGCGCAACTTGCAAAATAAAATGACCCGCACCCGTTTTTTCAAAACCGTTGGTCAAGGCAGCCTGCACACCACTGTTGTTTTTCGCTGAATCAACGTCGCCCCAAGTTACGGGCTTCTCGTTATTTTTAACCTCAATCTTGACCGGGCCGGTGTAGCCGCCAGCCAAGCCGGCCTGAGCACTCAAATCTGTGGTAATGCCCTCTTCATATACCAAGGTACCACCGTTAAACTTAAGCACAGAGTTACCGATAGCGTCGGCAGATTTCAGCACGAGCTCACCCCCCAACACTGTAGTACCGCCCAAGTTGGCATTGGCCATGGCCATTGTCAATTTGGCACCGCTACCAATATTCAACGTGCCGTCAGTCAACTGAATATCACCGCCATCCGAAGCTGCGGAGAATGTATACTCGCCCCCCAGCATCTCAATATTACCGGGTTCAACAGTACCGCTAATCATTACGTTACCATCACCGTTTTCCTCTGAGGCACCGGCTGCGGTAAAGTAAACATTTTGCCCGGAAGGGGTCTCGGAGTCAGCTTTCCAACCGTCATGGGAGGTATCGCTCCATACTACCTTCTCGTTGCCGTCAGCCGTGCCCTCCCATACCCAGTTACTAAGGGTACGATAATTAAATACCAAGCTCTTACCACTCAACACCAGCTCATAAATCATGCCATCCGGGGCCGTGGCAAATGCATCATACTGCAATTGTAGATTATTGGCAATAGATTCCATCTCTGCCAACACATAACTGCCGTTTTCAAGTTTTTCATAGTCGTTCAATACAACTTTTAAAACATTATCAGTCCCGAAACCGGAGAGTTTACCCTCAATATCCAAAACCGGTCTACCGGCCTCCAACTTAAGCATATCCACATGAAGCGCAGCAAGTGTCAAATCTTCATTCACCTTCATAGAAGCGCCGCTGCTTGTTGCATGCACGGCAAGGCCCTTAGAAGATGTAATACCCTTTTTTACATTCAAGGCCCCCCCCTGCAACAGGATAGTATCCATTGCCATAGTGGAATCAATATTCAATGTACCGGCTCCGCTCTTGGTAAGAGACCCTGCGGCATTTTTTATAGTGGCTATAGAAGCCTCGGTGCCCTCACCTACCTCAATACAGCTAAAATCTACTGCATTAAGGTTGGTTGTGTTGGCATAGGTGGTATCAGCAGCAAAGCTCAGAGTAGAATCCCCCGTGATAGCAGCCGTGCCGGTTCCACCTAATTTATAACCACCGGAAAGAGTTTTTACTGCGCTGAAGTCAAAGTCCTTACCAACATTAACAATGGTAGAGTCCGTTGACATGGTGCCGGCAGCCGCCACAACACCGGCAGCATATAAATCACCTGCAAGTTTACCGCTATTCAGGTTAATTATAATGCCCTTCTGCGTCAACGCACAAGTACCATTATCCGTATTCAAATAGCTACCACCATATATATTTGTAATTGTTGCACCATCAACATTGATAGTAACATTACCCAAAGTAGCACCGGTGGTAAAAGAACGTTTGTCTACCCAATAGCCACCGCAAAGATTGTTAATTGCGGTATTTGCACTATTCAAATTCATCGTTACAGAGCCTACGGAAGCAGATGAAGCAGAGTACGCATTGGAGCCATCCGCAGATGCAACCAAAGTACCGCCTACAACCGAGCCCTCAAAATTACCGGATTTGATGGTCAATTTTACACTGTTTACACTCGCATCACCATATTGTGATTTTTCTACAGATGCCAAGGAAGACCCACCCACCACATAGCTATTGAACGTGCCACCATCAATTATTAATTCAGAACACCCGCTCACGGTGGAAGCCCCCGCTGTTCCATTATGCAGATTACCGGCCACTACGCGCCCGTTGTAGATACCGCCACCGGAGATTTCCAACTTTGTATCTGCAATGGATGACGGAGCTTGCGACTCCATCCAAGTACCACCCACAATATCTCCGCTGAATGTTATGTCTTGCAGCCCGTTAATGCTTACATGGCTCTTACCCCCAACGGAGGAAGTACATCCGCCATAAACCACATAATGCCCACCTACTATATTTTTAGTAAACTCTGTAGCAGCATCTCCCCCCATTTTATACTCAGACAAATCAACCGTTACGTTGGTAGAACCGGTTACAGAAAGAGTTATACCGGATACAGCCCCGGTCACAGATTCATGGAAATTACCACCCACTACAAAACCTTTTTTATCATCTGCATCATTTAATACCGTGTAGACAAATACATGGGTGCTGCCATCCAGAACAACCGGTTGACCATAAAAAATCGTACTGCCGCCAATTACAGACTTATTAACCGTGGTACCTTGATATACGGATACATAGGTATTGCCTTCAAATGTAGGTTTAGCATAATCTCTCATATTGCCACCCACAATATAATCCATGGTACCGCCGTGGGTTTGCACGTGGGTATCACCCTTAAAAGAAGCAGCCCCGGCATCCTTAGTGCCCATATTGACATTGCCGCCTACAACGGCAAAATAATCTCCCCCCGTTACCATAATCCAGCTATGCCCCGTTTGCAACCCGGCAGCTGCCTCAGACTCTCGCACAATGCCACCGGCCACAATAGTATCGGCACTGCCGCCCCCCGTCAACTCAACGGGGGCAAACTTCAAGGATACCACCGCCTGATCAATGGTTCTTTTGGTAAGGTCTGATGCCTTGGGGGCAGTAGCTAAACCGGCTATACCCCAATTGGCATCCCAAGCATCAGAGAGCACCACACCTGCCTTAATCCAAACTCTGCCATCTTGTTCTTTAAGCTCATAATTAGTAATTCCCTGCACTGTCAGCAGCTTGCGGAAGGAATCCAAGCTCTGGCTTGTCCCCAAAGTAATACCTGTATCCACACCGGTATCTGTTTGCATGGCCTCCACCACCTCCTCCTTAGACACATCCAAGGTAATAGCGGTAGAAATAGCCCCGATGTTCAAGACCTCGCCACTGCCATACACCAGCGTTACTGCATCGCCGAAGGCATATGACTTTGCATCCAGACCGGCATGACCATTCATATTGAATTGGCCGTCAATCTTAAGGCAATCCAGCGTTAACGTACCTGTACCTGTTTTGGAGAACCCCAACCCGGTAGTTGCTGTACCGGTAATCGTGATGGAATCTGTGATATTTACCTTCGTCAACAATAATGTTCCATCATCTGCAACGGTAATTGCCCCCTTACCAACAAGAGCCCCCACATTGGCAGTGGCTCCGGAAAGCACTTCAAACGCACCCCCCTTATCAAACTTTAATTCACTTATTAATGCAGCAGTACCTTTATCAACCGTCAGCTTACAACCGTCTCCTACTGCCGCGCCTCCCGTCAGGTTAGCATTTGCACTCAGTTTTAATTCACCACCATATACACATACTTGGCCGGCAATGTTGTTTTCTTTACCTGCCAATACCAATGTACCGGTATCCATCTTGTAAAATATGTCAGACCCCGTAGCGGTATGATTGACATTACCGGTTATTTTTAATTCTCCAGCATTTGCAACATAAAACGTTAATGCCTTATCACCGCTTATATTTGAGGCAATGGTATTATTGGTGCCACTTGCAGTTACCTTTTGATAAGAAGAAGCAAACTTCAGCGTTTTTTCGCTTATCTGCGTGTTACCTTTCAGTTCTAAAGAATTGTAAATAGAGGCATTTCCGGTTAACACTATCTTGGCCCAGCTATTCTCCTCACCTTTCAATGCCAAGGTATTAATATGTTCCAAATACGTATCACCATTAAATTTCAGTGTAGCACCATCCTTTACCGTGAATGTGCCATTAATATGCCCCACCTTTGTCAACGTGTATTCAGCCCCACTGTCCAGTGTAAAATTTAATGTACCGCTTTTCGTTTCAATCTTACTAATATCACTAAAAGTCGCTCCTTTCTTAAGAATAATTTCGGCACTATTACCCTCTCCCACATCCACTGTAATACCATCTTTTACCGATGAAGTAACTATGCTCTCCTCCAGCTCCAGTACACCCTTATTTGCCGTAATATAGTACCCGGTCTCATTACTTATTGCAGAAGCACTCACTGTCGTTCCTTCCTCCACAAGATAATACACCGTACCTGTTGATTCAGATAAAGTTCCGGTAAAGACCTGAGTATCGCCAGTTTGTGTATACAACGCCCTCCCGGCGGAGTTCAAAATTTTTACTCCGTCCTTTAATTCAATAGTACCCTCTCCGGTAATAATCTGATACGCCTCCTTGGCAAATCCGTTTTCTTCCGGGGTTATGGTCGAAAAGCCAAAGCCCTTTGCCAATTTTATATCCTTATAGAATGTCAATTTGTTGCTATTCTCTATGCTATGCCCCAAAGTAACTACACCCTCAAACGAAGTATTACCTGAATTCGTGATAGAGGTTATAGCGTTTAAGGTTATATCGTTTTTAAATATGGCATTGCCGATTATATTGACATTACCGGCGCTAATAGAAGAATTATATACTGTAGTAGTTCCTATTTTTACTAAACTATCAACATTCAATGCGGTAATACTTCCGGTACCTGTTTTACAATTATTCTTAAACCAGAAAGTCCCTATTTTATCATCAGCAATAATCATATTACCGCTATACTCGCTCATATCGCCGAGAAATTGAAACTCCAAACTATCCACCCCTATAACATTAAAATTACCAGAACCATACACTATCTGATTAAACACATAAGTATGTCCATTTGTTCCTGACGTGATATTTAATTTATCAATCTGAACATTAGCCAAGATTTTTGTAGAAGTAGGTGTGTCAATCGCGAGTTTCCCCTCCAAATCAAAAATAATGTAATCAGGCGATTTAATCGTGTAAAGATTAGCATCATCACTTTCAGTAATAGTATACGTCTCCCCTTGAGCTTGAGAGCACAGAACAAATGCAATAACACCACTGGACATGGCACCTGTAGCCACGGTTGTGGAGATACCGGTTACAGCAGCCATGCAGGCAATGACCGCTTTACGCAGCATTTTGGGGAGATGCAATTTCATAACATTATATATAATGGTTTAGTAAGATTTGCGTTGGGGTAAAGACAGTCCACCCCTAAAAATAAGACGTTACAATTCTAACACGCCGCAGGAGCTCGTCAAGCTAAAAAGCTGACTTCGTGTAAGTTTTCACGTGTATTCAAAGAAGCCACCGCCGCTGAAGCTTTGGCGTAACAAGGAATGTTTAATGTGAGCGAACGCGAACTATCATGCCCCGCTATCATGTATAACTATCATGCGAGCCCAGCGAGCTATCATGCAAGGAGCGCAGCAACGCGCAGTAAATAATCCGCCCCCACTTCCACTGAGCCTGCGCAGCAGGCTCAATCTCACTGTTGCGCCTCGGCGCAACAATCTCACTTGAGCTTCCGCTCAAATCTCACTGCGGCGCATGCCGCAATCTCACTTCGCCCCGCATG
>SUVJ01000120.1 GCA_015062045.1 Akkermansiaceae bacterium
TTTTGCGCCGGGTTGGCCCCCAGTTTTACCAGCTCGCGGTAGAGCTCGGCATCCCCCTTGCGGGCTGCCTCGTGCAGGGGGAGGTTGCCCTCCGGGTCCTCTACAGATATGAGTTTAATGTTTTGAGTAGCCACTTTTTTGGCGCTCTCTGTGGCGGCAAGGCGCATGGCCATGCAAAAGTAGGAGGTGCCATCCGGCGTGTGGAGTTTTTTGAGGCTTTGCGCGTGGGTGAGCCAGGCTGCCAAGCAGTCTGCATGCTCAGCACTTTGCAGGTGGCGGAACATGGTGGAGCCGTCGGAGAAGGTGAGCTCCGTCTCTTTAAGTGCTCCCAGCAGGGTATCTACAGCATTGGCATTTTTGGCGGCTACAGCTAATTCTATGAGGGTGGCGCCGTTAGCCATGCGGTTGCCGGCATGCGCCCCGTGCATGATGAGGCGGTCGAACACGGAGTTTTGGTTGCTCAATATGGCCAATGCCAGTGGTGGTTGCCCGGCCACGGGCCAGTCTGCATTGGCACCGCAATCGAGCAGGTTTTGAATTTCATCCAGGTTAAAGGCAGCAATGGCTTGTTCCCAGCGCGGTTTGAGTAAATCGCTTATGGCGGTGCCGCCTCCCTGCTGCTCGTAGTCCATGGCAATTTTGTTGTTCTTGTCGTACAGCATCAAATCGGGGTTGTCTCTGAGCACCAGCTCTGTAGCGGTGTTATTGCCGAGCGCTGCCACCAGCATGATAAGGGTGCGCCCTTTCTCGTCTCTCAGGTTGATTTTACCGCTTTTTTTGACCTTGGGGGCTAATTGACGGATGGCGGATTTCAGCTCATTGCAGCGGCGTTTTTCGGCATCAATGTCTTTTTTGAGGGCTCGGGCGTAGTCCTTTTGGTCGTCTGCATTCTTTACCTCCTCGTGCTCGCGCTCCATTTCGGCTAATTTGGTGCTGCCGTGCTCCGTCAGTTTGAGGAGGGTTTTGTCATCTAGTGCCTGCGAACTCAAAGCCGCGCAGGCCATCAGCCAAGTCAATAGGTTTCTGTTAAAACGAGAGAGGTGCATGAGGAATATGCTCTATACTACCAGTTTTCATGTTATACTGCAAGCTCAGAGTGCATGCGCGTGCCCTTTTTTCTTGATGTGAGCGTACGATATGTTATTATTCGGGGTATGAGATACCTTTTGGGCATATTGAGTGTGTTGTGTATGGGGTTGGCATCTTGCTTGGTCTGTACCTCCGATGCACTGGTGCGCAGTTGCCGTTATTTGCCGAGAGAGACGGAGGAGATGCAGCCGCAAATCTACCGCCTTGGGGAGCAATACTATTTGAGGGTTAATGTGCGCTATGTATGCAGTGCAGATAAAGTGTTGGTGGCGGGTATGATTGCGGTGCCGGATGCTGAGGTGCACTTGCCCATAAGCTACCATGATGCGTGGGAGCCCGAGACGGTGTATGCCCTTATGGATGCCGATGCCGTGAAACGCTACCTTGGGGTAAAAGTGAGTGAGCCCGCAAAAGACACGCCCCACTTTATTAAGGCAGAGGATTGGGATGCCGCCGCAGCAACTGCCTGCACCCCCATACGTCCCCTCAGCAAGAAAATTGAGGTGCACTCCACTCGCTTTACGAATATGGAGGGTTGCAATTACCGCCCGGGTTCGGGGTGTTTGGTGCTGTGGTTACCACCTGCTTACGGGTGGGATGCCTGGTATAAACGCCCCTTGGCCTTGGTGCTGTTGTTAGGGGTGGATGTGCCGGGGTCGGTCGTATGCACGGCCGGGGGACTGGCGGTGGGAAGTGTGGCGGCTCTTATTACCGCCCCGGCTCAGCAACAACAGAATGCGCCTGTTGAACCGCCTGACCCTGAAGAAGCTGAAGAATGATGAAGAGACTCCAATACTTGTCAATACTGTTGAGTGTAGGGCTTGCCTCCTGCATTGTGGAGACATCCGTTCCCATGGCTCGGAGCTGTGTTTTGCATGCCAAGGCGAGCCCTCAGACGGAACAGCCCCGGTTTTACCGTTTGGGTGAGCAGTACTATGTGCGGGTGGAGGTGCGCTACGGTTGCCATTCGGAGGATGTGTGTATTGCTGAGGCAGATCACTGGTGCTTTACGCTTCCCATCGGGTATCATACCGAACGCGAGCCTCAAATAGTGTATGTATTGTTAACCCCCGATGCCGTGAAACATTATTTGGGGAAGGTGGCGCCGGAGCCTTCGGCGGACACGCCCGGATGTATTCAGGCAGACGAATGGGATGAAGCAGCCGCTGTGGTATGTGTGCCGAGCCGGAAGATAGCGACAGAAAATATCAGATTCGGCGGGTGCTCGGCAGGCCGTGAGCATGCTGAATATGAGGCAAGTTGGGATGCTTTGTACATCTTTTTGCCAAAGACTTACAGCCGGCATGCCTTGTACAGGTTTCCGCTGGCGGCGGTAATGGCGCTGGGTATAGATATTCCCTGTACCTTAGTGATTAACTCGGGAATGGTGGTGGCAGGAATTGCCGTGATGCCGTTCCGACAACAGTCTCAGACAACAGAGAAGGAGGCTACGACTGAAACAAATTAAGTAACAACATTTATGAAAATGACAACAAAAATGGGTTATTTGTTAATGTGTCTTATGGCAGGGGTGATGGCCTCTTGTTGCCATACTGAGTTTTCTCAGGTGCTTCTTAGTACATGCGAGTATTGGCCTGAGTGGAAAGAAGAGGTGCCCCTTACCGTTTACCGCAAGGGCGAGCAGTATTACTTGTGTTGCGATGTCGTTTACAAGTGCGAGCATGACAAAGTGCGTTGCGCGAGTATAATTGACCCTCCGGATAATGTGTTGCATACCGAAATCCCCGTCAATATTAAACGTAAACGGGTAGAGAAGCGGTATTATTGTCTGATGGGGGCGGAGACTGTGCAGAAATTGCTGGGGGTGAAGCCACTGCCTGCACCCGGCGATTGCCCCATTTGTATTCCCTCAGATGAGTGGGATGCTGCGGATGCCGTGCCGGTGACGGTAAAACTCTCGCCGAAAAAAGCATGGTTGTGGGACGGTGATGATGTTTGCCAATACAATAAATGGAATAGGAGTAAACCTTATGAGGTTTATGTTCCGGAATACACGCCGTGGGATTATTGGATAAAGGCACCCCTGAGCGCAGTGCTGCTGGTGGCAGTGGATGTGCCGTGTACCATTGTGTGGAATGTCGGCGTGGCTATCTATGCCCCTATAGCCGCTGAGTTCTAATAAAGGAGAACGGTGCGACTCGTGGGAAC
Source organism: Akkermansiaceae bacterium (assembly GCA_015062045.1). Taxonomy (GTDB): domain Bacteria; phylum Verrucomicrobiota; class Verrucomicrobiia; order Verrucomicrobiales; family Akkermansiaceae; genus Akkermansia. The sequence goes on from SUVJ01000120.1 coordinate 3,259, forward strand.
AATTAGAGGCTTTGTTTTATGTTGACAGATAAATTGGTAGTTGCGTGGTAAATGGTATCGGAGTGTTGGACTTTAGTCCAACATTTATTATCAAAGCGCAGCTCCAATAAAAGGTGGGACAGAAGCCCCACTCTACGATATAGACAAAGATTGCCATTGTACTAACAGTCCCCACGCGTAACGGTGCGGAGAAATTTCGGGAGCGCGCTGATACGCGGGGTTGACATTACTTACCTGCTGCGCTACAATGCAGGGCGTGCATTACGATTCCGTTATTCAACTCAAAAACGCTGCTGCCGAGGGTGAAACCCAAGGCGATGTCTTTGTGCAGCTTACACAAAAGCTTACCCGTACCACCAAAACGGGGAAACCCTATTTGGAGCTGACATTTGCCGATGCTGCGGACAGCCTGGTGATTAAGGTGTGGGATAACGCCCCGTGGAACCCCGCTTGCCGTGCCATGCAGGAGGGGGGCTTTGTGGCGGTAACAGCCAACTGGACCAGCAATCAGTATGGTATGGATGCGGCGGATGTGGATTATCGCCCGCTTACCCCGGATGAAGAGGAGGTGTTGTTGAGTGGCGGCACCGAGCTGCGCGCTGCGCAAGAGCAGGCTTGGCAGGAGATTTTGAACTTTATAGCCTCAATGAAAGACCCGCGCATCGTTGCTTTGTGCAAGGCGTTGACGGAGGCTCATGAGGCG
>SUVJ01000032.1 GCA_015062045.1 Akkermansiaceae bacterium
GGCTTGCCGAAGACGGAAACCACTCGAACCGATAAATAATACACCGAACCCGTGAAACGGGTGATAGTTAAGTTCGATTCCGAGTTGACACCTATGCTTATGTGCTCAGATTTTCATAGCGTTTTTTATTATCTATCTCTATGGATTTTAACATGACTTAAGTGTCACCCGTTTCACGGGTTCCCTTTATAATTAATTAATTCGAGTGGTTTCCGTCTTCGGCAAGCCTACGCCGTGACGAGTCGCTGCTGCGCGGCTCCACCACTCGCTATTTGAAATGTCGCCCGCTTCACGGGCTCAAAAATTCGGCTCGCTAACGCTCGCGGGTTCGCCCCCACAACTACCAATTTGTAGGGGCGCCGGAGATCCGTAGGATGCAAGATAAATAGTTTTTGTTGAGTTTTTAGAGATGCCCATATGAGATTTTCCGGCCTCAACGGCGGCGGCGGGCAGCCAAGGCTGCCAGAGCCAACAGGCTCAGCGTAGAGGTTGTAGGCTCGGGAACGGCGTGGTGCAGATAAACTACGCGGGCATCAGCATCATATACCAGCAAGGTGTGTTTATCAATATAATCACAGCCGGTGAAATAGCGGTCTGCTCTTGTGAAGTAAACACCGGTATCAGCCTCTGCCAAGACGTTGTCTATGACGAAGGAAACGCTGCCTACATCACTGAAGAGTACCAGCTGAGTATCGAGCGTAATCCTGTCGATATCGGAATCAGGCGTTGTGTTAAGAATCAACAGATTGTTCTCCATTGCATCCAATGTTAATCTGCCACCCATTAAGCTTATGTGAGCCTTAACGGTTGTATAGGTGGAGCCGCCGTCCAAGATAAGCCCGCCACTGGCCTGAATTGCGCCGGATGCTTGGCGATTGAGGGCAATCTTTGAGTCATATGTGAGGTTGTACATAATGCTATTATCGTCGATGGCATGGAATACGGGTTGAGCCCCTGTCGGTATGTCTATTTCGTTTACATGGATGCTTACAGCTTCTTGCAAATCTTTCAGGTTATAGAGGTACTCTGTCTCCTTATTACTGACGCTCAATTCTGCACCGGAGGCCACGCTCACGGTACCGGCAGTATAGATACCGGCGGCGGTGTTGTTACCTTCATTTACCTGAGCATGGGCACTGCCTGTTGAGCTCAGGTGTAGGGATTCACCATCCACAATGGAAACATTACCACCGATGCTGACAGAGGCTTGTTGGCCGGCCACATGGATACTACCGCCGTAGAAAGAACCGTTTTGCGCCTGAATGGAGGCTTTGTCACCCTCTACACGCAAGTCGCCCGTGTAATTTATCATGGAATCAAATGTGGCATTGGCTCCTGTGGCAGCTGCGTCAGATACCACAACGGTACCGCTACCGGTAAGCACCCCGGAGTGAGCGCTTACGGGGGCACCCTCTATGGTATCGCCTTTGAGCAGTAGTGTGCCACCCTCATTCAAGGTTGTAGAAGCTGCATGGTAGCCGTTGCCCTCCATATGCAAGATACGCTCGGTTTCTGCGGTACCGGCAATAAGTACATCGCCCTGAATATTATTCACATCTGCCGCAAGTGTTGTTACCATGCGGTCTTCCGTATAGCCGTCCTCGACGGTAACTTTCATATCGGCGTCGGATTCAATGGTAACGCTACCGCTGCCGTCTGCCGTAGCACCTAAACCGGTGGCACTTTGTACCTCAATCGTGCCGCGGGAGGCATAAGTGCCTCCTTTGTATGAGGAGTCGCCGTTGAGCACCAATACGCCCTCACCGGAGTGGCGTATATTACCATTGCCGTCGATATCACCGCTCAGGGTAAAGGTGACTGCCGGACCCACGGCAGAAATGAGGGCGGCTGTATCGCCGTCCGTGGCTGCATGCCCCAGCCAGCGGGTATCACCGCTGCCGGAGATGGTGATATCATTGGCTGCACTGGTGGGCTCGTTGCCGTAACCGCTGTTATGTGTGAACATGAGGGTGGCACCGTCTTGCACGTTGACTGTGTTCTCCTTCACATTATTACCCAGCGTACCCCAACCGCGCAAGCGGAGCGTACCGCCGGAGATTTCCGTGCCGCCGGTGTAGGTGTTGGTTTGGTCCAGCACCAGTGTACCCACACCCACCTTGTGCAGTTTGGATGCCACGGTGACGGAATCGGCAAGAACACCGTCGGAAAGTTCACCTGAGTAGATGGCCTCATTGTAGCCGATATCTGAGAAGCCGGTCACCTTCGTATCCTTCGCGGATTCCCAGTCGCTCATCTTCACCAGCAGCATTTTGTTGTGGTCAATATCCGTATTGGCAACATACTTCGTACCGTCTGCGTACATTGCATCCACAGCAATAGACTTCAAGTTATGTGTTTCAATCTCCACATACTTCACGCCGTCTCTCACCACAGGGGTGGTACCCTTGCTGTGAATACCGATGAAGTCTGCCAGCACACCGTTAAGAGCACCTTCTACGCCAATGGTCATGATACCACCGGCTACGTTGGTTGTGCCTTCATTGTAAATGCGGACATCATGCCCCAGGTACAGCTCGGCATCAGCACCTGCCCAGAAAATAGTACCCGTGCCGGCTACACCGAAAGCCACAGTGGAAGCACCCTCGATAAACTGACTTTGTTCAGAGGTTCCCAGCAGATAGAGCCTGCCGTCATACACGCTGGTACCGCCGGAGTATGTGTTGGCACTGCCGGAAATATAGTGTACACCATCTCCGGTCTTGCTGATAGCGCCTACGCCGGAACCCTCACTGATGGTACCGCTGAACACCGCATAACCAAAGCCTGTTGTACTCATGAACTGGTCATAGGACTGTGACTCATCCATGTAAGGGGTTTGGTAAGAAGACTTGCTTGCTGTATTCAGTGTAAGCTCAGCGCCATTCAGGGTAACATTGCCCGCACCGCTCAACGCACGGATAGTCAAAGCGTGTTCCTTCTCCTCCGAGTTCGTAGAATTCAGGTGCAGGGAAGTTCCGTCAGCCATGACGATGTCGGTCTTTTCACTGTGGCTTACCTTATCGATATAGAAATCACCCTGGTGTACCAATACCGTACCCTCCGACATCTGCACATTTCGGGCAACGAATGCTCCCAACCCCTGCTTGGTGAAGGTATAGCCATTCAATTCAAGAGTAGTTTCCCCAAGATTATAGCCACTCATGTGAAGAACCTCATGATTCATCACCCCGACAGAGGCATTGCCCGTGAGCTTGACAAAGGGAAGAGAAACCTTGTTGAGGGAAAGTGCTTTTTCCGTCTCCGTTTCGTGTGTCGTCCCCTTGAAGATAGCGCCCTTACCGTCCACACCGTCGCCGCATATTTCTGTCTTGAAGCTCAGTCCGGCGTAGGGAGAAGATGCGGTATACTCAGATTCTACCGGGTAGCCGGTGATATCCAAGGTGGTACCACTCGTTACCGTGATGGTGCGGTCATCGCTGTCATCATCCGGCAGACCGATGACACTGGTGGATACCTTCAGCGTCGCTCCGTCCGTAAGTTTGATGTTGCGCCCGAAGTTCCCGCCGTGTCCAATCACCTCGACCACACCATTACCTTCGATAATGAGTGTCTTGGAGGTATCCATATCAATATCAAAATACCCGAGAGCCAGCACGGCATGAGCATTTTCTTTCAGTTTAAAGCGGTCGAAACCGGTTACGATGATGGAATTCTCAGACGCTGTGTAACCGTTATCACTAAGGCGACCCAGATTATAAGTGGCAGACTCCGCAAAATGAAGCGTACTGGTACAATCTCCAATGAGATCGACATAGTTTGTATTCTCCATACCACCGTAAATGCCGGCTTTAAGATCAAAATCAGCACCATGACCGAGTTCGAATGCGCTGTACAGATTTACCAGTACGTTACCCTCAATCTTGGCTCTATCCTCCCAAACATCACCATTTTCATAGACCTCTTTCCAGCCCAGACCCGCGGCGTCTACGCGGAACGCTTTGCCACTGATGAGGTCCATCTCGATGTTGCCTTCCACATAGCCGGCATTTGAGCCACCCAGCAGTCGAGAAACAATCTCGGCATCCCCTTCCATGCGTACATAAATATCGCCATGGACTTTGCCACGCTCGCCACCACCGAAAACACGCAGATTCCTTCCTCCGAGCGTTCCACCGGTAAGTACCAGCTCTACGGCACGTGTGCGCCCGTTCACCTCCTGTGTACCTGTAAGGGTGGAGTACATGCCGGCGGCAAAGATTTCACCGATTCTTCCGCCCTCTATAAAAACATGTGCGGTGCCAATCTGATACGACGGTACATTCCAGTTCCCGCTCCAATTTTCAGTCTCGTAATAACCACTGCACGAGCCACCGAAAATGGTGTAAATCTCACCATTCAGCACCGTCACAAAACTCTCCATCTCCTGCGCTGTCCAGCGGGAACCGCCAATGATGAACTTTTTCGCCCAGTTTGACCTATCTTTGATTACGTCGGGGTTATCGGGGTTGGCTAGGGCTGCCTTGTCGGGGTCTTTTTTGAAGTCAGAGTTTACCAATATATGAGTTGCGGCAGTCTGAAATGTATCTGTCCATTCGTCCGTAAGGTTAGCCGAACCCGCAATAACATTCTCGAACTCGGAGCGGTCCTCTATCCACACCTCATGGTCAGCGGCAATAACATTATTCCCGTCATCAATGCGGTTGCCGGCGGCAAGCTCACCTGCTGCAACGGAGGCCAATGTCACCGAGATAGCCTTACCATTATTAACCTTAGCGGCATTATCCACATTCACGATAGAGCTATACTTGTAATCATCCTCAGCCAATTCAATTTTGTCAGCATTTGTTCCGACATAAAGTCGGGAGATGCCTGGGGCATTTTCTGTCTTGCCCCAGTCATCATCCCATTGCGGCATACCGACCGTACCATTGTCGATACTCACTGTAAAAGAGCCGTCCCCGTTATCTTTGAAAGCTGCATTTATATCGGTCGCCAAACCGTTAGCCAAGTTTACGCCGTTGATGGAAACGCGGTCGGATGTAAACTCATCGGCATTCAACACGCCATTCCCTACCGAGCTAATTAACTGATAAACGTATTGGAACTTGCCGGACGTATCAACAATAGGAGCATACTTAATCTTACCTATTTCAACCTGAGTTGTATCGGTCATCGTGACCCTGCCGTTATTGGTGAGAGTATCCTCAAACGTAATATTGCCGGAAAGCGTGTAGCGGCCGGACGCCTCTACCACAACACCCTTGCCGATTGTTACATTCTCCAAATAATGAGAAGATGCCTCCGCAGAAGAAGACAATGTCACGTTGGACAAGGTTACGTTACCCTTTGCCTCAAAATCTGTAAGAGTAAGATATGATAAATCGGCATTGCCCATAACCAGCAACTTGTCTGCTTTACCGTATGCTTTAGCTAAGCCTCTGATACCGGCGGCATCCATCGTTACACCGCTGAGCGTAGCAGATGTACCCGACACAATAGCAGATAGCGTATAGTTAAAATAACCATCAGCATTGGGAGCCATCTTCAGCTCATCATCTACAGCAAGACTGCCTTCCGAAGCAACCGTTACCGTGCCACCCACCGCTGCGGACGCTACGAATTCAAGAGTACCGGCTTGTATATCTATATCACCCAATGCGGTATCAGCCGTTATGTTGTTTTTCAGGCCGAGCTGCACGGTTGCGTCATCCTCCTTGTGGATAATCGTACCCTTAGCCAGTAGGCCGTCGGTATCGGCACTCAGCGTATACTTGGTGCTATCCGCAACGAAATAAACCTCTCCGGGGTTGACAAGCCCCTGCACAGAAATCGTTTCTTCGGAAACCCCATTCAAATCCCCGAAGATAGCCGTCTTGTGCCGGGTGTTTTCATTATAATTGCTGCCGCCGCTCCAGTTCCCGTCGGTATTTGTTGTGGACCAAATTTGGCTTTTTCCTTGCCCCTCCCACACATTACCCATGAGGGTCTGTATGTAGAGCAAGCCGCTTTCGGCATCAAAGTCAACCTTGTACTGGGAAGAATGCAGCGCGATGCCGTTGTGCAGTACATTGAGTGTGATACCGTTAAGAGAGGAAAGGCCGGTTAGGAGGTTATAGGTGCGCAGAGTATCCAGCTCCTCCGCGAAAGAGATGTTCAGCGTACCGGAAGCAATGGCTTCGTCCTTGGTGACATGCAGGGCAGCGTGGTTTGCGGAGAAGTCATCCGTATCGGAGATGGTGGAGAAAGAAAGCGTAGCACCGTTGTTCAAAGTGAGCGAGTTGAGATACACTGCTGTATCCGTATCCAACGACAATGTACCGCCGTCATGAAGGATAACGCCGGCTTGAGAAAGCGTCAAGGCATTTTCCAGCGACAGCGTGGCATCCTGACCCACCGTTACCGAGCCTTTGAATGGGTTAGTAGCGGAGAGTGCCACCGTGCCCGCACCGGAAATCTGCACTGTACCTTCTCCGGAGAGCTCACCGGATATATCCAAAGAGCTGCCGGACTGTTCGGAACAAATATTCAGTGTATGGTCTACCACCATGTTGGCCGTGATGGAGTTATCTTCCTTAGCATAGGAAATGGAGGCACCATCGGCAAACACCAACCCGGAGCCTTCGGCAGCACCTGTAATGGAAGCTGCAGAAGAAAGAGAAATCTTATTGGCGGCAGATATGTTCTGCGTGGTAGAGCCGATATTCAGGCGGGAGGCATTCGTCAGCTCAATTATACCCGCCCCCTTTGCCATGAGGTCATCTGAACCCTCAGCCAGATTCAGCTTGCCGTTGTTGAGGTGCAGTGCACCGTGTACAGCACCGGAGGCGTTTTTTACCGTTACAGAGCCAAGGCTGACGGAAAGGTTACCCAGCTTCTCCATGTGCTCCACCGTAGCTGAGCGGGAGCCCGCGGCAATGGCCAGATTCGTGAAGCCGGATTTATCCTCCTTCTCCTTGCCGTATATCTCCATGTTGGCAATTGTGCAACCCGTGCCGAAAGAGAGAGAGGCAGCGTCATTCTGCACATATACATCGTAACCACGGTCATAGGTCACATCGTGAGCATCCAATGCCAGTGTACCGTGCAGGTTGATAACAGGAATGTCTGAAGAAGAAAGAGATACCGCGGCAGAAGAGGTATGTACATGCACATACGCCCCCTCGCCAACCGTCAGCTTGCCCACATGCAGGTGGTCGAAGTAGACGTCGTGTTCTTGAGTATTGACCGTCAAATCTCCGGCTCGCACCACGCCGAGGTAATGCTGCTCTGCCGTGCCGCCGATGGTGATTTTACCGGATTCGCCGACGGAAAGGTTACCGGCCACGTTCACCAGTGCATTATCATAGGCGTTATTGCCATGAACACCGGCACTCACGGCAATATTCATTTCTTTGGCCGTTACATTGCCGGCGATGCTCAGGCTGCCGGCCACTGTTTCGTTGCCGGCATTGATAGTCAGGCTGCCGCCCACGGTCAAATCCCCGCTTAAGTTTGTGTTGAGCGTGCTAATTTGCGCGTTTTTACCAACGGTGGCTGCCCCCAGCAGCTCAAGACTACCGCCACCGGAGGCAACAAGATTGCCTTGCACTACCAATTGGTCATTAAATGTAACACTGCCCGCGCCGGGGTGTAAATAGGCGTCATTCAATACGGCTATACGGGAACCGCTGAAGGTATACCCGTCCTCCGAGACGTTGAAGTTCATCACCACAGAGTCTTGGAGTACGCTGATATCTTTGTTAGCAACGTCTCCGCTGCCGAAGTAGACGTTAGAAAGCGCTGTAAACACGGCATCGCCGCTCGCGCCTTCTGTAAGGCTCCAGTTTCCGGTAACGGCATCCCAGGTGCCGTTCTTTGCGCCATCCCAATAAAGGTTGCCGTTGTGTTTGTCGAGCAGGGTGACCATGCCGGCTACGGAGGAATCTACCGCAGCCTTGTTTACGGCCACGCCGCTGTATACGAATTTGATGGTGTCCCACCCGGTCAGTGTGCCTTCTAAGCCGCTGACGTTGCCGGGCATGGCGATGCCGCTCAGCAAACCGTTGGCGGCATCGCTCACGGCTCCGTTCACGATGAGTACTTTTGAACCGCTTGCAATACCTCGCAGTTCAAAGGTTGCGTTGCTGACATTCAACGTGCTGCCGGTGGCTACACCCATTTCTCGCTGTGCATGTGTAGACTCAAAGGTGATGAAGCCGGTCAGCGAGCTATTACCGGCAAAAACTACGTTTTGTAACGTGGCGTATGCAGCCTCTGTACCGGCATGGAGCGAAACATTTGTCAATAAGGCCGCGTGGGTGCCATTTGCGGATTTAATAACATTGTGAGCTGTGACTGTTTCGGGTGTGAGTGTGCGGGTGATATCTCCCGTAGTAAACATTTGCACGTTTTCCAATGTGCCCCCTAATATCTCATTGGAGCCTACGTCCATTGTGACACCTTGTCCCAGTTCCATGGTGCCACCCAGAATCGTTGCATTTGTAATGAAACCGTGTATGTCTTGGGTGACACTCAGTGTGCCCTCACCCACTTTGGTGAATGAGCCATGCTCGTGTATGTGGGTACCGTTTGACTCAGAGAATGTTGTCCCGAGGTATGCCGTTGTCAACTTGGTGCCGTCTGCCACATCGATGGTCAGGGGGGATGAAGTAGAGCCCATGATAAGAGTGTTTTCCAGCGTCACTGTTGCTGCCGTTCTTATCTGCTCTGTTACCACCATGTTGCCACCTTCAAAACTGTAACCGGTGCCTATAATTTCAACACTTTCCGCGGTTACTTCTTCAGGGGTAATAAGAATGTTTTTGTTAATGTCTGCGCCCTCGCCGAATAACACATTCGCACCGTCTTGGTAAATTGTCTCGTTGCCGGTTTCATCTTTCCATACATCGTGCTCGCTATCCCATACGGCGGGTTCTGCACCGGTACAATCCCATTGAAGTGTTGCCGGGGCCTCTGCTGCTGCATATACTACATAATGGGCGCTCTGTGCATATGCATTACCGGCAAGAGTTATGCCGGGTGCACATACAACCGCTAAAATGGCCTTATAAAGACCGTAAGGAAGATGAAATTTCATATGCGACTCTAAGTAGAGAGAGGTGATTGAATAATGCGCTTCCGTTATGCTTTTTGGTGGGAGAGATTTTAGTATATTGCGTTGTTCTTGTCCAGCCAAAATAGATGGCTCTTCGTATAACATTTTTGGAATGAGCGGATGCTGAAAAGAGCCCCCCAAAAAAGAGACCGAATATTCCGAGAGTAAAGAAACAAAAAAGCACCTCAACGTGTGAGGTGCTTAATAGGGCTACAGGGACTCGAACCCCGAATAGCGGTGCCAGAAACCGATGTGTTGCCAATTACACCATAGCCCTATGTTGCTTGGAACGCCGAGAGTATACGCCTAAGCCCCCGAGCTGTCAAGCCATTTTCTGATTTTTTTGCAAAAAACGGTTAAATTTTAAATTTAGGAGGTGATATAGGCCAAGAACTGTCGCAGGGCATCTGCACGGTGAGAGATACGGTTTTTTTGCTCGGCAGCCAGCTCTGCCATGGTGCAGGTATAGCCGGCGGGTACAAAGAGAGGGTCATACCCAAAGCCGTGTTCACCTGCCGGGCTTGCGGTGATGTGGCCCTCTACCTTGCCTATGAACTCTGCCTTGATTTGCCCGCCCTCTGCCAGGTACATGGCGCACATAAAGCGAGCAGCGGGGGCAGTGGTGGCGGGCAGGGCAGCAAGGTCTGCCAATAATTTAGCGTTGTTGGCGGCATCGTTACCATGCTCTCCGGCATAGCGGGCAGAGTACACACCGGGCGCGCCCCCCAAGGCATCCACACACAGGCCGGAGTCATCTGCCAGCACCATGCCGGGCAGGGCGGCGGAGATACCGCAGGCTTTGAGCGCGGCGTTTTCTGCAAAGGTGGTGCCGGTTTCCTCCACATCGGGCAGCTCGGGGTAATCCGCCAAGGTGCGCACGGTAAAATGCGGGGGGAGCATGGCGGCAATCTCCTGTGCTTTGTGGGCGTTGCGGGTGGCGATGGTGAGGATGGTAGGACTCATGGCGGTGGATTAATCGTTGTTGTGGAAGCAGATATTCTTTTTGGGGAACACTTTGGCCAAGAAAAGCGCAATCACGGTAAAGCCCATCAGCACGGCCAGCGCATCTGCCACTACTTGAGAGTACCATATACCGGGCTCGCCATACCAAATGGGCATCAGAATGAGGCAGGGCAGCAGGAAAATGAGCTGGCGGGTAAGGGTCAGGAAGATGCTCATCACAGGCCGCCCGATGGCTTGGAAGAAGTTACTGATGACAATTTGAGACCCCACAAAGGGGAACACCAAGCTCACCACGGTGATACCGTAGGTGGCCAGTGTAATGATTTGGCTGGCATTAGCATCATCCTCTTTCACAAAAAGAGCCACAATTTCACGCGGGAAGAGCTGTACCAACAGCGTACCGAAGGTTGTGACGGAACTGGCAAATACCATGGCGTTGATTAACACCTTGCGCACGCGGCAATATTGTCCCAAGCCCAAGTTGTAGCCGGCAATGGGTTGCATGCCTTGGGTGATACCCGCCACAATCATGACAAAGAAGAAAATAACGCGGTTGACCACGCCGTAGGCACCCACACCCATTTGGCCATCGTACTCAATGAAGAGTTGGTTGAAGATGAGCACAATCACACAGGCCACAATGTTGAGCAGGCAGGGGGGTAGACCTATGGTGCAAATACGCCGTGTAAGCGGCCAGCTGATGTTGTAGATTCCCTTTGTAAAGCGCAGCACCACATCTTTGCGGAAAAAGTGCATCAGCACCCACCCCAAGCCCACGGTTTGAGCTGCTGCCGTGGCCAAGCCCGCACCGGCAATACCCCAATCGAAAGTGTAAATAAACAGCGGCGCAATAACCACGTTGACCACCATGGAGATAATGAGGCTCACCATAGCTTTTTTGGGGTAGCCGCTGGCGCGCATCAGGTGGTTGAGCCCCAAAAAGACAGAGTTGAAGGGAAACCACAGCATGAGCACCAACATGTAATCGCAAGAGGGCTTGAGGGTGTTCTCATCCGCCCCGAACGCCAGCATGATGTCATCAATCCACGGTATGGGCAGCCAACCCACTATCACACTGCTTAAAAAACTGAGTATTAAACAATGCCCCAATATGTTCTGTGCGCGGCGTCTTTTGCCTTGCCCCAAGGCAATGGAGGCACTGGCCGCACAACCTAAACCCACCAAGGTACCCACAGCCACCATCAGGTTAATCACGGGGAAGATGAGTGCCATGGCTGTTACCGCATACGCACCGCACCATTGCCCCACATATATGGCACCCACTATGTTGTATATGGACATAGCGGCCATGCCCACAATGGCAGGCAAAGAATAACTGAGCAACAGCGGCAATATGCGCCGTTTTTCCAATTCTACCAACTTTGCATCACTGGCCATAAGCTGTTGTCAGATTACGCCTGCTTGCGCCATAAGTCAAGTTAAATTGTGCTTGTCTGTATCAATTCCGTCCTGAGCAAAATAGCTCCGGGCAATGTGCCCTTTTTTTGCACATTACAATTTTTCGGATAGAATGATTCTAAAAATGCTTGGCAAAAAGCCAAGCTGTTTATAAAATATGGGCATAGCATGCCTGCAACGGGCGGAAAAACTGCACCCACGAAAAAAATGTATACGATAAAAATAGAAAAGTGGCTTATAGATGGCGACTCGAACCTTTCCCCTTGGGAGAAGTTTGAGCTAAAGTTAATAGTGAACTGGCAAATCGCAGATCTCATTGACCGAGATGCTGAAAATCAATGCGATAGTGTGGATTTTGTTCATGAATGTATGCAAAATTTCGTAAGAAACATCTCATGCAGTTGGCAGGAGGTACAACAACGATTACACTGTTTACACAGTGGAGCTGAGTATCTTAAGTTTCGGATTCTGCAGCAGGCGGAGAATGCTAAACGCCGGCGAGATGAACAAGAGCGCTTGCGATGGTTGCTTAGCAGCGCTGCTTCACGACCGCCGAGGTTTTATTCCTGCTCTACCTGATTTACTTGGGGATAAGGTGGTTACGTGTCGATTCTTTCTTGCCGGAACACGTGTTCCCGGCGCTATGCGAGGTATAGCAGTCATTGAGAGTTTGATCCCGGCAGAACACCACGCTCTGCTCCTGCCGCTGGCTTTGATCCATCCCTGCCGGAAGTTATGCTGCCATGACCGTATGCGATAGACTTACGGTGTATTCTGCATCACACACTTTTCGGATTTTTCTCAGTGTACTTATTAAGGGATGGCTTGATTTTTTGAAATACGCCATACACGGGATTGCCCCTGTGTTGTTCCACCCCTTACCAATTACTGCTGTACCTGTAGATGTTTGAAAGAGCAAAGATGTTTCAACTCCGGCATTTTTGCATGCCTCAATCGCGCGTAGGATAACGACAATAAAATTCTCCCACTTCCGGTATCCAAGTAACCCCACCAAATCACGTGCTTTCCACATTTCTACGGTGTACATATCATCCCATCATTGGGCGTAACCATCAAAGAGTTCTTTCAGTTTCTGTATTTTTTATTTTCTATTGTTGATGTGTTGTTTTTATCATTTTCCTAACGTCAGCAATTTAATGAAAATGCGAGTGATTCTAAATGGTATACTTTTGGATGAGCCGGAACCTGCACTCCATCCCGCTCTGCCCGGCATCGATTTAAAATATCACGATGGAGAGTTTAAGTTCTATGATTCAAATTTACCTAATTTTGTATTTTTTTTGGCCCTTTTTTGGACCTTTTGTAATATATTGCAAATCAATAAAAAATGCATTTTTTTGTCTAAAATATGCTTGAAATTGACCTATTTTTGGTCCATTTTTGGCCCTTTTTTGGCCCTTTTAGATTTCTTAAGGATTTTCAGATGCTGAAATAGAAATCTCCCCTCTGTCGCGCAATACCTGTAATCCGATTTGTAAAGCTTTTAGCATGACCTTGTTTTTCTCAGCGTATTCTTGTGAAATTTCGTATCGTGTACCGGGGCCAGTTCCTGTGCGAATCAGAATTTTTCTTTCGACGTAGCTGCTTATGATATTTCTCATCTGTTTCCGGGGGGGCCCAAGTTGAATATGCATACAATGACAGAATGAGCTTTTCAAAACTCATTTCTTTGGGACAACTGCGAGCAACAGCAAGCTCCCCCGGGTTTCGTGGGGGAAACGCGGGGGAGGGAAAGAGGGGGGGAATTCAGTTAAGCCTTATGCGTTTGATGGGGTGGTGTCGTCGTCCTCTTCATCCTCTTCGCTGTCATCCACCTCAATAATGCGGCGGAGGCGGCGTGTAAGGAAGGGGCGCACAATGAGGCCGTAGCCCAAGTAGCAAAGGAAGATGATGGCGGGTGCAATCCACGGCAGGCAAACAAAGGCGCAAATGGCTGCTGCAAACAGGAGTATGGCGGTGATGGTGCCGCGTTTCTCAAAGTTGATATGCTTGAAGCTGGGGTAAATGACACGGCTCATCATGAGCAGAGATACCAGTGCCATCATTCCACCCATAACATAGAGCCAAGGCGTGTCGAGCATCAGGTTGTGGTGTGTGGTAACATCAATAACCAGGTACATGGTGCTTACCACGGCACCGGCGGCCATGGGTACGGGCAGGCCCACAAAGTCCATGCTTTGGTTGGGCTTTTTGGGGGCTGCTGCCATGCAGTTGAAGCGAGCCAGGCGCAGGGAGGCGCACAGCAGGTAGAGCACGCCGATGCCCATGCCGAAGGCGTCCGGCAGGTCAAAGAGCACGGCACGGCTCAGCAGCATGGCCGGGGCAACGCCAAAGGAGATAACATCTGCAATGGAGTCAAACTCGCGGCCAAAGGGGCCATCTGCCTTGCACATGCGGGCTACGCGGCCGTCCAACAGGTCAAAGATACAGGCTGCAAAGATGAGGTAGGTAGCCTGTTGATAATAATCAAAGGCTTGCACGGAGCCATCCTCAAAAGCCATGCCTTTAAAGATGGTGAGGATGGCAAAGAACCCGCACAGCAGGTTGCCTGCCGTGAGCATGTTCGGCAGAATGGGGATTCTGGGTTCATCCGGATAAACCGGCGGCTGATTGTTTTTGGACATATGGTGTGTAGGTGGTGTAAGTTAGTGGGGAATCAGGAGAGAGCCTTATGAGCCTCTGCAAGGAGGGTGGCTTTGGCTGCCAAGTCTTTACCGGAGCCACGGGCCATGTCTGCTTTGCCGCCGCCTTTACCACCCACGATGGGGGCCAGGTTGCGGATGAGGTCGCCGGCCTTGAGCCCGGCGGCTTGAGCGGCTTCTCCACAATAAGCACCAAGGCCGAGGGAAGCGCCATCGTTAACGATGAGGAAGGCTGCGCCGGCAAAATGACGCTTGCGCAAGCCGTTGAAGAGCTCTGTGAGCAGGTCGTTACCGCCCTCTGCCTCCAACACCAGGTTGGTGCCTGTAAGCTGTTCATTTAAGAGGGCATCTGCCATGGAGGCCGCAGCGGCACTCATGGCTTTTTTGAGGCGTTTATCGGCCTCCAACGCGGCTTCTTTGAGTTTGTCGCAGTAGGCGTAATACTCATCGAGCAGGGCGTTGACCACGCGAATATCCCTGGCTTGCACGGCTTTTTTGGCGGGTTGAGAGTCATTAGTGGGTACGGGCACGATGGGTTGGCCGAGTTTCTCAAGCTTACTGTTAGCCAGGGAGAGCTTTTCGAGCATTTCCTTGCCCTCGGGCAAGCGGGCGGCAACGGCCTCTTTAACGGCATCCAACCCGGCTTGACCACAGGCAGCCTCAATACGGCGTACACCGCTGGCAATGGCACCCTCGCTCTTAATCTTGAAGAACCCGACCTTGCCGGTGGAGGCAGCGTGTGTACCGCCGCAAAGCTCCATGGATACGCCGTTGAAGCCATCCTGCTCGCCGCCTACCTGTACCAAGCGTACAACATCGCCGTATTTATCGCCAAAGAACTGGCAAATCTCGGGGTGTTTCTTAATCTCCGTCATGGGGTATTCTTTGCAGAGCACGGGCAGGTCCTCTGCCACCCATTGGTTGACCAGCTCTTCCACACGGCGCAGGTCTTGCTTGGAGATGGGGGCGCTGTTTACATCGAAACGCAGGCGGTCGGCATCCACCAAAGAGCCCTGCTGGGCAATATCCTCGCTTACCAAGGTGCGCAATGCTTTGTGCAGCAAGTGGGTGGCACTGTGGTGGGCTTCCAGCGCGCGGCGGCGCTCCGTGTCAAGCACAAGCTCCACGGTATCGCCCACGGCGGGGGTTACGCCATCTGCCACGGCAATGAGGTGGGCGCGGGCTTGGCCGATTTGCTGCACACCCAGCACGGGGGCACTGTCGCCACCCAAAGAGAGCGTGCCGCCATCGCTGAGCTGGCCACCCATCTCGGCATAGAAGGGAGTTTTATCCGTAATGACAAAGAGCATGCCCTCTGCCTCATGCACCTCTGTAACGGTGGCGGTGGTGGTGTCCTCCGTGTAGCCGGTGAAGGTGGTAACTTGCTCGGTTTTGAGGTCCAAGGCGCGTACTACCTGCTTCTTTTGTGCGGCTTTGGCGCGCTGGCGCTGCTCCTCCATCAGGGTTTCAAAGCGCTCCGTATCAACGGTAAGCCCGCGCTCACGAGCCATCAGGGCAGTGAGGTCAATGGGGAAACCGTAGGTGTCGTACAGCTTGAAGGCGAAGTCGCCGCTCACTTTGCCGGTGGCTGCCACTTCTTTGTCAAAGAGCTCCAAACCGCGGTCCAGGGTCTCGTTGAAGGAGGTCTCTTCTCTCAGCAGTACATCTTTGATGGTGGCGGCACGGCCGATAATCTCGGGGAACACGCGTCCCATCTCGGCTGCCAAGGTGTCCACCAACTGAGAAAGGAAGGGTTTTTCAAGCCCCAGGGTACGCCCGTAGCGCACGGCGCGGCGCAGAATGCGGCGCAGCACATAGTTGCGGCCGTTGTTGCCGGGCAATATGCCGTCTGCAATGGAGAAGCTCAGCGTGCGGATGTGGTCCGCAATTACGCGGAAGGCGATGCTCTCTTTGAGTACGTCTCGGTTTTCATCCGTGGCATCCTGCGGGTAGATGTCCACATAGGTGCGGCCGGAGATTTCTTCAATCTTGCTGAAGAGGGGGCGGAAAACATCCGTGCTGTAGTTGGAGACGCGGCGGGAGAAGTCCGTAAAGCCGTTGGTGCACTGTATCATGGCGCAGGCGCGTTCAAAACCCATGCCTGTATCCACGTGGCAGGCGGGCAGGTTGCGGAAGGTGCCGTCGCTTTCGGCATTGTACTGAATGAACACAAGGTTCCAGATCTCAATGCACTTATCGCTGTCTTTGTTAACCAGAGAGCCCTCTGTCTTGCCCTCGGGGGTGAGGTCCACGTGCAGCTCGGAGCAGGGGCCGCAGGGGCCGGTCTCGCCCATCATCCAGAAGTTGTCCTTCACACCGCCGTTGACAATGTGTACCTTAGGGTCCAACCCCTTGGCGATAAAGAGGGGTGCCCAGGTATCCCAAGCCTCTTGGTCAAACTCGCCGGGGTCGCCCTTGCTCTTGTCGGGGCAGTATACGGTGGCGTACAAGCGCTCTGCGGGGAACCCCCAGCGCTCTACCACCAGCTCCCAAGCCCAGGCGATGGCCTCTTTCTTGAAATAGTCACCGAAGGACCAGTTACCCAGCATCTCGAACATGGTGTGGTGGTAGCTGTCTTGCCCCACATCCTCCAAGTCGTTGTGCTTGCCGCCGGCGCGTATGCACTTTTGTGTGTCCGTGGCACGGGCGGGTTTCCACGGCGGGGTCCATACACCCAAGAAATAGGGTACAAACTGGTTCATACCGGCATTGGTAAACAGCAGCCCCGGGCTCTGCGGCATTAAGGAGGCGGAGGGTACTACGGTGTGCTGCTTCTCGTGGAAAAAGTCCAGGAAGCTCCGGCGAATCTGCGCTGCGGTCATCATATCAACGTGTCAGATGTTGTTATCAAAAGAAATTTTTACACGCACAGCTTACCACCCTTTCGCGCGCGTGTAAAGCAAAATCAACGCTATCCCCTTTTTCGTGCATGAAAAAGTGGTTGTGTGTCAGTTTTCGAGAACAGGATAGTGAGGCGGCGAATCAGTATGAGCAAAGTTGTGCGGTAAGTTTCATGGCGGCGGCCATGGCGGCATCCATGTTATAGTACTCCCACTCAGCAAAACGTCCCAGCAGGTAGAGGTTGTGCGGGGCAAGCTGTGCCTTGGCATCTGCAATGATGGCAGGTGTTTCGGCCGTTTGCACAGGATACGTGTACGGGCAATAGTGGTGTGCGATATAGCGCGGGGAGAAGGGGATGAGCTGTAACTGCTTGAGGATTTCTTCCTTATCCAATTGCAAAGTAAACTCAATGGTAGCGGTAGACATGCCGGCAGGGGAGTTGGACTCCGCAAAGTTGCCGGTGCAAATCACGCGGTGGCTTTCATGCTGTGCGGAGGGCATGTATACCCAGCTGTACGGGTTGGCCTCCACCTCGCAAAGAACGGAGGTTGTGCCGTGGGCAGACAAGTGCTCCACACCGCTCAAATCAACATTGATGCCCTTCAACATGGCAGGCAAATGCTTAATATTACCACAGAAGATAACGGCATCAAACACCTCACCATTCACACACCATTGGTTGCCCACTTTCTCTAAAAGGTCTACAGGACTGTTATAGCGTACATCTAATCCGGCAGCAAGGGAGTCCGCAATGTGTTGAGAGCCACCCTGTTTGGGGTAATGGAAGGTGCTGTGCACCATCTTCATCTCTTTAACTTGCCCTATATTAGCCTCCAAAATTTCTTTGACGGTGGGCATGGGCAATTTCCCCTCCAGCCAGGTCAGCGGAACATCCGTAAGCTTGCGGCGCCATATTTTGCGATTATACGGTGCAAAGTATTCGTTGTACAAGGTATTACCGAATCTGTTGCGTAAAAACTCATCAAAATTATCTGCCTGAGCATAGCCCTTGGCAGCTATTTGTAACAGGTCATCAATAATGGCACTGCGCAGAGATTCCTGCATTTGGTAGAGGTGGTTTTCTATGGGATAATCCACCTTGGTGCCATCTTCAAGAGAAACAACGGCATTGCGTGTAGCCAATTGAAAATCGTTTTTATCGAGATGCTGCCAAAACCAATCCAGCACCTCCTGTTTGCGAGAGTTGAACACATGCCCGCCCACGCAATGGTACAGAATCCCCTCCACCCGTGCGCAACGTACCAACCCACCGGGGGTGGACTCCTTCTCAAAAACCGTTACCTCACAGCCGGCTTCCCTTAACATGCATGCAGTGGATAACCCACTTACACCACCACCGATAATTGCATAATGTTTCTTATTTTCCTGAACGGCCATATCGCGGGGTATTATAGTATAAACCCTGTTTAGCGTCAAGGTAAAATATGATACTATCGCAATTCCGGGATTATCACTCTTTCAACACTTTGGCGGCTGCGGTGTAACCATTGGCACGTGCGTATTGATAGGCTGTTTTGCCGGCGGAATCCGTAGCGTTGCGGTTAGCCCCGTTTTGGAGCAGAAAACGGATGGCTCGCACATGACCACGCATGGCAGCACACATGAGCGGGGTGACGCCATGGGAATCTGCCGTATTGACATTAAGCCCCTTTTGTAAGAGGTATTGAATGGCAGGCACATGCCCGCCGAAAGCGGCATGGTGCAGGGCGGTAGTACCGTTCCCCGAGCAAGCATTTACACTCAGCCCCTGTGTTATCAGGTAGTCCATCATCTCCGTGCTGCCACCCCAGGCGGCATACATCAGCGCGTTGGTACCATCTTTATAGGTGCTGTGTACGTCACACCCCTTATCCGCCAAGTAACGCACACAATCTACATTGCCACTGAATGCAGCGGCAATCGCCGGGGAGCTGTCGTTATCTCCGCTTGCAGTAATATCTACTCCGTTTGCTGCCAAATACTCCAAACACTCTATACTGCCGGCCATGGCAGCATACAGATGAATACCTTGTCCCATGGCATCTTTTCTATGGAGTTGCGCCCCATCGGCATGCAGTTGTTTCAACAATTCAAGTTGCCCACCGTATGCGGCAAACATGGGGTAGTGTCTTCCCATGGGGGTATTATCCGGCATTTGCGGCGGGTATCCCTGCTCGGTAAACCATGCAATCAGCTCGGGGTCCCCCATGTAAAGGGCGTAAAAGGATGCAAGGGTGCCGTCTGTGTACGGTTGCCCAACCAAGGCACCGCGGCTGTGCAATTCTTTAACCATGGCAAGCACCTGCGGACGCAAGGACGGCTCACAAGCAGCCACAGACATCACCACGGCAATATAGGGAAACTCCTCTATGCCCTCTTGCCCGGCGTAGTAGCGGCGGTAATGCTCCATCAACAGCTCGCGGTCACTTTCTGCCTCCGGGTGGAGGCAGGGTTTCTCTAAACAGGCTAATTGCTGCATGGGGGCGTTGTCCTTGCACGCCGTAAACACACAAGGCACCACTAACAAAGCTGTCAATAGCGGAATATATTTGAGCATGCAGCCACTATATCCCATTTATGATGAGGCTGCAAGTTTTTTTTGACAGCTCCGCAGCAGTAACGGTGTCAGGGTGCCGGTGCGTGGTGGGCCCGAATAAGCTCCGCACATGGGGCGTGCCCATTTTTTTCTGCCAAATCAAGTGCAGTGTTGCCGCCTTTATCTCGGGCGTGGATGTCGATACCGGGTGTGGCGAGCAACAGACGCACAATTTCTGTCAATCCGTTGACGGCAGCATCATGTAAAGGCGTGTGGTAACCATGGTACCCCATGGAAGAGCGTCGGTTAACATCTATACCATCGCAAGCCAACAAAAGCCGTACCATCTCTGCATCTTTATGACTGATAGCCACATGCAGGGGAGATGATAAACTGTTGTTACCATTCGGGGCAATGCCCGGCTGTGTCAATAAAATACGCACGCACTCCGGTTGATGTTTCAGAAGCGCCCAATTCAACAAATTAATACTGTCGCTCCACATAGAACCTAATCGGATCAAGGGTGCATTTACATCAAACCCCGGCACGGCTACACATTGACGCAAAAGTTCAGCATCCCCCTTTGTTACAGCGGTAAATGCGCGTAGTTGAGCTGTTTCTGCCGGTTTGAGCAGGTGCATTTCATGTGTTAGCAAAGCTTCCATACAAGCACTTGCACCACATAAAGCTGCGTGAGAGATTAAGAACGGCCGCAGGGCATCGCCTATATAAGGGTGCAGTGCGGTGGGGGTGTCTGTTTGGATAGCATTCAAAGCATTCTCCGGCAATGGCCATGTGCCGTAGGGAATTTCCTGCATGCGCCTATCCCAAAAGCAGATTCGCCCGCAGTAGTATTCATGTTGATCTACCGGGTCTTGAGCAGCGGGGAAACTCAAGCTGCCCGTTTTAAACCAAAAACCACCACACCTCACTAAAACATGGTAACAGCGTTGAGCGGGCGAGGTCTCCTTCACATAACTTACCACCATGGTATGCCAATGCTCCATATAATTTACCGTAATATCATGCAATACAGGCGGTGTGGCACTGTCATCGCACGCGCGTGCCACCCATTCATGCGCTTTTTGTCGGCTATGCTCGCTGCTTGCTGCGGTTTTTGTTTTCAATAATCCGCCTTTGTAAACCAAATATACCGCATCTTCATGGCACAAGGTTTGCACCGCCTCAAATGTATCGGGCATGGGGTCCTGTGCTATGCTATTCAGGCACAGCATGAATGGCAGAATCAACGAAACAGACCTTATCGCGAACATGCCCCCACTATACCCCCTTTGTTATGAGTTGGCAAGTTTTTCTTGCCAACTCAGCTAAAATGCTTTAGTATGGTGGTGTCATGAGAAAATGTTTTCCTGTATTTGCCCTGTTAGCTGCTGCCCCGCTTACCTATGCGCAGGGTGACATGCAGCAACCCGTTACACAACAAGTGCCTGCCGACCGCGAGTCTGCCAAACAGCAGATGATTCAGATTGCCCTTGAAATGCTGAAACGCATGGAGAATGTAACTGATAAAGAATCTGCGGATGCCGCGGCAATTTACATGATGAATGCGGAGAAGACAGGCCGCGAGCTCGGGCTCCGATATGGTATCAGCGATGAGGAAATGGTAGCAGCCCTTGCCGAACTGGGTTATACCAACGATTACGCCCTTGGTTTGTTCAATCGGATAGAGACAAATCGTTACTACGGCTCGGAGACCATGGCCAACCTGATGGGAGATACCCTTGAGGAGATTGAAACCATAGAGGCTGTGCCCTCAGACGATGAGCCCTATACCCCCACCCCGCAAGATGCAGCCCGTGCAGGTGAGTTTGCCGATATGTTGGTACAGGTGCTCAAGCAGATGGAAGGTATCAGTGACAAAGCAAGCGCAGATGCCGCTGCGGCAAACATTGCTCCCCTCATGAAAAAAGTGAATGAGATGAGCTATGGGTTGGCCATTCCCGTGGAGGCCATAAGCGCTCTTTGCGAGCAAAAAGGGTATTCGCAAAGCCGGTTCTTTGCCATTCATGATGCCATCAACACCAACCGCTTTTACGGCTCTTTCAAACTGGCGGAGGCCTTGGGGGCATCTCCCTGTGCCGTTATGGCCCCCATTGAGCCGACTCCGCAGGTAAAAGCCGTGCTCGAGCCCATGATACTCCAAGCTGTCGAGTCTTTGGGCATACCCGTAACCGGGGGGCCCGGTCTTACGGAGGCAGAGCCGTGGGTCTTTACGCAGAGCGATGCTCCCGTAGACATCGCTACCGTGGTTATGGCCCTGCCGCAGGATGCATTCCACCGCTTTGCCATGGGCAGAACCATCACCGATGACGGCCGCCGCATGGAAAGCGCCACCGTTTTCTATGTGTATGAGGAAAAGGTGTACGAGGTGAACATCTATATTGATGTAACGGCCTACCTTAACGGCGGGGCTCACTAAAAAGAGCCCTGCCACCCCTCAAATTCACTAATTTGTGGGGCATGTTTATTTTTGAAATGCGGTATTCACATCATGCAGCGGTACAGAGCCTGCCCACTGTATCTTATCGCCGCGTTTTTCACCATATTGCAGCACATTGTCTTGCAAACGGCAGCACCCCCGGAATATGTTAGGCTGAATGGGGGAGTGTGCTCTGCCCTGAATTTGGCCTACCTTGTACCAATAACCCTCTACGCGTCGGTAAACGGTCAGGTAAACTACAGTGGAATCGATACCGGAGGTGAAGCCGTGGTCGAAACGAAGATGCACGGCCATATCCTCGCAGAGGGGGTAGACATACTCGTTGTGAGTGGGATGAATAGCCGGTAAAACGGCAGATTCCATGTAAGTGGGTACCCATTCATGTGCAGCAGGAGCCTGCGTATACCTTTTGCGCAGATTGGCATGGTAGGAAACATACACCTGCCCGGGCAGTTGTTGGTGCCCCCGTTGATTCGTCTTCAATCTCAGGCTTTTTTTACCATGTGGCGGCAGCAGAATTTCCTGCGTAGATTCTGCTGTAATAGTGCCGTAGTGCAAGGTGCCGTCTGCCTCGCGGTGAGAGAGAATAAAATCCCCGGGGCGAAGGCGTACACTGCGGTTGAGCGTGTTGGTGAGTTGAATGTTTACATGCCCTTGCGAGATACGCCCATCGCAATGCATTTGTACATATTGCGGGGAATCTGTTAAGGCGCCATGCAGCGCAATGCTTGCCACCGGCAGCCCCTCAGCATCCACACATTGCAGCTTATTGTCACACAAACGGTAGTGCAGCTCGGTATCAAACCCGCGTGGCAGCCCGACTGCGCCTACCGTGTGCCAGCGAGAATCCTTCAAACGCAGCACGGCATGGTACACGGTGGTGCCATGTTGCAGTTTTTCTGTAGCTCTCACCACAAGAGTATGCGGGTTGTATCGCCGCGCCGCACTTGAGAAACAAGCCGTGGATAAATGAGAAATTATCGGCAAACCTTGCCAGCCACCTGCCACCCATCGGCAAGCCCTCGGCAGAGGGGCTGCCAGCCACCTGAAAAGGCGTTGAGGATTTCCCCCAACGCCTGATTTATTGTACGTCAGGCATGACACGTAACTGGGGTGAAAGGCCCCAATGAGCCGCTGACAGGGCGGAATCAAATAGCCAAAGGCAACTGCGTCACAGTAATGTGGGGTGGGAAGGAAGCCGGAGGCG
>SUVJ01000121.1 GCA_015062045.1 Akkermansiaceae bacterium
TAGTGTTGGCAGAATGTACGGAGCATGTGGCTGCTGCCATGAAGTTTGCAGCACAGCACAACATCCCCGTAACGGCGCGCGGTGCCGGTGTGGGCTATGTGGGGGGCTGTGTACCCGTAAAAGGCGGCATCGTTATTTCCGTAGCACGCATGCAACGCATCATCGAGGTTAATGCGGCAGATGGCGTTGCTGTGGTAGAGGCAGGTGTACTCACGGCAGATTTGCAAGAGGCGTGTCTGAAACAGGGGTGGTTCTACCCGCCGGATCCCGCCTCCCGCAAGGAGTCCAGCATAGGCGGTAACATTGCCACCAATGCAGGTGGCCCCCGTTGCCTCAAATACGGGGTCACAAGGGCGTATGTGCTCGGTTTGCAAGTCGTATTGGCAGATGGCCGTGTACTCAACTGCGGTGGCAGAACTCATAAAAACAAGCAAGGTTTCGATTTAGTAGGGCTGTTTTGCGGCAGTGAGGGTATGCTGGGTATCATCACTCAAGCCACGCTGCGCATCATCCCCGCCCCGCAGGCACGCATGGCCCTGCATGCCAGTTTCCCGCAGTTTTCCTTAGCTGCCGCCGCCGTGCAAAACACTTTACAGGGCGGGCATTTGCCTGCGGCCATGGAAATTACGGATGCCTTCACCTTGGCAGCTGCTCGCAATCACTTGGGGCCGGGCATATTCCCGGCAGATGCCCAAGGGCATATCATTGTTGAGATAGACGGCAGAGAAGATGCCGTTAACGCAGAGCTTACCGATATAGCCGCAATCCTGAAACACACGGGTGCCTCGCAAGTGGTGACAGCCCGCACGGAAACGGAGGTGGAAGCCATCTGGCAACTGCGCCGTGAGTTCTCCTACAGCCTCAAGGCCACCGGCCTTACAAAATTAAATGAGGATATCGTTATACCACGCTCGGCACTGGTGAAACTGGTAGAGTTTTGCGCCTCCATGCAGCAGGAAACCGGTATACCCGTAGCCTGTTTCGGGCACTCGGGAGACGGCAATATCCACACCAACATTATGGTGCTCAAAGATGCACAAGGCAAAGATATACGCCCCCCGGCGGATGCCTTGGTACACAGGCTATTTGATTGGGTATTGGCACACGGTGGCAGCATAACGGGTGAGCACGGCATTGGGCTTGCTAAAGCACCATGGTTTCACCAAGCCGTTGGCGCAGAGGCTATAGCCGTGCACAAAGCACTCAAAGCGGCTCTCGACCCGCAAGGCCTGCTCAACCCCGGCAAAATGGGGCTCTAAGCTTTACCCCTCAAACTCAGTAAAACAGCCTTAAGCAAGCACGCATATACGGCGAATCTCTTGATTTTTACCTTCCCTTGCCCCAAGGTAGTCTTACGGAGCAACTGTATGGTCTTCTTGCCGATGAGAGCCGGTAACATGGAGGCAAAGCGCAGTTTAAAAGTACCCAATCGGCGGCTGTAGTCCAAACCGTCGTTCATATACCGCTCCGCACGGTTTAACCACTTATCGGGATCGGAGCACAGATAGCAGCGCCCGCGGGCGGCGTCTTCCTCCATATCGCGTAGGATATTGATTAACTGTAAGCCCTTACCATAGCGAATACCTGCTTGGGTCATGAGCTCCCGACGGGCGGGGGGGCAAAATGCATCCCCCATGGTGGCATAGCCCAAATCTGTCCAAAACTCGCCGACACACCCCGCAACGCGGTAGGTATAGGTATGGGTTTCCTCATCATTTTGCACGGTATTATGCTCACCAAACGCCACTAAATCCCACACCTGCCCCTCAATAATGATAGAAAGCACCTTGCGAATCAGGGCGCGTTGCACGGCATCAAAGGTTTCCAAAGCCTGCAAACAGGCAGCAAACTCACAGAGCAATGTTTTTTCGGATTCATGGCTCAGCCCGGGGGCAATCTCCTGTTGCAACACTTGCATCAACGCGGGCACCTGCTCTGAGTGCCCCGCTATCACGGCAGCCATGGCATGCAACACCTCTACTCGCTTTTGAGCCTCTGCAGATGACGTATCGGCAACACTATCCGTGGCACGGGCAAGCATGTAACCCAGTGCAATTGCCGGCCGCATTTGCATGGGCAAAAAGCGGATGGTAAGATAAAACGAGCGGGAAACCGCCTTCAACAAATCACCTGTAACATCTGTGGCTTGCAACATGTCACCTGCATTATGCAGCAAAAGGCCCCCTCTGGCAAGGTATTTTTGCTCTTTCTCGCCCGATTTTGCTTGAAACATCACACCTTTAGCGGTATAAGTAGACTATGGCCGTACCGCAAAACACAATCGCACTTATCTTTGACTTTGACCAGACTCTCAGCCCCCACAACATGCAGGAGGACACCATCTTCCCCGAGTTCGGTATCAATGCTGAACTGTTTTGGAAAAAGTGCAATGACCGCAGTAAGCAAGAAGGTTGGGACGGTGAGCTCAGTTACCTCAAAGAGCTGCTCGATACCCTCAGCATAGACGGCGTGAGCAACGAGACACTGCGAGAGCTGGGCAAAAAACTCACCTTCTTCCGCGGCATACCGGAGTTTTTCCAAACCTTTGAGCAGCGAGCCCTCAGCCCGGAGCATCGCTTTGCCGGCATACACGTTGAGTTTTACATTATCTCCAGCGGCATTAAATCCATT
Source organism: Akkermansiaceae bacterium (assembly GCA_015062045.1). GTDB lineage: Bacteria > Verrucomicrobiota > Verrucomicrobiia > Verrucomicrobiales > Akkermansiaceae > Akkermansia. The sequence goes on from SUVJ01000121.1 coordinate 2,632, forward strand.
ATAGACGGCTCTATCATACGCCCCTACATGAAAGAGGTGTTTGCCTGTGAGTTCAGCGAGTCCAACGGCTGCATCAATTTCCCCAAACGCGTTATCTCTCATACCACTAAAACACAATTCCTGTTCCGCATCAACAAGGGCATGCTTGACTATACGGAGGATGTTAACGACCACATGGACAGCGATTTACGCCCCATCCCCTTCAAGCACATGATTTACCTGGGAGATGGGCCTACGGATGTACCCTGCTTTACCGTGATGCGCCAACTGGGGGGCACCAGCATTGCCGTGTACAACCCCTGCGATGATTCCCGCAAGAGCTTCCGCAAATGTTATAACCTGAAATCCGGCCAGCATAGGGTGGATTTCTTTGCACCCGCAGATTACCGCCAAGGCAGCCACCTCTCCAACATATTAGAGGAAACCGTGCGTAACATGGCAGATGCCATTCTTCACAACATGAGGCATGCAGATAAGTAAAAGCTGACTCAATCTGACCTTTACAAACGGGGTCAAATATGGTAGTTTCCTGCTTTCACCGGCAGATAACACCATGAACCAGTTGCTTTCCATAGAAGAATTAACGGGAGACCAAATACGCGAGCTTCTTGCCTTGGGGCACAAGCTTAAGGCAGAGCGTGGTCACCACACGGCACAACCGCTTGCAGGCCAAACATGGGCACTAATTTTCTCCAAATCTTCTACCCGCACCCGCGTATCGTTTGAGGTGGGTATCTCCGAGCTTGGGGGGCGCCCCATGTTCCTCTCCACCAGAGACATTCAATTAGGCCGCGGGGAACCCATCAAAGACACGGCTCGCGTGTTGGGCCGCATGATTCACGGTGCGGTTATTCGCACCTATGGGCAAGATGAGGTTGTAGATTTTGCCCAATACTCTAAGCTCCCCACCATCAATGCCCTGACAGATCAGGAGCACCCCTGCCAAATCCTTGCGGATTTGCTGACTCTGGAAGAAAAATATGGCGTAGGTGCGTGGAAAGACATGAAAATCGCCTTCTTGGGAGACGTGGATAACAACATGGGCCGCTCTTGGATGTGGGCTGCCAAACACCTTGGCTTTACACTCGCCTTGGCCGGCCCGGAGCATGCTCTGCCCAAGGCAGATACCTTAGCTGCTCTCGATTATGCCGGGCTTATCTGCACCACAGATGCCGAGCAAGCCGTGCGCGGTGCCACCATCATTAACACCGATACATGGATTTCCATGGGTCAAGAGGCAGAAAAAGGCACCAAGGAGAAAGCATTTTTCTGCCTCTTGACCCAT
>SUVJ01000122.1 GCA_015062045.1 Akkermansiaceae bacterium
GCCGCCACGCTAAAAGCGAGCACCATTGTCAAAATACGAAATATTTTCATGCTTGTGAGAAGAGTCTACACTATAAAGTACGCATTGAAAAGCATATTTTCTACCGATTACCACAAAACAAGCTTAATCTTGTGCTGTTTTGCGGGAAACTTTTGTGCAGAAATATACATGAAACGACACCAGATGAGGCTCGCCCTCGGCATCTTCATACACACCGGGGTAGTGGGTCATGATAACATAAAACGCACCATTGGGAGAGGCCTGCACAAAGCTGTAGCCGGTGTTAAATTGCGGGTAAACAGCATGCATGTAGGCGCGGATGAGTTGAGTCTGCACCTCATCGTCGGGCTCGGCATCCTCAGCAAGCGCTGTCAGTGGGCGAAGGATGATAGCATTATCCGAATTTTCACCGTTACCACCGGCATATTCTGCGGCATGAGCCTGCATAAAGGCAGCGTGGCGCTCTGCGGCTTCTGCTCGCACTTTATCTGCGTGGGGTTTCATGGCAGTGTCATCCTCCATACCGGGCATGGATGATGACATCATCATATACTCCGCCGTTTCTTCGTAAATGTAGCAAGGCAAATGGGCAGATTTGAGCAACAGGTAGTATTTAAGTGCATCATTATGCCACACAAGTTGCGTAAAATCCTCACCCGTGCACAGGGTTCTGAGGGCAAGGTGGGCAGCGCGCCACTCCTTTAAATCTTCCTCCTGCGGTTTCCAGGTATTGGGTATGGCGGCCATGCTCGCATCATAAGCATCTATGGCTTTTTCAATGGCAGGCAAAGCGGGCTTTATATCTGACTCTTCTTTAAGGGTAAGCAACGTGGCATACAGATGTTGCAAAGCTTGTACGGCAGCTGCCATATGAGCGAGCTCAGGCCCCTGCTCCGGCGTGGACTTAGCCAAAAAGATGGAGGTAGGGCCATCCTCACCACCGATGATGACAGGGGCGGGCTCTTGCGCCCACAACAAAACACTGTTTATCAAGGCCAATATAAAGGAAGAATTCATAGCACACTTGTTATACTTGAAAACAACCCCGCTAATCAAGAAAAAAACTTGAGAACACCGATTATTCTTTACAGTGAAGCCGATATGTGTTAGCTTGTGAGCTGTAAGATTTCTCTCATGAAAGGTATCGTTTTGGCAGGAGGCTCCGGCACGCGACTGTACCCCATTACAAAAGGGGTAAGCAAACAGTTGCTGCCCATCTATGATAAACCGATGGTGTATTACCCCATCTCTGTACTCATGTTGGCTGGGATTCAGGACATTTTGATAATCTCCACACCGGAGGACATGGGAGGGTTCCAACGCCTGCTGGGAGACGGCAGCGATTACGGCGTGCATTTTACCTATGCCGTGCAACCGCGTCCGGAGGGGCTGGCACAAGCCTTTATTATAGGCCGCGAGTTCATTGGAGAGGATGATGTTTGTTTGGTACTGGGCGACAACATTTTCCATGGTCCGGGGCTTACCGGCATGTTGCGCAGAGCCGTTGCCACGGCCAAGAATGAGCGCAAGGCCACGGTGTTCGGCTACCAGGTGGAAGATGCCTCCCGCTACGGGGTGGCGGAGTTTGATGCCTTGGGCAACTGCATATCTTTGGAGGAAAAGCCGGAGCACCCTAAATCTGACTACGCTGTTGTGGGGCTTTATTTTTACCCCAATGAGGTAGTGAACGTGGCAGAAACCATTACCCCCTCCGCCCGAGGCGAGCTGGAGATTACCAGTGTAAACCAAGAGTTTTTGAACAGAAAGCAGCTTAAGGTGCTCACCATGGGGCGCGGCTATGCTTGGTTGGATACCGGCACGCACGACTCCCTGAGCGAGGCCGCCACCTTTGTGGAGGTGCTGCAAAAGCGGCAGGGATTCCTGGTGGCAGCATTGGAGGAAATAGGCTACCGCAACGGCTGGCTGAGCAAGGAAAAGCTCTTGGAGGCTGCACAATCCATGGCCAATAACCCGTACGGCCAAAAATTAATGACTCTTATCAAATGAAATTCTGCAAAAATATCCTCATTACCGGTGGTGCCGGGTTTATCGGCTCCCACGTTGTACGGCTCTTTGTCAACAAATACCCGGAGTACCGTATCGTAAACCTGGATGCCCTCACCTATGCGGGCAATCTTGCTAACCTGAAAGATATTGAAAACGCACCAAACTACGTTTTCGTAAAGGCAGATATTTGCGACTATGATAAAATGTGCGCCGTGATGCAGGAATACGATATTGACGGCGTTATCCATTTGGCGGCAGAGAGCCATGTAGACCGCTCCATTAAAGACCCGTTCACCTTTGCCCGCACCAATGTAATGGGCACGCTGAGCCTGTTGCAAGCAGCCCGCCAACACTGGGGCGGTCAATGGAGCGGCAAGCGCTTTTACCACATCTCTACAGATGAGGTGTACGGCGCTTTGGAGCTGGACCGGCCGGAGGAGCCCGCCCCCTACGGCAGCAGCTTCTTTACGGAGTCCACCCCCTATACCCCGCACAGCCCGTACAGTGCCTCCAAAGCCTCCAGCGACCACTTTGTGCGCGCCTATCATGATACCTACGGCATGCCCACGCTGGTAACCAATTGCTCCAACAATTACGGGCCATACCAATTCCCGGAGAAGCTCATACCCCTCTTCATCAACAACATTCGCCACGGTAAGCCCCTGCCCGTTTACGGCAAAGGTGAAAACGTGAGAGACTGGCTCTACGTGGTAGATCACGCACGCGCCATTGATGTCATTTTCCACAACGGTCAAGTGGGGGATACCTACAACATCGGCGGCTTTAATGAGTGGAAAAACATTGACATTGTCAAAGTACTCATCAAAACCGTGGATAAACTTTTGGGCAACCCTGCCGGCCACAGCGACCACCTCATCACCTATGTGACAGACCGCGCCGGGCACGACCTGCGCTACGCCATTGACTCAAACAAACTCAAAAACGAGCTCGGTTGGGCCCCCTCCCTTCAGTTTGAAGAGGGCATAGAGCTCACCGTGCGCTGGTACTTGGATAACCAAGACTGGCTCGATAACATTACCTCCGGCGAGTATGAAAAATACTACGAGGAGATGTACAATAAGGCTTAATCAATAGCTGTTCGCTAAAACAAAGCACGGGTTTTATCCTCAGCTTATCAATTTTTTAAGGAAAGCTTTGTCGGTAGGCAGGGGGGGAGCTGTGGCGTGTTTTCAAAAGTGGAGAAATAGAATCGGCCCGGTTGCTGAGTGGAAGCAACCGGGCCATGAGATTCAACAAATACCTAACGGTATCAGAGCACCTCGGGGGCGAGGGACACGATCTTCATGAAACCTTTTTCACGAAGCTCGCGAGCCACGGGCCCGAAGATACGGGTGCCCTTGGGGTTGTTATCCTTATCGATGACAACCACAGCGTTGGTGTCGAAGCGCAGCACGGAGCCGTCATCGCGACGAATCGGAGCAGCTGTGCGCACCACAACAGCCTTCACCACAGAACCCTTCTTAACGGAGGCGGTGGGGATAGACTCACGGATGTGGCAGGTGATGATGTCACCGATGTGGGCCTGATCGGTACCGGACTTGCCGATAACGCCGATCATCTTGGCAGTGCGGGCGCCGGTGTTATCGGCAACCTGTACGAGGGATTCCATCTGGAGCATGGTATGTAATGTCCTTTCCGTTTATGATTAGTGTTTGATGATTTCGACGAGCTCCCAGCACTTCATCTTGGAAAGCGGGCGGGTCTCACGAATACGCACGGTGTCACCCACGTTGGCAGTCTCGTTCTCGTCATGAGCATAGAACTTCTTGCTCTTCTTAACGATCTTCTTGAACTGGGGGTGGGGAACGCGGGCAACATACTCCACAACGATGGTCTTGTTCATCTTGGTGGAGACAACAACGCCTACGCGGGTCTTAC
>SUVJ01000033.1 GCA_015062045.1 Akkermansiaceae bacterium
CACCGCTGCCGGATCCAGGTTGCCGTATATGGGGTCAACATCTGCAAAAACAGGGGTAAGTCCGTTCCAAATGAGGGCATGGGTGGTGGCCACAAAAGAGTAGGGTGTGGTAATAACCTCTCCATGGGTAAGCCCGAGAGCCTGCAACGCTGTAATAAGGGGCAGGGTGCCGTTGGTAAAGAGGCTGATATAGGGCACCCCCAAGTAGTCGGCCAAGGCTTCTTCCAGTAATTTATGGTAGTGGCCATTGTTGGTAAGCCATTTGCGCTGCCAAATATCCTGCAGCAATTCGGTAAAATCCTCCAGCTGCGGTAACAGGGGGGATGTAACCGTTATGGGGGATGGCGTATTGGCGGCTTTATCGTTCATGTGTGCAGCGCAGCAGGATTATATATGATTTATCTGGAAAATGTCAAGGACTATAAATAGTAGCGCAGAAAGAATCATTCGTTATTTGCTTGGGTTTGGAAGCTGTGAATACGAGCCCGAAAGTTGTAAGCCCGCCATGATAAGGCTGCTTGTGCTATCCCCTTGCATTGTTTCTGATGTATACTCATGAAGAATGACTAGCCGTTCTCCGTGTGGCGCTTGTTTTTAACAAGTCTACCATACCATGTTAAATCATTATCCGGAGTGAGTTGCTTAAATTCTAATTTGTAAGATAACTTGTAAAACTGACATTCCTCAAGATATTTGTTAAAATCCGCCTCATTACACTTTAAGTTTCTCATTTCTTCAATCTTATGAATATGAGGGGTATATCGAATACAGGGGGTGAGTTCTTCTTTTAGATGAGGTAATTCATCAAAAGCTGTGATTAGAATGAAATCGATAAATACGTAGTCCAACAGTATTTGTGAATGTTTCCAGTGTTCATATAAAAGATCTCGAGCAAATAATATCCATCTGGATTGAGGGGCAGCACCAATTAAGAATCCAGTGTATTCACAACGAGATATGTATTTGGGATTAAAGGGAGCTTTTGCAGAAAAATAGCGTTTCGAAAATATTTCTTCATCAATTATATTATGAACATAAACGGTACTGTCTATCCACAGTCCGCCGTGTTCGGCAAGAAGAGAAAGTCTTACAATGTCTGAAAAGTGAGTAAAAGAAATAATGCCCGATTTAACTTTATTTATTATGTATTCAGGAATGACAATATAATCGTTTAAATTCTTTTCATGGAGAAAAACGACCGGATGAGCAGCGGTGGAAGACTGCAGCAATTGATTATAACATAGTTTGACAATTTCCGGCATATTATCTTGCCCTTGCCACCAAAAAACCCATATTGGCCCGGTGTTTTTTGCATCCGAACTTTGAGGCTTATTATATTTCTTTAATAAATAAGAAAATCTCGATTTTATATAATCGAATTTAGCAAGATTATTTGCATGAATATACTTCTCTCTATTTCTGTAGACAATTTTATTTATAATCATTTTAACTGCCAATCTGAAGTCGACAGTAAACGCTGTTTTAAGAAAGTTGGAGATAAGCTTCATTTGTTGAGATATGGTTTGCTTTTAATATAATTACGCCGTGAGTGCGATAATGAGTTTGTGTAGGATATCACGGTCATCCAGCTGAGAGGACACCAACTGGCGGTCTGCCGTGGCGCAGTGTTGTAAGTCTTTGCGGGCTTTGCGCATGGTGAGCTTGCCGCAGGTGCGTGCTGCGTTGAAAAGGGCATAGGCATTCGGCGTGCCGTCTTTTTTGAGGGGCAGCATTTTGCGGTCCATGGGGAGCAGCTTGTTGAGGGCTGATTCAAAGCTGCGGTAATTATCTGCTTTGATAGAGAAAGCATCCATCAGCAAGCGGGCACAAAAGCGGTTGCGCACGGTAGGCACAATGGCCGCGCGCATAATGGATACGGCTTGCTCGCCGTGGTCCAGCTGCTCATTGATGAGCCTAACCGCTAAACGGCTGTTATTTTGCTCAATGGCTCGAGATATTTCAAAAATAACACCGTTGCGGGATACCGCTACCATCAGGTCAATATCTTGCAGGCAAATGCGGCGGCGGTCCGGCCCCAAGTACACATCCAGCTTAGAGAGCTCGTTTGCAATTTGACGCGTACTCTCGTTCACACGCTGCACAAAGAGGTCCAAGGCGTTGTTGTCAAAGGTAAGTCCCAGTGGTTTGGCCATGCGCAAGGTAAGGGCCGCTACCTCGCTCTCCCACCCGGGTTTGGTGATGTCAATCTTGGAGAACTCCTTAACCTCTGCCACCTTGCCCAGTTTTTTGAAGAAGCTGCGGCGTTTGTCCATCTCTGCGCTGCTCAGTACAAAGAAGGTGTCGGTAGGCAGGTTTTCCAGGGCTGCAATGAGCCCATCCATAGCCTCTTGTACAGCTTCGCTGCGTGCGCCGCTCGGGGTATCTGCCAAAAAGGTGGCACCCTTAAGCCATATCACTTTGCGCCCACCGAACATGTTGAACATTTGCAGGCCGGAGATAGCACGCTGTATAATGCTCACGGCCTCATCTGCTGTGGCAGCGGCGCCGTCTATCATCTCATCTCCCCAGCCATCGCCACCGGCAGTAAGCTCGGTATACGTTTTGAGGGCCGCACTGCCTGCGGCACCTTCATCGCTACCAAAAAACACATAAGCTGTTGCTTCACCTGCCATGGGGGCATTATACGCCATTTGTCGGGAGTAGTCAATCTTAAGCCGCTACTGTTACAACAATTTTTAAGGAGCAACATAAAACCCGCAGAGTTCGACCTCTCTGCGGGTTTTGTGAATGGTTGGTTTGAGACTTCTCGAACCTTTGGCTCTGCCGCTGATTAGTGGCGGAGGGAAAGACGAACAAGCAAGCTCTTGTAGAGCTCGTTGTTGGTGCGCTTGGCATAATCGAGCAGCTTACGGCGGCGGGCAACCATCATGAGCAGACCACGGCGTGAAGAGTGGTCGTGCTTGTTGGTGGCAAGGTGCTGCGTAAGGTGGGCGATGCGCTTGGTAAGCACAGCAACCTGGTAACCGGTGGAGCCGGTGTCTTTCTCGTTGATCTTGAAGTCGTTGACGTTGATTTCGCTCATTGTCGTATGTATCTCTTGTTAATGGGTTGATTTTTCGTGGCTGCGGCAAATCGACCTTGAAGAGGTGCGGGTATAATAGCAGCTTATCTGCAAGATGCAAGACAAATTTCCTGTATAACCGTAAAAAAGTTATAGAATTTGTGTTGTGGCGTAATTTCTGTTTGACTTAGTGCGTGATTACATGTAGATTGTGCGTAGTAGAAAACTTAACTTTATGGAAACATTAGCCGACATTTGGACTTGGATTCTGAACCTCCTGAAAGCTGCGGATTTGTTGCCGCATTTTGACTCTGCCGCGGGTATCTTTTGCACTATTGCTTGGGCGGCCACGCTGATTTCTCTGGTTATGTTTATCTGCTCTGCTGTGGCAGATGTTGCCGATGGTGCGGACGCTGCCGATGCCGCCGGAGATGTGGATGGCGATGCCGGCATGTTCTCCACCCGCGCTATTATTGCCTTTATTCTGGGGTTTGGCTGGGGCGGTTATCTTACGGTAGTGAACGGCTCGGGCGTGGGCATGGGTATTACGGTAGGACTGTTGTTGGGTGTACTCATGTTTGTGCTGGTTGCTGCGCTCATGAAGTTTATTTACAGCCTCAAGTCGGATGGTTCTCTCAAGTATGAAACACTGGTGGGCATGACCGGCACGGTATATGTAACCATACCCCCGCATGGCGAGCCGGGCGGGCAGGTGCAGGTGAGCCACCCCAGCCAGCTTATTACCATGGCCGCTATTCAGGAGGGCGACACCCCGCTGCCTGCTCAGACCCGCATAGAGGTAGTGCATGCCACTACATATCAGCTTACCGTACGCCCCATCGGCACGGATTCCAAATAATCTCAACCCCCAATCATAATCAATGAACACAACCATACTCCATACGCTGGCAGCATCTTCCGCTGCATCCGGTGATTCCGTAGGAGGCATCGTGGCCGTTATTGCGCTCGTTGTCTTTATTCTGGGAACCATAGCCGTGCTGTTCAGCCGCTACAAGATGTGCCCGTCAGACAAAATTCTTATCGTCTATGGTAACGTAGGCGCGGGCAAATCTGCCAAGTGTATACACGGCGGTGCCACTTTTGTGCTGCCCATCGTGCAAAACTATGCCTTCATGGACCTCAACCCCATCAACATTGATGTTCCGCTCAAGGGGGCTCTCTCCAGCCAGAATATCCGTGTGGATGTTCCGTCCTCCTTCATTGTGGGCATCAGTACTCGCCCCGAGATTATGCAGAACGCAGCCAGCCGTTTGCTGGGGCGCACACGTCAGGATATTCGCGATCTCGCATCCGAAATCATCATGGGCCAGATGCGTGTGGTGATTGCCTCCCTTACCATTGAAGAGATTAATGCCGACCGCGAGAAGCTCATTAAAGGTATTACCAACGGTGTGGATGTTGAGCTGCACAAGGTGGGGCTCTACCTCATCAATGCCAATATTACCGATATTCGTGATGCTTCCGGCTACATTGCCGCCCTTGGTCAGGAGGCTGCCGCCCGCGCTATTAATGATGCCATGATCAAGGTGGCAGAGGAAACCCGCCGCGGCGAAATCGGTAAGGCAGAGGCCCTGCGAGACCAGACTGTGCAGGTGGCTATGGCCAACGCTGCCGCTGTGGAGGGTAACAACGAGGCCCAAATGAAAGTGGCAGACTCCAACGCCCGCCTCAAAGTGCGCCAGGCAGAGGCTCATCGTATTGCCGTGGTGGCAGAGAAAGAGCAGGCCGCCAAGGCTGAAGAGGCCGGTTACATTGCTAACCGAGAGGCAGAAATGAAGCGCGCCGAACTTGAGCGAGCCACCCAAACAGCCAACGAACTTGTGGCTGCCGAGATTCAAAAACGCAAGCAAGAGATTGCCGCAGAGGCTGTTGCCGCCGTGCTCGTGAAAGAGCAAGAGGGTAAAGCTCAAGCACTTGTTATCGCCAACAAGGCAGAGGGTGACGCCGCCCTTGAGCTCGCCAAGGGTGAGGCAGAGGCTCTTCTGCTCAAGAAGAAGGCAGAGGGTGAAGGCCTTGAGCTGGTGGGCCGTGGTCAGGCCGCGGCCATTCAGGCTGCTCTTGAGGCTAAGGCAAGCGGTTTCCGCCAAATTGTTGCCGCCGCGGGGGATGCCCGCTCTGCTTCCGGCTTGCTTGTTACAGAGCAGTTGCCGCAGATTGTGGAGACTCAGGCCAGCGCCGTGCGTGGCCTCAGCTTCGACAAGGTGGTGGTCATGGGCGGCGGCAACGACAAAGCCGGCTCCGTGGGTGGTTTTGTGCAAAACTTGGTCACCGGCACACTGCCGTTGCATGAGCTCGCCTCCAGCGTGGGTGTAGAGTTGCCCTCTTACCTCGGTAAATCCGCTGAGGATGCGAGTGGTACTGCTTTGTCTCACGAATAGCCTAAATTTTAATCTCCTATAAAATTCCCCCTGTTAAATAAATGTGACAGGGGGAATTTACGCTTATCATGTATTAACTCAAGATGTTTATTTGAATAATGGATAATAAAGATTTTATGGGAAAGTATAAAACGGATGTATGTCTGATGTTTTTTTTCTTCATATTATATATTCTTATTTATTTCCCGATGTGTGTAAGACATGGTGTTGCATTAGAGGAAGCAATATTTCCTAATAGGCATCTTAACGTGATGCTTTGCAACGGTAGATGGGGGGTATATCTTTTCCGTGTCCTATTCGATTGCGGAGAATTTTTGCCGTATGGAGCCGGAATTCTTGCCGGGTTATTCATGAGCGGTGCAATTTATTTGCAGACTAAAATTTTTGGTATAAACAAGTTGTTCTCCCAGATTTTGTATGCCGTTTTTTATTTGGGGTGTACACAATGGGTATATCAACTGTGTTATTCTAATCAGAGCCACGTGCTTGCTTTAGGCTTTTTATGTGCCAGTGCTGCTGTATATTTTCAGGTTAAGCCAAAAGGGAGAATCTGTACACTGGCGGGGAGTGCTATCTTGCTTTGCTGTGCGATTTCAACTTATCAGACCCTCATTTTATATTACGGGGTGTTGATGGGTGCATATTTACTGCTCAAATGTCTGAAATCTTCGAATGGTTTATGTAGTGTTAAGGATATAATGTATGCTGCGGGGGGGGGCATAGTTGCCTTGGGGGGATATTATGCAATAGAATTCCTCCTGATTCAATGGATAAAACCCAGTCCGCATACAATGTATCACGTTAAGGCTTATCAGGCGACTATGCGCGGGGATTTTAGATGCGTTCTTGACGCTCCTTTTCTACTGCAACTAAGAATAATGGCGCATTATTTTATCAAGGTTCCGTTATGTCATATTTTAGATGCTATATCGAACGGATATTGGGTACTGGTATCCATCTTCATTCCTGCTCTTATTTTAGGTGTAAGAGTCATATACATGTACAAATTTAAATCTTTGCTATGTATATCATTTATTGCAGGAATAATCATTATGCCGTATGTTGCAAATGCGATTTTGCTCACATCGTTGCCGGAGCGTGCCTATGTGGCAGAACCGTTAGCTCTTGCTTCTATGTGGGGGGTATTAATTGTAACTGTGCATGAGAAGTGGTTGCCCATTAAAATTCTGACCGTTTTCGGTACGGTGATTTTCATTACAGCTGTATGCCGAGTCTCAACCGTTGCCAGAGATGAACATTGGGCTTGGCAAAGAAGTAAAGAGGAGGTCTTAATGATGTATATTCAGGCTCAACAGTTGGCCAATCAAGAGGGCTTGAAAGATTGCCCCATATATGTTTTGGGTAAGCAGCCGATTTGTACAGAACCTTTATTTGACATTGATAAGGTGGGCTTTTGTATGAATCAGGCGTATCCTAACATTATAAAAGATAAGGTTTGGACAGATTATTATTTTTATTATTTACGTTTACCTCGATTAAAACGAGGGGAGGAATCAGATGTTGAACGCCATAAGGCAGTTTACTCTACTATGCCGGCGTGGCCGGCTGATGGTAGTGTAAGAGTCAGTAAAAACGAGATTATTATAAGGATTGCTCCGTAAGGTTTTGCCCCTGTTGCCCAAAAATGCAGCAGGGGCAATTTTTTTGAAAGATTGGCTCGCAAAGGCACGTACATATAGGTAGAATATTTTGCAAAGATGAGAACGTGCCTGTTGAGTTTGTGTTGCGTGTTGGTGGCTTGTACGCACGAGCGGCCGTTTACGGAGCTGTTGTCTGTTTCAGAGTCCGCGCAAGTGGTGCAGGACTATCTGAAAGAGCACCGGGTGGATGTAAATGCTGTTGATGATACCCGGTGTGGTCGCACCCCTTTGTTTTTTATAGATGTAGATGATGATGCAGACCAAGGGTATGCCGTAGCGCAAGCTCGCATACTGGTGCAGCACGGGGCAGATGTTCATGCGAGGGATTGCAAGGGACTTACCCCGCTGTTGGCGTTGCCGGGTATCGGCTCCCCATATGCCGAGGACCGCGGCGAAGTGCAGGGGGCCTTAGATATGCTTGATTTTTATATTTCTGCCGGTGCAGATATTTTTGCCCGCAGCAACGCCGGGCATAATGCGCTGGATTTGGCCTACAGTCAAATCCATGATTATTCGCATAATCCGCAGATGGTGAAGAAGCTTAAAAAAACAGGGCTTAAATCTACAATTGATAGAGAATTAGTATGGTGCGCCATGATGGGAGACGTGGCAGGTGTGCGCCGCCTGTTAGCCTCCGGGGCAAGTCCCGATGCGTGTAGTGTGGATGGGGTACCGGCGCTCATTGCTGCCATGGATACCCCCGTGACCGGCGGTGACCCGGATAACGTTAAAGTGATAGAGCTTTTGCTGCAAGCCGGAGCAGACCCCAACGCCGCCGAAACAACCTATTTGAACGCCTGCGCGCTGCGGTATGCCGAGTGGAATCCTCCGGCAGTGGCTCGATTGTTGCTTCGCTATGGTGCCAATGCCAAAAACTTGCCTGTATATGATTACGGTAACGATGATGACGACTATGTGTCGCTCATGCGTAAACATGGTGCCGCTATTATTAAATATCAAGGTGTGAAACAGGACGTAACAAATTGATAGTCAGTTGTGTTTTTTTTGATGGATTTTTGAACGGGCTCGGCTTTAAAAGCGTCTATAAATTAGTGTTATTTTGTTACTTATTACCATGAAAATTTTATTGCCCATTTTAATTGGTTCGTTGAGCAGCCTCAGGGTTGAGGCTGTGCCCGGTTGTGCGGGGGCAGACGGCACTGTGGCATCTGAGTCGCGAATGTCTGCCAATGAGCGTTTGCTGGAGATTCTGAAAGCCGACAGCCCCGAAATCCCCGCTGATATTTGGGTGTGCACGCATGCCGTATGCAAGCGCCCGTTTGCCTCCAAACGCAAAGGCGAATCCTCTTTTTTTGAAGGCCGTGTGGAAAACGGTGCTTTGCTGCGCGCTGCGGCTCAGTATAATGCGGTTAACACCATTAGTTGGTTGCTGAAAGAGCGCAAGGCTGACCCGCACGACATGTTGTGGGATAACTACGGCAGCCCGCTCAGTGATGAAGTGTCTCCCCTGCACGTTGCTGCTAAGTATGGCTCTGTAGAGGCGGCGCGTTTGTTGTTGGCAGCCGGGGTAAATTCTAACGTGGTGGATAAGCAGGGCAACACCCCGTTGATGCTGGCGGCTGCATCGGGTGGTGAAAATGCGTATGATATGGTGAGCTTGTTGCTGGCCCATGGGGCGAATCCCGCCCTTCGTAATAATGTGGGCAAAGCTGCGGTGGATTTGGTGCCGCCCCGTGCCCAAAGGGTATTCGGCAAATTGTGTTGGTATGGGGTGAAACCGCAGAATGCGGCCCGCTACAATGCTTGGGTGCGTGAGGAAAGCATGAGCTTCTCTTCCGATAATCCGGTTCTCTATTTCTGGTATGCCGTGCATGCGGGTGATTTAGCGCAAGCAGAGGAGTGGTTGAAAAAAGGTGCAAACCCTCAGGCGGATGTCATGGGTGTGCGCCCCTTGTGGGTGGCCATTAACCATGGCAATGCAGATATGGTGCGCCTGTTGTTGCGCTATGGGGCAGAGTTCCCCGAGTATGCGGATAAAGAATTTTTCCCTTGGCTGTATGCTGTGGCTCTTTGCGGAAACCCGGATATTTTGGACTTGATACCGTATGCCGAGCCCAAAGAGGATGTGGCAGAAAGCCCGCTCGTGGTGGCCTTGCGGGGGCGTTGCGGTGTGGCGATGGTGGCGGCTATGCTCGAACGTGGCGCGAATCCCGATGCCCGCTCTTTAAATGCCGCCCGAGTTTATACATGCCACCAAATTGTACGCAATCATACCCATGATACGCAGGTGCTCCGTCTTCTCCATACGTTGAGAGAGGATTGGTCTTTGTATGAGACCCCTGAGGAGTTGCAGGAGTATGTGGAGCTCCCCGGGTTTTTCGCGCTTGATAAACGTGGCGGATATGCTCGGACCCCGTCTGCCCTTTACCGTGAGGATAAGAATGAGGCAGCGGCGAGTATGCTGCTTGCCGCCGGGGCAGATGAAGCACCCGTGTGTTTTAAACGTAATCCGCAAACCATGCAGTGGGAGTTCGGCACTGCGCCCGCTGTGCAGGATAATGCCGCGTATGCGCAGCAAACGCAACAGGCATTAGTGCAGAATGATACCTCCTACTTTGTTGCCATGGCAAAGGAAGACCTGAACCGCCGTTTTGCCCCCGTCATGTGTGCCGCAAGTGAGTTCGATCTCGGTAATCGCTCCGGGCGGTACTACATGGCTACCCCACTTCAGCATGCTGCTGCCGGCGGTAAGGTGAGCATCCTGCGTGTTCTCATTGCCCGTGGGGCCGACCCCGAGCAGGCAGATGCCTATGGTAAATCAGCCATTGCCTATGCAGCTGCTAATGGGCATGTAGAATGCGTGCGCCTGCTGCTCAATGCCGGGGCTAAACAACATGGCCTTGCATTGCAAATGGCAGCTCTTTGCGGGCAACACGCCGTGGTAGATTATCTGCTTGCGCGTGGGGTTCGCCCCGGCTTGGCTCCCGAGTACGCGTTGATGAGCGAGCACCCGCATACAGGCTTGCTTGCCCTGCGCAAGCCCGATGCAGATATGGCACTAAGCCTTGCCGTGAGGCTGGATTATCCCCAAGCCGTGCAACGGCTCATTGCGGCGGGTGCCAATGTGAACCGCCTCAACTTCTTCCCCTTGCATGAGAACTTTGATGTAGAGGTGCTCAAGGTGTTGATAGAAGCCGGTGCGGATGTTAACCGTACCAATAAAGACGGCCTCACGCCTTTAGAATATCACCGCAAAAACGGCCACACTGCCGCCGTGGAGTATCTGGAATCTGTAAGACGATAATACACATGAAACTCTCGTCCCGTTGCTTGCTGCCGTTCTTGATGGCGCCTTTGTTATATGCAGAGGCTTCTGTTGCTCCTCAACATTTGCCCTTGTATAAGGCCCTATGCTCGGGAGATGAAAAAACGGCGACCGCCGCAATGGAGGAGGCGCAGGGTGAGTGTCGTTTTAATAACGCCTTTTTTGAGCTGTGCGATGCTGCTATCAATCAAGGGGATGTTAACTTCTTTGCCAAAATGGCTGCAGTGTATCCGGATGAAATCTGTGGGCCACTGGACTCTCCCTTTGCGGAGGTGGATGGGCATCCTAAACCCACGCATTATTTTGCCGCTCCTTTGTTGCATGCTGCCGCTGC
Source organism: Akkermansiaceae bacterium (assembly GCA_015062045.1). Taxonomy (GTDB): domain Bacteria; phylum Verrucomicrobiota; class Verrucomicrobiia; order Verrucomicrobiales; family Akkermansiaceae; genus Akkermansia. Next base: position 10,703 of record SUVJ01000033.1, read on the forward strand.
CGGAAAAACGGAAATTGTGCGTGTACTTTTACAACGCGGGGCAAATAGGGAGGAGGCAGAATATTATGACCGCACAGCCATTGTATACGCCGCAGCCAATGGGCACTTGCCCTGTGTGCAGTTGTTGCACCAAGCCGGGGCAAATAAAGCGGACATTGCATTGCAGGCGGCTCTGCATTTTAAACAAATGCACGTGGCGGAGTATTTGCAAAGCCTAGGTGTAGTGTTGCCAGCTGTGGGGGATGTCTCTTTGTCTTTGGCGCAACGTACCCCCACCGGGGAAACGGTGCTGATGCAGGCGGTGCAAAGCGGGAATGCGGAGCAGGTCGCATACGCTTTGGAGGAAGCGCCGCAGTGGGTGAATTGTCAGAATTCATACGGGCGCACGGCCTTGATGATGGCTCGCAATGCAGCGACAGTACGCCTGTTGCTGGCTTACGGGGCGGATGCAAACATAAAAGATGACACGGGTTATACCGCGCTAGACCATGCTTTTGAACGGCGAGATGCAGAGGTGGTACAGCTGTTGATGTCGGCAGAGGCTCTCTATGCCCAAGCTTCGCCTGCGTTGTTGTATGCTTGCTATACAGCTGATGCTGCATTGGCTCGTCGGGTGCTGGCAGAGCACCCTGCGGATGTGAATATGCGGGATTCTCAAGGGCTGAGCCTGCTGTCTTTGGCGGTGCGTTCCCGCTCCTCAGAGCTTGTACGCCTCCTTTTAGATGCCGGGGCAAGGGTGGCCGGCTCCGGTGCATTAGCGGTGGCCATAGCCCATGATGACGTAAATTGGGTGCGTGAGTTTATGTTGCAAGATTCTGTTACAATGAAGCCCGATGTTTCTGTTACGCAGGGTAATCCCGGGCAACGGCATTTAAATGCCTTGTTGCAATTAGCACTGTTGAAACGCGCCGTTAATACACAAAAAATGCTCATCAACATGGGCGCTGATAAGTGTGGGGAATGGATTATCCCCCTGCCGAATTATAACCGATATAAACGCGTCGATTCTAATGCCGTCTGTTTACCGAAAAGTCGGTACGATAAGCCCGGTTTAACCCTGAACTTTGAACAGGAAGATGAGCGGGGCTTTCAAGCTTTGCCGATGTTGGGAGTCTCTGAGTCGGGGGCTGTGCAAATGGATACTCGCCGACTTTACGGTGCTATTGTAAGGAATGATGTGAGTATGGTGCGTATGCTGGTACGCAGTGGGGGCGGGCTCTGTGCCACCGGTTCTGAAACGGTGGCATGTTTACGGGCGGCATTGCGGGGCTCATCCCCACATGAGGTGTTGCCTTTGTTGCTGCAAGCCGGGGCTGATATCAATGCTGTTGATGCCGAGGGGAATACGCTTCTCATCCTATTGGCCCTTGATTCCTATCATGAGGCTGAGTTGCTGAATTTGTTGGCGTATTCTCCGAATGTTAATGTGCAAAAGGATGGTAAATCTGTGTTTGAAATAGCTCTTGAACATAAGCGTCTTTTGTTTGCTTTGCATATGCTGCGCAATGGTGCCGCCCCCACGCAGCGTCAACTGCAATGTTTCTTTTTTGCTGTGCTGCGCGAGCATCCCGAACACGCCGCTGAACTGCTCACTCGCTACGGGGCATCTCCCACCGAGCCCGAACCTTCCACAGGCCTCACCCCCATGGACATCGCCACCCGCAGCGGCAATGCAGAACTTGTGTCTCTTCTCCAATCTGCGCTAAATAAGTGGTATGCGGGGAGCTCTCCATCCCTATAAATAGTTGTTTTGGGGGATCTCAACTTGCCATCTATTGAGGGGGAAGTGGGGGGTATGATGAAAAAAGATGAAAAAAGATGAAAAAAGATGAAAAAAGATGAAAAAAGATGAAAAAAAGCTTTATCGTTATGAAAAAGATGATACAATGTCCCAATAGGGACAAGTTACAATGATAGAGTCGATAATACAGGGGGGAGAGTCTCAGGATTTGGAGTTTAAGCGCGAATTACCGAATAAGGATAAAAAGGTAATGAAGACGGTTGTTGCGTTTGCCAATGGTAGCGGTGGAAGGATAATTTTTGGTGTAGAAAACGAGACCTTAAACATAGTGGGGGTGAAAGATTCAGCCCGAGCCGGAATGCAGGATATGTTAACGAATATGATATCAGATACCTGTGCTCCGCAGATTATTCCATCATACAGCTGGTACACCGTTAGAGGAAAATCTGTATTGGTGTTGAATGTACCGATTTCGCCACAGTGTCCTTATTATATAAAATCTGAGGGGCCTGTAAAAGGGGTTTATATACGAGTAGGAGCAACTACTCGGGTTGCCGGGGCGGAGCAAGTGTTGGAACTGCAGCTGCGAGGGCAAAATCGCAGTTATGATGAAATCGTTGAGCAGGCAGTACCGTGTGCTACAGCCGATGAGATTTCCAAATTATGCACAGAAATAGCGGAGTATAACGGAGAACCCGAAAAACCGGTGGGTATTAATCAGTTGATTAGTTGGAAATTATTGAAACGACAAGATGATAAATTATTGCCGACTAATGCATTTCGCTTGTTGACAGGTAGCTCAATCTACTTTTCCGGAATCCAGTGTGCTGTTTTTCAAGGCACGGAAAAGGTTGACTTTTTAGACAGAAAGGAATTCAGGGGACCGGTATATGAGCAATTGGAAAATGCTCAGCATTTTTTGATGCAATATTTGCGTTGTCCCGCGGAAATAAGTGGGTTAAGACGTAAAGACGTATATGAATTACCAATTATTGCATTAAGAGAAACTCTTGCCAATGCTATCATTCATAGAAACTATCTTATTCCGGCATATATTCAGGTTTCGGTATTTGATGACAGAGTCGAGATTATGTCACCGGGTGAGTTATATGATAATATGACAATAGAGGAAATGATGTCTGGTGTTTCTCGTTTGCGCAATAAGTTATTGGCAGATGTATTTCATAGAATGAAGATTGTTGAAAGATGGGGAACTGGTATATGGCGAGTGCGAACGGCATGTGAAAATGCGCAAGTGGCGTTGCCTGTGTATACTTTAATCGGCAATTCATTTAAGGTTACTTTTTCGCGTGTATCATTGAAAACAAAGCCGAATAGGGTATCGCATCATCGACGCCCTCTGAAAAGAGATGAATTAATGTTACAATTTGTTAGGAATAATCCGGATGCTTCTTTTCAGCAAATTGCAGATGAATTTGGGGTGAGCGTTTCTACTGCATGGCGTTTTGTCCAAGCTATGCGTAAGGAAGGTAAATTATGGTAAAGAGTCCTGCTGAATCTTCTCAATCTCCGGCTGAGCAATTCTGGTTGAGCCGTATACGAGAATTAGAGGCCGAGATAAAGCGGTTGCAGGCAATACTGAAGGCGCACGGAATATCCGAGAGAGGAGAAGAAAAGGACGCTCTCTCTTCTCCATCGTCGATGATACGTATGCCGATGATTACGGCGCAGCATGCGCGTGTTTTGTATTCTTTTTTCAGGGGGAGAAAGGATGTTTTCAGCCTCCGTAATGTTAATAAGGATGGGCGGGGTGTTTATTATCCTGTATGTGAAAATTTTTGGGTTTATGGTAAATGTCCGCGCCGGGGTGGTGAAAAAGTACGGTGCATGGATTGCCCGAATCGGCAGTGGATACCGCTGAGCCAGCGTGTACTGATGCGGCATTTAAAGGGAGCAGATGAGGATGGGCGGGATGTTGTGGGGATATACCCCATGCTAGAGGATGAAACGTGTTGTTTTTTAGTGTTCGATTTTGATTGCCATGATGAAGAGATTCACTTTGATTGGCGGGCAGAGGTAAGTGCTTTGCGGGCAATATGTGAGCACGAGGGGGTGGATGCTTTGGTCGAGCGCTCGAGATCCGGCAAAGGGGCGCATGTATGGTTGTTTTTTGCTGAGCCCATATCAGCAAGCGATGCTCGCAGATTTGGTTCGTGTCTACTGACGAAAGGGGCGGAATCCGTTAATCAGAAGACCTTTATATCGTATGATCGCATGTTGCCTGCACAAGATCACATGCCGGAAGGCGGATTGGGAAATTTAATAGCATTGCCCTTGCAGGGGCGAGCTTTGCGTGCCGGTAATAGTGCCTTTGTGGATGCACAATGGGTGGCGTATGAAGATCAGTGGGCTCACTTGCAGACGGTAAAGAAAATACCTGCTTCTTTTGTTAGAGATATGATACGGCAATGGGGGGCGCATGGTGATACCGGGGTGTTATCTTTAATAGCGGATGATGAAGCGACTTCACCGTGGAAATCACATGAGTTTATATTGCACGCGGAGGATGTGGAGGGAGAGATGATTTTGGTTGATTCTTGTAGGTTGTATGTGCGTTCAGATAATCTGAAAGCCAGGCTTTGTAATACACTGCGGCGTTTGGCCTCGTTCCGTAATCCTATGTATTTCAGAAATCGTGCTATGGGGCTTTCTGTAAAAGGGGTGTCTCGTATTATTCCCTGTTTTTCGGAGGATGAGGCCTATATAGGTTTGCCGCGCGGTAAGCGGGAGCAACTGTTACAGTTGGCGGAACAAGCCGGTATTGTAGTACGGTATGAGGATATTCGCAATGCCGGGCGCACCCTATCCGTTGAATTTACTGCCACCTTGTACCCGGAGCAACAAAAGGCAGCGGATGCCATGTTGCAGTACGATATGGGGATATTGCAGGCGGCAACTGCCTTTGGAAAAACCGCTGTTGGTTCATACCTGATTGCTGCTCGCAAGGTTAATACGCTGGTGTTGGTGCATAATCGAGAGATTATGAAGAATTGGGTGGATGATTTGACTCGTTTTTTAGCATTCACAGAGCCCTTGCCCGAGTATACTACTCCTACGGGGCGTATCCGCAAGCGTAAAAGCCATATAGGACGTTTATTTTCTGCTCATGATTCTGTGGGTGGTTTGGTAGATGTTGCTATGTTGCCGTCTTTGGGGAGTGAGGATGCCATAAAATCCATTGTACGCCAATATGGTATGGTGATAATGGATGAGTGCCACCATGCCGCGGCGTATCAGGCAGAGCAAGTGCTCAATGCCGTTACTGCCAAATATGTATATGGGTTAACCGCAACCCCTAAACGAGATGACGGGATGGACCAGAAGCTTCTGATGTTGTTCGGGGCTATTCGCTATAAATTTACGGCTCGTCAACGTGCAGAGATGCAGGGTATTCGCCACTTGCTTTATCCGCGTTTCACGCAATTTACATGTTTGTCAGAATCCTCAAAAATTCATGATATTTATCAGATGCTTATTGAGGATGAAATAAGAAACCAACTCATAGTGAATGATGTAACGGCCTGTTTGGCTGAAAAACGCACACCTTTGGTGATAACCAAGTTTAAGCGCCATGCAGAGTATTTTGTGCAGCAGCTTCACGATAAGGCTCAGCATGTGTTTTTGTTGCAGGGAGGGCGTAATACCAAAGAACGGGAGGCTTTGCGTGCAGCAATGCTGGCGGTTCCTCCTCAGGAATCTGTAGTGCTTGTCGCAATCGGCCAGTATATTGGGGAGGGGTTTAATTATCCGCGTTTGGATACCCTGATGCTTACTACGCCGATATCGTGGGCCGGTAATGTAGAGCAATATGCCGGGCGTCTTCACCGTGATTATGCTGGTAAGCAAGAGGTTGTTATTTATGACTATGTGGACATGCGTGTGCGTGTGTTGGACCGCATGTACGCAAAAAGACTTAAGGCATATAAAAAGATAGGCTATTCTGTATATCAGCTCGGTTCGTTATTTGAAGCTACTGCCGATTCTTCTTTTTATGAAGGGACTCAATATGAACCCGTTCTTGAAAAAGATTTACTGGGCGCGAGTGAGGAAATTATCATATCTTCACCCATGCTTAATAAAACCGGGGCAGGGTGGTTGTGTTCTATTGCCCCGCAAATTGTGGCACAAGGTGTGAACATTATCGTACTGACGCTGCCGCCGGAGCTTTTTACGGAGCGGGCGACAGAGCTGTCTCTTATCATTGCTAATCTCAAAAGTCAGGGAATAGAGGTTCGTGCTTGTGAGGCTCTCCATGAGCATTTTGCCGTTATAGACCGCACATTTGTTTGGTATGGTAATGCCAATTTCTTATCCCTTCGCAAAGCGGAGGATAATGTAATACGTATCAAAAATCCATGTGTGGCAGCAGATATTCTTTGCGCCATAGCAGATGAAACTAACTTAAAATGTAATCATGGAACGTGACGATTAGCTTATCAATTGCAGGGAGTTGAAGGAGTATGTTGCTGCTTTTTTGATTGAATCTTTAGGGGTATTAGTTCTACCTTGCTCTTGCTTGTTGACTCATAAGTCGCCATGCGTAAAGCCTCTTACGCTTCCTTTCCCCAACCCTTAATTTCGGCGTATTGGAAAAAGTAGCGCAGGATGCGTGCGTAAAAGATACGTTTGGCCGGGGTGGCGGCAGCATTGAGGATGCGGCGGGTCCATTCCTCGCGGTCCAGAGAATGCATGCGGGTTTGTGCCAGCTCCGGGTGGGTATTGAAGATGGTACGCAGGGCAAGGGATGCACGGTTAATTTGGGATTGGAAGACGCGCCTTCCCTCCGTGCGGATGCGCAGGTAATCCAACCAAGCTCCTACAGCATAAGAGAAGGTAACATTGTGGCCCGCTGCTATGGTACGCTCTGTGGTCATACTGAGAGTATAGCGCATGGTGCAGCCCTTGTCAAGATAAATCAACGCCAAACGGGCAACTTTGCCCGTTTGGCATGGTGTTTACAGGTGCGTCGGCGCTTCTTACACCTCGGACATAGGGGTGGCTACCTCGTAGCCGCCGTGGAAAATGCGTTTGGGCTGGGTGCAGTTGCTGAGGATGCCTGCTACAAGAGCCGTGGTGATAATGATGATGCTTGTTTTCATGGTGTGATATAAAATGGTGTGTTATGGAGCAGGCTGCCAAGCCGGGCCGGTGTACTGTTGCGGCTGTCGCCGGGCGATATAGATGGTTTGGTCTATGGGGAAGCTGATGAGCTCAGCCGTGATGAGCAGGGCATTTTCTGTCACAAAAAACAGGAGCCCGGCTGCCACGTCTATTGCCATTAACGGCGCGCCGCCTGCAAGGCGCAGGGGTGTTTCTGTGCCTGCTTTATCTTTAATGGGCAATCTACAGAGGGGGGATACCCTGGCTGGTTTTCTCGTTTTGCGGGCTTTTGCAAAATCGAATTGTTTTGCCGGAATACAGGCATACTCGTTGTATTCCTGCCTCTCTCCGTCTATCCGAGCGGGCTGTGTCCCTACGGGCTGCATCCATACCTCTTCGGGGATGTCGGGGTCTATGGTGAATTGCTCCTGCATTTCGGTGGCGGTCAGGGCCGGGCTTTCCGGAACATCATTGCGTCGAATGATAGGGCGGTTGGCCTTGGCGTATTGAATGGTGCGTTTTTGGTATAAAACCCCATTGAGCCGGTACAGGTATTCATCCTGAGTCTGCCCCCAAGACCCGGTTTTTACGTATACCGGGTGCCCAAAACAGTCGGTGGATTTCATGCTGCGGTGGGGAAACATCTTGTCCACCATCGCAACGCGGGCATCGGGCGGGGTTACCAGCTCATGCAGGTTGCAGGTAAGGCGTGGCCCGCAGCTGCAGAGCAAAAATACTGTTGAACAGAGCAAAATGAGTCCGTGTTTCGTCATATTATGGGTGTCAGATATTTTATCTTTCTGCCTATGTTAAGACATTTTCGCTTTAACCCCGCAGTTTTTTTCTTCGGTTATGACAGAGTTAGTGTACACAGTTGCGGTATACGGTTTCGGCATCTGCAACATTGAGCACCCTCACGCCCGGCAGTAGTCCGCCTTCTCTTACAGAGCAAGCCCCGCGCGCCATGGCGGCAAAGTCTGCCTCTGCGGGTATGCCCAGCTCGCTCATGGTTTGCGGCAAGCCCAATTCTTTGTACCAAGCGCGCAGGCGTTGTATGCCCTCGGTGATGACCCTTTGCGTATCGCGGGAGGCGGTAACCCCCATCACATTGACGGCCCATTGGGCAAAGATACCCGGGTTGGCCTGCCATACGGCTTCAAAATAGGCAGGCACAATGACAGCCAGCCCCGCGCCGTGCGGTACATCGTATACGGCACTCAGCTCGTGCTCCAGCGCGTGGCAGGTCCAGCTTTGCTCTCTGCCTATACCCAAGATATTGTTGTGGGCTATGGTTCCGCAGAGGGCAAGCTGAGCCCACGCTGCTTCATTTTGCGGTTCTCTGCGCAAAATGGAGGCTTGCTGCATAATGGTGCGCGTGGTGGCCTCGCACAGGGCATCGGTGAGCTCCGTACCCTGCGTGTTGGTGAAGTATCGTTCGAAAATATGGCAAAGCATATCGCAGGCCCCATAGGCCATTTGCTCGGGGGGCAGGGTTAGGAACAGCTCGGGGCTTACAATGCTGAGCATAGGGCGCAGCTGCTCATGCCCGAACCCCAGTTTGCGGTTGTTGTCTTCATCGGAGATTACCGTATTGGGGCTGTTCTCGCTCCCCGCTGCGGGCAGGGTAAGAATAGTGGCAACCGGTAAGGGGGTGGCACTCAGTGTCTCCTCTTTGGTGTAAAGTTTCCATACATCTCCACCATGCACCACGCCCAAAGCAATGGCTTTTGCAGAGTCTATGACACTGCCGCCACCCACGGCCAAAACACAGTCCACACCCTCTCTGCGGCACAGCTCAATACCTTGCTTCACCAAACTCAGGCTCGGGTTAGGCTTCACCCCACCCAGTTCGATAAAGGAGATACCGGCACCCTGCAAAGCCTTCACCACAGTATCATACAAGCCGGTGCGTTTAATGCTGCCACCACCGTAATGCAGCAATAACTTTTTCGTTTTGCCTTGCAACAGTGTGCCCACGTTTTTGTACTCCCCGTGCCCGAAAACGTAGCGTGTGTGGTTATAATAGGAAAAATTAATCATGGCTTGTGCTTTTATTTAATCGATATACGGTGGGTGAGTCAAGAAAAATCTGCGTGACTAATTGTGGGGTATATTGTGGGTAAACGGAATTGCTCGTAAAATTTAATTCACGGCAAAATGATTAATCTTGCAATGCGTGGCTGATATGTTATACTTTGCTGCGTGATGAAGGGAGTAACAGACAGCGGCTACCGGCCCGAGCCCCGTGTGCGTACCATGGTACGCGCCTTGGTGCTTGTGTGCCTGGGGCTTGTACTGGCAGCGGTGGGGTATGGTACGTACCTGATGAATACTGCGCCTGCCGTGCAGGATGATGCCATGCAGTTGGACCCTGAGGAAACCGTGCTGTTTTACCAGCCGGAGGAGTACAGTGAGCTGGCCCCCTTGGCAGAGGTGCCGGCAGAGCTGGATTACTTGAACTATACCCGTTATCTTGTCTGAGTCTCGTCAGCGTATTTTTGCTATGCATCCAACATCAACGGAGCCTGACGCTGACCTGCCGCCACCTCAATTTCGACCCTTACCCCGGCCGGATGAGTCGGCAACGGAGCTACCGCCGGAGTTTGCCACTGCGGCAGATACCGCAGCTCCCCCGCCTGCACCCACCTTGCCCCCTGCAGTGAATGCCCCCTCCATTAATGCAACTGCACTCACCGGGCGGCAGCATGGTGTGCGGCGTTTGGGGCGTTCTCTATTATACGCAGCCATTATATCCGCGGTGGGGTCTGCTTGGTTTTATTGGCATGAGCAAAGCCCGCAAGAATCCTACGATGCTGCTATACAGCTGGTAAACAAGGGTAACCTTGCCGGGGCATTTCCATTGTTGCAAGAAGCTGCTGCAGGCGGGATTGCCGCTGCGTATATGCCATTGGGGCAATGCTATGCCCAAGGTGTTGGCACCACAGCAAATGCACCGGTTGCGCGTACTTGGTTTACCAAGGCAGAGCAAGCGGGGATTGCTGCTGCAACTGTGGCTTTGGCAGATATGGATTTTGCCGAGCAGGAATACCCCGCTGCCATCACCCGCTACCGCCAAGCAGAGCTGCACCTCAACGCGCAGCAATGTTACCAATGTGCCGAGGCCTATCACCGCAGTGCCCCCAATGCCGCGGACCCTGCAGATTTTATGCAGCAAGCTATGTACTATTATAGTAAAGCTGCAGAGCAGGGGCATGCCGCCGCTGCGATGGCTTTGGGCACTTGTTGCTACAAAGGGGTAGGTTGCCCGCAATCTGTCGGTGCGGCGATTAAATGGTTTACCGTGGTTGCAGAGCAGGGAGATGCCGAGGCGCAGTTTCGCTTGGCATGGTGCTTGCTGGAGTCTGCCCCCGAGCAGGCAACCACCGCCGTGCAGTGGCTTGCCCGTGCTGCAGAGCAGGGTAATGCTGCCGCTGCTTATGACTTGGCCGTATGTTACCTGAACGGTAATGGCACTGCCGCTTCTCCCGAGCTGGCAGCCCGCTACCTGCAACAAGCCGCAGCTAAAGAACACCCCGCAGCCATGCGCAGGCTCGCCTTTTGTTACAGAGACGCTACCGGCATGCCCCGGGATATTCCGCAGGCATTACATTATTTTGCCAAAGCTGCTGCCGCGGGGGATGCCGAGGCTCAGTTTAATTACGCCTGGAGCCTGCACCATGGCTATGGTGTGCAAAAGAACCTGCAAGCGGCTCTTCCGCTCTACCTCAAGGCCGCGGCTCAACAGTACGCCCCGGCTCAAGAGGCCCTCCATGCCCTCTACCTTTACCCATTCTTGCCGGAAATTGTCCGAAATTTGCTTCAAAAATCCCAAAATTATCCAAAGATGTAATTTTTTGTGAATTTGTGCTTGCATTTTTTTCAAGTAAGCGTATATTGCTCTGCACGCAACCGTGCTGCGGAGTCGCAGCACAATCAAACATCACTAAACAAACACATCATTATGGCTCGTCTTTTCGGTATCGAAATACCCAATGAGAAGCGCATTGAGGCCTCCCTGTGCTACATTTACGGCATTGGGCCCTCTACTGCCAAGAAGGTGCTTGAGCAGGCCGGTATCTCTCCGGACCTTCGCACGGGCACTCTCTCCGACGCTCAGCTGACCAAGATCGTACAGGCTATCACCAGCAACAACATTCTCATCGAGGGTGACCTCCGTCGTGAGAAGCAGCTGGCCCTGAAGCGTCTGACCAGCATTAACTGTCTGCGCGGCATCCGCCACCGCAAGGGTCTCCCTGTTCGCGGTCAGCGCACCCGCACCAATGCCCGCACCCGTAAGGGCCGCAAGAAGACCGTGGGCGCTAAGAAGTAATTAACCCCTTTAGATAGAAGATACTGAAAATGGCTGAAGAAACCATCCAGCAGGAAGAAGTAAAGGACGTAGTGGCCCCCGCCGTTGAGGCCCCCGTTGCAGAGGCTCCCGCCGAGACTCGCAAGCCGGAAGTCCGCCGCGACATCTTTGCCGAGCTCGGTCTCGCAGACGATGACGACAAGATCAAGATCCTCAAGGCTAAGGGCAGCAAGAACGTTACCACCGGTATCGTTCACATCTCCTCTACCTTCAACAACACCATCGTAAGCGTAACGGACCTTAAGGGTAACGTTATCGGTTGGTCCTCCGCAGGCAAGCTCAACTTCAAGGGCAGCCGCAAGAGCACTGCATACGCCGGTCAGGTTGTATGCCAGGACGCTTGCCGCCAGGCCATGGGCCACGGCCTTAAGGAGGTAGAAGTTCGCGTTAAGGGGCCGGGTTCCGGTCGTGAGTCCGCTGTGCGTGCCGTTCAGACCATCGGTCTGGAGATCAGCGCCATTGTAGACGTCACCCCCATCCCCCACAACGGTTGCCGCCCGCCCAAGGCTCGTCGCGCCTAATAGCAGTTTAATAACCCAGAAGATAGATTACA
>SUVJ01000034.1 GCA_015062045.1 Akkermansiaceae bacterium
TTGTCCGTTTCCCCGGGGTTCCGCCGCTGACGCGGCTCCACCGCCGGGCTACCATATATCGCCCCTCGCCGGGGCTCTGATTTCGGCGGGCATTCGCCCGCTGGGTATCCCCTACAAATTGCCATTTGGCGAGTTTTTCGAGGTCCCCAATTTACCATTTACATTGTCATACCCTCTATAGGATGACAATGTAAATTATTCATTCATAACCTGCTCTCTTCCAATAATTTATCAAAATGTTTGGCATATATAAGTATGGCTCTCCAACATTTATGTGTGAAGGAGATTTTTGATATTTGCAGACATCTTCTATATTGCTTAATTTGTCTTGAATGAGTTTTCTAACGTTGATGTGAAACTTTGATTCCATTTCATTAAGGCGTAAAGAAGCAACAGAATCACCTTTTAAACTCAAAATATATAGTAATTGCAAAGAATGATTATAGGGCTTATTTAAAAAGATTTCTCTAAATAAGTCGATATTGCTATAATTGATAGCTAAACATTGATATTCTATAGTTCTCAATTTATAGACTTGACTTGAACAGAACGCATCTTTTTCCGGATATGCCATTAATTGCAAGAGCCGAAAGACATCATTTTGTTTTGAATTATCGAAACCGGTATAGATTATTATCTTATTATATTGAATAACTTTATTTTTTAATATGACAAAAAAGTACGTATTCTTTACATGTATGTTTCTTAAGACTTTTATATCAATATTTTGATGCGATAATTTATTCTTCTGACAGAACGTTTCACACTCTGTATAACCTTTAACTTTAATTTTTTCAATAGCGTCATCCCATGGTATTCCGTCAAACTCATGTATAAAAAGGTCAAATATACTTTCTAATTCTATAAATTGCTTCCTGATCACATCATAAACACGTTCTATGTTTTCACATTTGCTCTTTTTTATGATGCTGAAATCATCTCCTTGAGCATGAGAGGGGAAGGCAAATAATAGCCATGATAGCACAAGTATGTGACGAAAAATATTAAAAGAAAAAATGGAGTTTGATGTTTTTTTCATAATTACACTCGATAAAATTAAGAGACTTTTAAAGTAGTGTCGGTTTGCAAAGGTATGAGGATTAGTAAAAAAAGCCCCGCCATGGGCTTATGGCGGGGCATGAAGAGGAGAAAAGTAATCAGAACTTGTACTGTTCGCCGAATCCGTAGTGCTCGGCAATGTAGTCAACGTCCTTATCGCCACGGCCTGAGCAGTTGGCCAAGATGGCACCCGTGCCCATTTCCTTAGCCTTGCGCATGGCAAAGGCAATGGCGTGAGAGCTCTCCAGCGCGGGTATGATACCCTCGTAGCGGGAAAGTTTGAAGAATGCATCCACGGCCTCATCATCGGATACGCTGTCGTACTTAACACGGCCGATTTCTCGCAGGTAGGCGTGCTCGGGGCCAACGGAGGGGTAATCCAGCCCACTGGCAATGGAGTAAACGGGGGCGGGCTCACCGTTTTCATCTTTGAGCATAATGCTGTTAAAGCCGTGCATAATGCCTTCTTCACCATAGCTCATAGAGGCAGCGTGGTCACCCAGTTTTTCACCCTTGCCCAGCGGCTCTACACCGTAAATGTCTACAGGGTCGTCCAAGAAGGCAGGGAACATGCCCATGGCGTTAGAACCACCGCCTACGCAGGCACATACAACATCGGGCATGATGCCGGTCATTTCAATGAACTGCTCGCGGGCCTCATGCCCCACCACCATTTGGAAGTCTCTCACCATCATGGGGAAGGGATGCGGACCCAACACGGAGCCTATGCAGTATATGGCTGTTTTGTAGTCTCGCTGGTAAGCCTCAAAGGCGGAGTCTACGGCCTCTTTAAGGGTGCGTAAGCCGTGCTTAACACACACTACGTTAGCTCCCAGCATTTTCATGCGGGTTACATTGGGTGCTTGTTTGGCGATGTCTACTTCACCCATGTGAATTTCACATTCGAGGCCGAAATAGGCTGCTGCCGTTGCCAGAGCCACACCGTGCTGGCCGGCGCCGGTCTCTGCAATAATCTTCTTTTTACCCATGAACTTGGCCAGCAAGCCCTCACCCATGCAGTGGTTGAGTTTATGGGCTCCGGTGTGGTTCAGGTCCTCGCGCTTCAGATAAATCTGAGCCCCCCCGTTCAGGCGGGAGAGTCGCTCGCAATGGTAAACCGGGGTAGGACGCCCTTGGAACTGCTTGCGAATGCGGCGTAACTCATTGATAAATTGAGCGGAGTGACAAATGCTGTTATAAGCCTCCGTAATTTCTTTGAAAGCCGGTTCCAGCTCTGACGGAAGGTAAGCCCCCCCGAAACGACCGTAGTAGCCGTCTTTGTCCGGGTGGTGGCGAAGATATGTTCTGAAATCCATGATAAAAGAAAAATTGCGCAGGAAGTATATACCATCTGCCATGAGTTGACAAGAACAAAGCGTGTCTTCTTTTCTGTAATACCTATAACTTTTTTTATTGATACATGAATACTGCCTTGAAATTTGAAGAATTTCGGGTATAATACGGTTTCCGTTATATGAAATCCAAGCTCTTGTCAGCCCTGCTTATGAGTATTCCCGGTGTAGCAGCTGCGGATACGGAGCAATTGTTGACCGAGCCGAGCGAAGCGGAGCCTCAGCCTTTGCAGGCTCAGCGAGATTGTTGCAGTGAGTTGGTTTGTGTATGCCATGATATGTGGTTTTTACTGGCATCCGTATCCGACAAAAAGCAGGCAGATGCCGCAGCCCCGCTTTTCAGAAACTTGATTACGCATACGGTGGCACTAACGGACCGCATGTATAAGGAGGGCGGGCAGGATGTAGAGGTGCTCACCGAAGCTCAGGAGAAATTAGCTGATTCTCTGGATGAATTGGCGGAGGAGTTTGACAGCCTTTGCAGAGTACGTTGCTTCGGGTCAGAGAAAATGATTGCGGAGTTTCGCTATGCTATTGAAATAGGCATGTTTACGGATGATTATATTGCATGTCTTGATGCCCCGGAACCCCATTTAAATGAAGCCGAAACCCGCTCGGAACTGGTGCGTTTTAAACGCTTAATAGAGCCGGATAAGGCTGTGCTGGCAGCCTTATGCGCCGTGCAGGATGCTCGCTCTGCGGGGGATGCCGCGCGGGAGTTGCAGGCTCTCTCTGCGCTGCTCGATTCCCTTGAGCCCGAGAGCAAAATAAAGGACAGAGATTTTTCACCATCTGCCGGTAAGCGCGCGCGCAAAGCGTATGAGCCCATAGAGCCCTTGCTGTGGGGCATTCGCACAGAGATTGTCAGAATCGCCTCTTTACCCGGTTACCATAAAACGGAGTTTGACCCATTCTCAGACGCCTTGGAAACCGTGTTCCGCAGCCTTGCAAATACCCATTATCACTTCTTTGATGAAGTGTTTGACGACTCCTTCCACTCAGATTTGGATGAAGCGTTACTTGAAAACGCAACAACTTCAAAATAAACAGTAATAAAGAAAATGCCCATATCAGATTACCTTGTAACCATAGGCCTGGAGGTTCACTGCCAGATTAAGACGGAAACCAAGATGTTTTGCTCATGTAAAGCCGGGTTCGGTTATGAGCCCAATACCAATGTGTGCCCCACCTGTTTAGGCATGCCCGGTGCGTTGCCGGTGTTGAATGAATATGCCATTGAGCGCACCGTATTAACAGGCTTGATGCTGGGGTGCTCCACCCCCGAAATCTCTAAGTGGGACCGCAAAAATTATTTCTATGCAGACATGCCTAAGAATTACCAGACCAGCCAGCTGGATTTACCGCTGTGCATAGGTGGCGAGGTTCCGCTGTATTCTTGGGCGTTCCCGCCGGATTCTAAGGTCAAGGCAGAGGGCGCAGTGGTGCGCACCGTTAAGCTGGACCACATTCACCTGGAGGAAGATGCCGCCAAGCTCACGCATTATGGCAGCTATTCATTGGTGGACTACAACCGTGGCGGCACCCCGTTGATGGAGATTGTATCTGCCCCGGATCTCACCACGCCGGATGAAACCTATGCCTACCTCAAGAGCTTGCAGCAAATTCTCATATGCGGCGGTATATCGGATGCCGATATGGAGAAAGGCCAAATGCGTTGCGATGTGAATGTTTCCTTGCGCCCCAAGGGGCAGAAGGAGCTGGGGGCCAAGATTGAGATGAAAAACATCAACTCCATGTCTGCTGCGCGCCGTGCGCTCATATATGAGATAGCCCGCCAGGCGGAGGAGCTTGATATGGGGATTGCCCAAGTGCAGTCCACCCGCCGCTGGGATGACGACCTGGGAGAAAGCATTGTGATGCGCACTAAGGAGAATGCGCACGACTACCGCTACCACACATGCCCGGACCTCATCCCCGTGCACACGGCTCCGTATGTTGAGAAGATGCAACAAGAGCTGCCGGAGCTGCCGGATGCTCGCCAGGCTCGCCTGATGCAACAATATGGGCTCCCCGTGGCAGATGCCAATACCTTGGTGGCAGATGCTCAGCTTTGTGCCTACTTTGAAACGGCTGCCGCAGCCTCTAAAGCCCCCCGCAAGGTGGCTAACTGGCTCATCAATACCTTACCGCCCGTGTTGGCCGAAAAGGAAATAGAGATTCAGGATTGCCCCGTTGCCCCCACCACCCTTGCCGGTTTGGTAGATGTGGTAGAGGAGGGCATTTGCTCCACCAATCAGGCTAAAGACGTGTTAGCCGTGCTGTGGGAGAAACCGGAGCTTACCGCCGCCGCCGCTGCGGCAAGCCTCGGCTTTAAGAAGGCAGATACCGGAGCCTTGGAGGCTCTTGTGGAGCAAGTGATTGCCAACAGCCCCAATGAGGTTGCACGCATTCGAGAGGGTAACATGAAACTCATCAACGCCCTTACCGGGCAGGTGATGAAAAACAGCAACCCCAAACCGAACCCCAAGCTCGTTACAGAGATTATTACAGCCAAACTCGGGCTCTGATATTCATTATTGCGCACCCTGTGATGCAAAAATCAAGACTATCCGGCATTTGCCCGATAGTCTTGATTTATTAAGAGCTTTATAGTCTGTTGATTTTACGCCTTCTTTTGGTAAAAATACAAACCGATGCGAGCTAATACAAGCAGCAAACACACTACCACCGCCCAATCTCCGGCAATGGAAAAGAGGGTGAAGCTACCGTTGCGGTCTACCGGCAGCACGGCAAAGCTGTAGCCGGGGGCGTGCGGGTTTTCCTGGGCATCTATCACCGCGCCGTTGGGAGCAATAGCGCAGCAATAGCCCATGTTGGCGGCACGCACCATGCTGCGGCGCAGCTCAATGCAGCGGAACGCCGCGTTGCGTGCTTGTTGCGCACCACAAGCGGAGTGCCTGAACCAGGCATCGTTAGAGATATTGACGATTACCTGAGGCCCCTTGCGAACAAACTTGGTTAACTTTGTGCCTACGGTATCTTCATAACACACGGCGGGGATGATGCCTACTTTTTCATCCTTGCCGGGCACGGGGGCTACCATGGGCTCACTGCCGCTGCCGGGGTGTATGCCATCCCCCACCTGGGTGCCGGTTATCTCTGCGTATGTGTCTTGTATCCATTGGCAGGAGTCCGCCAGGGGAATATACTCACCAAAGGGCATGAGGTGCTGCTTTGCGGCAGATTGCAGGGTAGACATCTCTGTGCCGCTGATGCACACCATGGAGTTGAGCATGCCTGCCATCTTGAGCATACCGTTATCCGTAGGCACAAAGCGGTGTTCATCCACACCGGAAATCAGCACAAAGGGCTGAGTCAGCTCTTTGTGAAAGTTCGGCAACGTGTGTGTAATAAACTCTTTTGCCGGAAATTGATATTCTCTTAAGTAGGCGTATTTGGCACGCTCTTGTCGCGTGTTCAGTAGAACGGGGCGGTCATCTGCAAAGATTTCATTTTTTCCTATATCTTTACAGAGGTCAAAAGCGAGCGCACTCTCCGGCCAGATAACCCAAGCCGGTTGATTGATGGTAAATGCCAAACCGTGCTCGTTGTCCAATGCTTTTTGCATTTGTTGTTTGACCGCTGCTTCTGCCGCTTTTTTCGTTTCGAGGAGCAGGGGGATATTGCCGTCATACAGCCCTATACTGCGTTCTTTTATCTTTTCATTTTGGTCTTTATTAACCTGCACGGCCAGCACGGGCAAAGCCAAAGTGCTGTCTTTTCTCAGCATGGCATTGGGGGAATATGCTTTGGAGATGAATAGACCCACCATGAACAGCATAAATAAAATGACCATGGTGCCGTAAAAGTCCCATGTGCGGCAGTGTTTGCCTGCTCCCTTAAAATATATGTAAGAGCGCCTGCCCGCCCCCCAGAGTATTACTGCTACAAATGCCGGTATAAAGGACAATGCCGTTGTGCCCACAAACTCTGCCCATTGTACTAAGGATAAGCCGTGGTACAAGCCCATTCCCAGCGTGTTCCAGCTAAAGGCCAGTGTTCCGCTGGAGCGTAACCAGTCCACACATACAAACATGGCTGCAACTCCGGCAGCACTGCCAACGGTGCTCAGGGTGTCTCTTATCGCCCAATCTGCCCAAGCGGCTTTACGCTTGTCTGCGTTCATGCCATCCGTGCAGGGGCCTGCCTCTAACCTCGGGCGTAATACCGTGGCAACCAAACCACCCCACAAGCCAAGCATGGCAGAGTACACCGCCATAAGGGGTAAAAAGGCTATCAGCAAAAACAGCCATAATGGTATGTTAAATACATAGCCCACCTCGTGTATCCACCAAAAGCTCACGCCATACCAGCCCATGCCGTAGAGCCATGCCATGAAAAAGCCCCGCCAAAACTTGGCCGGCCCCGTCCACAGTATCGTCAGTATCGGCAGTAAGCCCACCCATACAATAAAACCAATGTCATACGGCTCAAAAGCAAGTGCCATTACAGCACCGCTTAACAAACTGAGTAACCAATTCCATTTGCCGATTTTGGCGGCAGCACGGGCAAAGACGGATGCTGTTGTATTCATGCTTATTTTTCAGGCTGGTGCAGTTCTTTGGGGATTGTGGTATAGCCCATATGGAGTTGCTCTCGGGTGCCGGCGGGAATGTGGCTTACCTCTACCTGCCAGTGTTTTTCGCGATCATTAATACAGTGGTTGAGGAAAAGATCTTGCTCATTGACAAGTCGAATATTGTTGTCATATACCGGGTAGCAATATGCAATGCCTGTTTTATCCCCGGATACATAATAGTTTCTGTTAACATTATCAAATCTGCCGTTTCTATACAACATGGTAACAACTGTGCCCGCGTATTCTCCCTTGGGGTTTTTGAAACGCACATATAACGTGCCGTTGCCGGTGCAGTCCCCGAGCTCCAGCTTGATGTAGGGCGTTCTGGAAATGTTGTTCATCCGCATCCATGAATTGGCGGAGACATCCATCCACCCGCTTTTCATTTGCGTTACAACCAAATCTTGCCCGAACCACGGTAAATCCTTTCCGTGCTCCCCGAACTTATGGGTGGATACATCGCGGTACATATAGGCTAAAGCTCCGGCACTTGCCAGCAAGACTCCCAAAAAAAGGATGATACATATCAAATTGAGGATCCCGACTTTTTTGATGAAGTTTCTCTTCTTTTGTGGATTTTGGTCTTGCATGCCCCTATTTTGTACCGAAAAATGCGTACTTGCAACAAAAAAAGATTGCATTCTGCGAAAAATAGGTAAAAATAGTGTCGGATTACAGAACATCCCTCATACACATTATGGCAGAAATCGACGAAAGAAACGAGAACAACGCTCCCGGCAAGTTCTATGTAGACACCAACTGCATTGCTTGTGGCCTTTGCATTGCCAACGCTCCGGACTATTTCCAAGAGGACGAGGATGGCAATTCCATCGTATACAATCAGCCCACCACAGATGACGGCGTAGAGGCCTGTGAGTCTGCCATGGCTGATTGCCCCGTTCAGGCCATTGGCGATGACGGTGAGTAAAGATTACTCGTAATCAATTTACACAGGCCGGTTCCGGTGGAGCAAGCCACCAGAGCCGGCTTGCCGTCTTTCATGGGTCAATCTCCTCAAAAGAAACGTGTGCGAGCTCTTGTAGAGCCCGTGTTGCCCGATACCCCTATACCCGCCGGAGAAAAGGGGGCTGCCCCGCGCTATTGTGAAATGAGGGCAGATGACGGCACCCGCCGCCCCGCCCGTTATATGTCACGCCATGAAAGAGAGCAGGGGCAGGCAGAGGCGGATTTCTTCGGAATCCTGCCGGCTATGTCTACAGAGGCTAATGTGCGCACGGTGGACTCCGTGTTGGCGGCGCTTGTAGAAAAATTAGGGGTCAGTGCCGCAGAGTTTGCGCCGGAGGTATTAGCAGATGCATGGCACAAGGCTGCGGGAGATTTTTTGGCTAACCGTGCAGAGCTATTGACCATAGCCGCCCATAAAGCCCGCATACGCACGGCGCACCCCGCTGTGCGGTTTGAATTGAATCAACGCAAGGCACAGTTGATTAAAGCCCTTAATTCCGTATTGGGGGAAGGATGCGTAAAAGGGGTGCAAATTGTACACGGCTGACGCTTTTTTTACTTTATCTGCTTCATTATACGCTTGCATGTTGAAAGAAAAAGTGTATAATGCCCGCTCACAAAGCAAAATCAGTAGTACTATGAGTAACGATTTAGCAACGAGAGCACAGCAGTATCATGAGGAACCCAGACCCGGCAAACTGGAGGTTTTGCCGTGTAAGTCATGCTTCACCATAGACGACCTCACGCTCGCATACTCCCCGGGTGTTGCTGAGCCTTGTTTGCGCATTGCAGAAGATGCCAACGCCGCCAACCTTTATACCGGGCGTGGTAACTTGGTGGGCGTTATCAGTAATGGTACCGCCGTGCTGGGGTTAGGTAACATAGGTGCCCATGCCTCTAAACCCGTGATGGAGGGTAAAGGCTTGCTCTTTAAGATTTATGCAGACGTGGATGTTTTTGATATCGAGCTTGATATCAAGAAACCCGAGACGCTTATCGAGGTAATTAAGACCATGGAGCCCACCTTCGGAGCCATTAATTTGGAGGATATCAAAGCCCCCGAGTGCTTCATTGTGGAGCAGCGTTTAAGGGAGGAAATGAATATCCCCGTATTCCACGATGACCAACACGGCACGGCCGTTATTTCCGGTGCTGCGTTGTTGAATGCCGCGCACCTTACAGGCCGTTTGTTGCAGGATATGAAGTGCGTTGTTTGCGGTGCCGGTGCTGCCGGTATTGCATGCGCTAAGTTCTACATGGCTCTCGGTATTCGCCGTGAGAATATTTACATGTTTGATTCTAAAGGCCTCATTCATACCGGGCGTTTAGATTTGCACCCCACCAAGGCCATGTTTGCCCAGAGTGAGGACTGCACGCTGGAGGTTGCCTTGCAGGGGGCTGATATCTTCTTGGGCCTCTCCAAGAAGGGCCTGCTCAAGCCGGAGATGGTGAAGAGCATGGCACCTAACCCCATCATCTTTGCCTGCGCTAACCCCGACCCCGAGATTACCTACCAAGAGGCCAAGGCCGCCCGCCCGGACTGCATTATGGGCTCCGGCCGCAGTGACTGGCCCAACCAGGTTAATAACGTAAGCTGCTTCCCCTACATGTTCCGTGCCGCGTTGGATATGCAGGCTACCTGCATTAACGAGGCGATGAAGATTGCTGCATCTCGCGCCTTGGCAGACCTTGCCCGTGAGGAAGTACCGCAATGCGTGGTGGATGCCAACGGCGGCGTGCCGCTCAAGTTCGGGCATGACTACGTTATCCCCAAGCCCTTTGACCCGCGCATGATTGAGTACCTTGCCCCTGCCATTGCAGAGGCCGCGGTTATCTCCGGCGTAGCCCGCCGCCCCATGCCGGATAAGGAGGCCTACAAGGCTCAACTCAAAGCCCGTGTAGCCAAGGTGCATGAGCGTACTCATGCGCTGGTTGACAGCTATAAGGCCTGAAGATTTGCAACAATTTGAAACAGCAACGGAGTTTATGAATATGAAAAAAAAGGCTCTGTTGCTGTTTCCTTTTACTCTGCTGGCGGCAGCTTGTAGTGAAGATTCCGATAATTCGGCGGCTCTTACACCACAGCAGATGTATGAAAAGGCCGGGGCTCTCTTAAAACCCAATGCCGAACATGAGCAGCCCGATTACGCCGGGGCGTTCCGTTTGTTGGAGCAGGCCGCAGCTGCTGACTATGTGCCTGCCATGTTAGACCTTGCCGGGGTGTATCTGGAGGGCTCTCGTGACGGCTCCGTTAGTAAAGATCGCGCAAAAGCTTTTCAATGGTATACTCGTGCCGCTCAGCTCGGTAGCACGGATGCCCTCTACTACTGTGGCTTCATTTTGTTGGAGGATAAGAAAACGGCAGAAGCCGTTACTTACTTGCAGCGCGCTGCTCAAAAAGGCTTGCCCGAGGCTCAGTATCAACTCGGCCGCCTTCTACTTGCGCAAAATAGTCCGGAGGCTTTGCCGTTGATTCGCGCCGCCGCCACCTCTCAGCGTGCCTCAATTGTAGCCGCTGCCTCCTATACCATGGGTACGGTGTTCCAAAACGGCAAGCTCGGTGTGCAAAAGGATATGGGCCAAGCGG
Organism: Akkermansiaceae bacterium; assembly: GCA_015062045.1. Lineage (GTDB taxonomy): Bacteria > Verrucomicrobiota > Verrucomicrobiia > Verrucomicrobiales > Akkermansiaceae > Akkermansia. The sequence continues at coordinate 10,565 of SUVJ01000034.1, forward strand.
TGGAGTGGTATTTGCGCTCTGCCGATGCCGGCGACCGCCGAGCCCAGCATTTGGTTGGTCTTATGTATTTACTCGGGGAAAATCTACCTGCGGATGAAAAGAAGGGAGAGGCTTTTTTGCGGCTCTCTGCCGGGCAGGATTATTTGCCCGCCATAGATGCTCTTGTGCGCTATTTATTTGATACAGATGCAGATACCCATGCAGAGGAAATTCGCGCTTGGTCTGAGCGTCTGCAAAAATTGCAAAAGCGTTAAGCCATAATTTCGCCCGCCTTGCCGGGGGCAAAGGCGGGCGGAAATGATATGAGACGTTGATAAGAACGGGGAGATTACTCCTCTGTTTCTTCTTCAGTTTCCTCTTCCTCTTCTTCTTCGTCCTCTTCTTCAGCCTCCTCTTCATCGTCAGCGGCTTCTTCCTCCTCTGTTACAGCTTCCTCAGCTGCAGCGGGTGCGGCAGGGGCAGGTTGAGCAGGCTGCGGCTGTGCTGCCTCCGCCGTGGTGGGGATAGTCATCAAGGCACCGCCGGCAAGGATGATGAGAGCCACGATAAGGCCGATAATGCGAGTCTTTGTGCTCATGTACATGGGGCACCATTTACCATAGATCCAGCATGCATAGCAGATGAGAATCATGCCCAGGATGAGCACCAACACTGTACCGCTGTACATGGCGAGGTATACGGAAAGAATCCACGCAGCTGCACCGAAGAGCAGGAAGGAAAGAGCCTTCTTGAGCGTTTCCATCCATGCGCCGGGGCGGGGGAGGAATGCAATCAATTTGGGGAATGTACCCAACAGGATATACGGGAATGCCAAGCCCAGCCCCATAAAGCAGAATGCCAGCACCATTTGAGCATCGGGCAGAGCAAGAGCCAACGGCATGGCAGAGCCCAGGAAGGGGGCACTGCACGGCGTTGCCACAATGGTAATGAAAATACCCTGGAAGAAGGAGCCCAGTGCGCCCTCTTTATTTTGCAGGGATTGACCGGCACCGGTGGCACCCACGCCGATTTCAAAGAGCCCGAACATGCTCAAGCCCAGTATAAGCAGCAGCAATACTATGCCGTATACTACCCACGGGTTCTGCATCCATACGGCCCAGCTGCGCTCCCCGGCGGGGAAGAACAGTAACAGCAGGATGGCCAGTGTCAGGAAGCTGAGCAGAATGCCGAGCACAAAGGCCATGGAGTGGAAGAATACTTTTGCACGGCTGCCGCCACCCATCTCAACAAAGCTCATTACCTTGAGCCCGATAACGGGGAATACGCAGGGCATGAAGTTGAGGATAAAGCCACCGATGAACAGGAAGGCAATCACCTTCCAGAACCCCATGTCCTCCTTGGGCGTATCCATGGCGACATCATTGATGGTCTTGTCAATGAACTCAGACAAATAATCCGGCCCGAAAAGCTCTGTGGTGATGGCATAGCGCACAGACTCCGGTGTGTTTTTGGTAGCCTCTGTGGGCACATACAATACGTTGACGGGTACCTGTGTACGGCCCAAACGGCGCATCTCTGCATCAATAGCCGGGTTCGGGTTTGTTTTGTCTGCTTTCATCAGCACCACACCGTTATCCGCAAACTTTTTAAGCACGTCCTCTGTATAGGCTACTTTTTTGTTCATTTGGCAAGTAGCACACCAGGTGGCGGTAAAGTCAACGTATACGGGTTTACCTTGCTCCATGGTTTGAGCCATGAGCTCGGGGCTCCATTCTTTCCATACCTTTTCTTCTGCACGGGGCCATGCGGTGTATACCAGGGAGCTGATGAGGAGCAGCCCGCACAACCCGCCGATGATGTTGCTTTTAACGGAATTACCGCGCCCGCACCAGTGGCTGATGGCCCAGAAACCTGCTATAAAGCAGGTAAGCGCAATAAACAGCCCCATGGGTGCCGCTGCCATGGTCATGCCCATGTACTCAGAAAGCACGTATGCGGACCCCGCGTAGAAAGGGATGAGGATGTAAGGCTTCTTTTCCCCGCCAAGCTTGCTGAAAGTTAAGGCAGATGTTATCCCCAACATTAAAATCAATGCTGCAAATACGTAATAGGGGTAATCTGCATTATCTTTGACTGCCCCTTGGGGGGCAGCTGCTGCCGTTGCTGCTTTATCAAAGTTGACGTTTACGGTGCAATGTTTGCCGTCGAAGCTGAGAATACCTTTGAGGGATGTCAGCTCTCTGCCTACCAACCATTCATCCTTTGCGGGGTGCATGGGGTCTGTGTTATCATTACGGGGCAGGGTGAGGGTGTAGCCTGTATCTGTCTTCTTGAGCTCTTGGGCAACAGTGGGGTTAATGCAGTTATCTTCAGAGAAGAAATAGGCATTGCCGATGTTTTCTACCCCACTGATGCTGAGGGTTACCTCTTGCGCTGTTTGAGTAGCTGTAACCGTGGCGGGGGTGTCGCCCAAGGTTTCTACCTTGGTTTCCTCTGCTGCCCATGCGGGGTTAGCTGCACCGTCTCCGGCGGAGATGGTGACGGTAGTTGTTTTTGTTTCTGCGGGGTTACAACCCATATCATTGCAGGTTTGGGCTGCACTCTCGATGGTGAACTCTGCTTGTTGCGGGGCGTTGGCCTCCGGGGTGACTTTCCATACGGCAACGGGTGCCTCGTAAGAGTATGCTACACTGAAGGAGCCCTCCACGCGGTGCGGCACTTCCCAATACGGCCCCTCTACCTTAAAGCCGCCCGGTGCGGTCAGCGTGGCGGTAATAGGCTCGCCCACACTACCGGGGTTGCGCCAATAGGCATGGTATGTATCTGCCACTTTGCCGTTGAGGGCAACATAAAAGGGCTCTCCTGCTTTGTAGCCGGTTACGGATGCCTTTGCTGATATAGAGTAAAACTCCTGCTGTTGTGCGGCCGGACCGAACCCGAAACCACCAAAGCCTTGGGTGGAGTTACCTCCGTCAAAGGAAAAACCGCCTTGGGCATATACAGCACCGCCCAGCAGTGCTGCCGACAATATGAGTGCACGGACTGCGTTCATGCACGCATACTATCATTTTTCAGCCCTCACCGCAAGTGCTAAGTATGCAAATTACGTTATATTTGAACCATAAAATGTAAAATGGTGCTACCGTGAGGGGTAACACCATTTATCTGCTCTCAAAGATACGGGGGTATCAGCCCTCTGCGCGTTTTCTGCGTATGCCTATTTTCTCGGCTGTCCAGTCTCTCATGCGGGCAAAGATGGCGTAGAGTCCCGGCACCAGGAATATGCCGAATACCGTTGCCAGCAGCATGCCGCTGAAGGTGGTGATGCCGATTTCTTGGCGGCTGGCAGCACCGGACCCCGTGGCTACCACCATGGGCCACACACCGAAGAGGAAGGAGATGGCTGTCATCAACACAGCACGGAAACGCATGGAGGCACCATTGAGCGCAGCCTGCTTAACGGGGATGCCGGCAAGCTCGTGGTTCTCTTTACTGAACTCAACCATGAGAATGGCGTTCTTGGCAGACAGGCCGATGAGCATCAGAATACCCAGCTGCACATAAATGGAGAGCGAGAGGTTGCAGAGCTGCGCCCCCATGAAGGCACCCAGGGTTGCCACGGATACCGAAAGCATCACGGGGATGGGCGTGGTCCAGCTTTCATACTGAGCTACCAGGAAGAAGTATGAGAAGAGCATGGCAAGCCCGATAAGGAGGCCGATTTTGCCGTCGTTCTGGCGCTCCTGGTAAGAGAGGTCTTTCCACTCTGCCTTCCACTGGCGGTCCAGCCCTTTGGCTCGTTCCTCCTTATTGATTTCATCGAGCGTTTGTTCAATGAAGTCCATCACTTGGCCGGAGCCCACACCCGTGGCGGGGGTAACGTTGATATCCGCACACATGTACTGGTTGAAACGCCCATAGGTGGACGGCCCCATGCGGTAGGAGAGCTTACATACGGCAGAGAGCGGTACCATCACACCGTTTTCATTGCGTACCCATTGGTTCAGAATATCATCTGCCGTGCGGCGGTCTCGTGCATCACCCTGAATCTTCACCTTGAAGTTGAAACCATCCAGCGTGAAGTCGTTGACGTATGAGGATGCCATGACACTTTGCAGGGTGCTGAAAATCGAGCGCACGGGAATCTTGAGGGATTGCGCCTTGGCGCGGTCTATCTCCAGGTGAATCTGCGGGGTCTCCGCATTGTACTCGGAGCGAGCCATGGCAATGAGATCCCTGCGCGCCATGAGGCGTTTTGTTACTTCTTTAACCATATCTCCCAAATCTTTGGGGGTGGCAGAGCCACGGGCCTCCAGTACCATGGAAACACCGCCGTAAAGACCTAAACCCTGAATGGCGGGCGGTGTAACCGCCATGATGGATGCCTCCGGAATATCCGCACAGGCCGCATTTATCTTGGCGGCAATGGTAGATACGGATAAATCCTCCGTGGGGCGTTTATCCCACGGGTCGAGCTGTACAATGACCATGCCCGTGCCCTCACCGGAGCCGGAGGCAAAGCTGAAACCACTTTGCGCAGAAATCATGCGCACGCCGGGTATCTTTTTGATGCGTTCCTCCATTTGGTGTATTACCTTGTCGGTACGTTGTTTAGCTGTGGCGGTACCCTCCAGGTTCACCATGCAGAAGATGGCCCCTTTATCCTCCGTGGGTATGAAGGAGCTCTTCATCAGCTCAGGAGCCAATAGGTTTTCCGGGGCAAATTTACTCAGTTTTTGCTGTTTAGCTTTCGGGCCTGCGGCTTGTTGGGCAGATTTTTCGGGGGTCCAAATCTCGTTCCACCAAGCAGGGGCACCTGCATAGTAGGCATAGTTGGCATAAAGTACACCGGCCAATACCAGCACTGTGAGCCAGGCATTGCGCACCAGTATACCGGAGCCCGCCAAGTAAATGGCTTTGCTCTTTTCCATCAGCCAGTTAAACGGAGCAAAAATGTACTCTGCAAATTGGTTTTTCCGGGTGCCCTTTGGTTTGAGAATCAGCGCACAGAGTGCAGGGGAGAGCGTAAGTGCATTGAAAGTGGAGATACAGAGAGCCACGCACATGGTGACGGAGAACTGCGTGTAAATAACACCCACCATGCCACCGTAGAAAGCAATGGGCACATACACGGCGATGGTTACCAGCGTGGTGGCAATGATTGCACCGGTAATCTGTTTCATGCCTTTAATGGTGGCTTCTCTGGGGCTGAGGCCTTCTTCCTCAATGATTCGCATCACGTTTTCCACCACCACAATGGCATCATCCACCAGTGAGCCGATAACAAGAATCAACCCGAACATGGTGAGCACGTTCACCGTATAGCCCAGTGCGTACAGGGCCACAAATGCACCCAGCAGGGATACGGGAATCGCCAATGCCGGTATCAATGTGGCACGCCAATCCTGCAAGAAAAGGTAGGTGACCAACACCACAAGCAAAAGCGCAATGACCAGCGTCAGCGCAATTTCCTCCATCGTGGCTTCAATAGCCTTGGTGGGGTCGTAACCCATGCTCCAAGTGACACTCTCGGGCATGAGCTTTTCAAGCTCTTTCATCTTCTTTTGCAAGGCGGCAACGGTGGCCATGGCGTTGGCATCGTTGTTGCGCATCACGCGCATGCCCACAGAGTTTTGAGTCACCCAATTGCCGTTTTCGTCTTTGAAAGACATGCGGCTATAGCCGGCATTGCTTTCTGCCCCCAGCTCAATGGTGGCAATGTCGCTCAATTTGGTAACGTGGCCGTCCTCACCACGTTTGACAATGATGTTGCTGAACTCCTCCACCGTTTTGAGGCGTCCCGTAGCCGTCACTTTGTAGGTGGCGTAAGAGCTTTCATCCTGAGAGCCAACGGAACCGGCCGCAGCCTGTATATTTTGGGCGGCAATGGCCTCGTTGACATCTTGGGGGGTGATGTTGAGTGCGCTCATGCGTGTGGTGTTCATCCATACACGCATGGAGTAGTTGCGGCTCATCATCACATCTGCCTCTGAGATGCCGTCTACCTGCCCCAGCTGGTCTTTCACGTTCATGCGCAGCCAGTTGGTGAGCTCCAAGATATTCATCTTGTTTTCATCGCAAGTGAATGCCAGGAAGCAAAGCATATCGCCGGAGCGTTTGCGCACATGGTAACCGGTCTTCTTAATGTCATCCGGCAGCTTGGACTCCACGGCCTTAACTGCGTTTGATACATTGATCATGGCCGTGTCATCATTGGTGCCCGTGGCAAAAATGAGGGTGAGCGAGTATGACCCGTCATTGGAGCAAGAGGAGGAGAAGTAGAGCAGGTCATCCATGCCGATGAGCTGTTCTTCTACCGGGGCGGCCACCACCTGTGCCAATTCCTCTGCACTGGCACCTGCATAATTCATGCGTACCGATATGGTGGGGGGCGATACCTCGGGGTACTCAGATACCGGCATCTTGGTGAGGCACAAGAACCCCGCCAGCATCATCAGAATCGAGATAACGAATGCAAACTTTGGTCTGTAAATGAAAAATTGTGAGAACATAATGTGTTGCGAAGATGTTTGTGTGAGCAGTACGCGTTATTTGGTTGCTGTTTCGGCTTGTTGCACGGGGGCACCGTCCGTTATCTCTGCGAGCGGCCCGGTGATGACAATATCACCCGCTTTGAGCCCGGCAAACACGGGGGTAAGCCCGGTTTCGGGGTTGGTGGTACCACACAATATGCGGGTAAGGTTGGCACGCCCGTGCTTGAGGGTATATACGAATCTGCCACTCGTATCTGTCAATATAGCCTTGTTATCCACTGCCGGCAGGCTGATATCGCTCTTGCGGTTAAGGCGTATGGTCACAACACCGCCGGGTTGCAACTTACCGCCCTCATTATTAAAGACAGCCCAAAGGTTTTGGGTGTCGGTTGCCGTTTTGATGATATTATCTGCAAAGTGGATGCTGCCTTTCTCGGGGTGAACGGAGCCTTTGGCTGTGACGAGGGTTACCTCCGCCTCATTTTTCATGATTTCATCTGTACGGTAGGCGGATAAAATCTCATTTTCGCTCAGGAAGAAGCGCACGTAAATGGGGCTGAGCTGCACCAGTGTGGCCAGCGGTGTTTTGAGGTCGGATATATAGTTACCTTCCGAAAAGAAGACGCGGCCAATGCGCCCGTCCATGGGGGCTTTGATGGTGCAACGTGCCAAATCATCCTCCGCCAGTATGAGTGAGGCTTCTGCCCCTTTGCGTTTAGCCACAAGCTCATCGTGCGTAGCTTTTGCACTTTCTGCATCGTCTTTACTGGTGGCATTGCGTTTCAGTAGCTCCGTTTGGCGCTCGTACTTCTTTTTGGCATCTGCAATGCTTACATCTAATCTGGCAATCTGGGCTTTCATGGCATCCACCTCCGCTTGGTAACGGGTGGTGTCTATGCGGAAGAGAACATCCCCGGCTTTTACCAAATCGCCTTCCTTAAACTCCTGTTTCTGTAAAATGCCTTGCACCAGCGGGCGCAGCTCAACACGGTGAATAGCCTCCACCCGTGCACCGTGGCATTTATGGATGGTGGGGTCTTGCATGGTTGTTACCGTGGTGGTAGTGGCGGCGATGGGGTCTGCTTCCACAATTTTGTGCCCGCTTTGTTCAGCGGTGTCTTCATGTATGGCTTCCACACCAATCACCGTATCCCCCACGCGTACTTTGTGGGCACCATCGGTGATAATGGTTTGCCCCTCACTCACCCCGCTGTATACAGACTGCAAACGCCCTTGGATGGAACCCACCGTAGCCTCTGCTCGGGCCACTTTACCGGTTTCATCTACCGTGTATATATAAGCTCCGTTTTCATCATAGTGCACAGCTGTAAGGGGTACCATGCATACCTGTTGCGTATCGGTCAGGGCTACATTCAGAGCCCCTATGCCACGCGGCGTGAGCGTGTGCTCCGGGTTGGCAAACTCTGCCCACAGGGTGTAGGTGTCGGAGTCTCCCGTCAGAATATTGTCAACAATGGCAATCTTGCCGGCATGCTCATAGCGACGCCCGTTGGCTGTGGTTAAGCGCACATCTGCCACATTGCTTATTTCTTTTGGCCCTCGGAATATGCCGTTAACATCGTATTGGCTCAGCGGAAAACGCACGTAGATGGGGTCCATCTGCTTAATGGTGACCAATGATTCCCCGCGCGTAATATAGTTACCGGGGGAGAAGTTGATGCGGCCTATTCTGCCGGTAATTTCGGCTCGAATGGAGCAGTCCTCCAAATCTTTTTTTGCTTTGGCCAAGTTGGCTTGCGCTTCTATGGCAGAGGCTTTCAGCTCCTCCAGCCTTGTGCGGGCACTCTCTGCTTCCTCCTCAGAGGTAGCGTTGCCCTCGGCCAGTCGCTCGAATCTGCGTTGGCGATTTTGAGCATAGATGATTTGTGCTTCAATCTGCTCTAACGCTGCTTCTCTTTGCTGCACAACTGCTTTATAACGAGTGGGATCTATCTCAAAGAGCAGCTCACCTTTGGTGATGATGTCTCCCTCCTTAAACAAGGGCGGCTGTATGAACCCCTCCACCGCAGCTTTTACATCTACAGATTTGATGGCCTCCATATGGCCAATGCTTCTGCGGGCTATCCTATCTTTGCCTAAGGTTACTTTTTCTACCTGAACATGTTGAGTTGCTCCCGGCATCTGGGCATTCAGAACACTTGCCCCCGTTGCCAGCATTATCATCGCGCACGTGGTGATTCTCATGCCCCCAATCTTAGCACTTCAAATCCCAAAATCAATTAAAAAATGCTAATTATGTCAAATTTTTCACAATAATTCAATACATGCCTTTATTAACATTTTTTGCAAGGTACAGCCATCTCTGCATCACCCCTTTTTAAAACTCGGAGGGGAACGCTTGTTTGAGCCAGTTGGCAAGCTCGGGGGATGCTTGTTGAATTTGCACAAACATCTCGGGAACCCACGGTGCCATGCAGTAACTGACCACTTGAATGCTCAAAAAGATGATGAAGATACAGAGGAATACAGCCGGTTGTTTACCGGGTACGGAGAGCGAGATGGTGCGGGCACGGGAGTCCCACAGGGTGAGCGCACCTTTACGCACCATATGCACGGCTATGCACATCATGATGATGCTGATAGGCGGATAAAAGCAGCCCATGCCGAGGATAAAAACGCCGAAACTGCGGGAGAAGGTATAGCGCAGGGATGGTTTGTTGCCATCCAGAAGAGAACGCACGGTGATACCCATCAGCCGTTTGCCGGGGGTGGTGCCGCTGTTGCTCAGCAGCAGGGCTTCTATAAAAATGGCGGGTATCCAGAATGCGGGTTGCGAAAATAACAAAAACTCATTGTAGGGAACTTTGAGCAAGTAAAGTATGCTCATGAACAATGCGGCGTACAGCGAGTAGTCTGTAAACCGGGCCAGCATGCGCCGCCCTAAAGAGGGCTGGGTGAGTACGGTTACCGGCACCGGGGGCAGGGCGGTGTTGGGCTTTTCCGGTTCATTCGGCGTGAGCAATTGCCCGATTTCATCCTCCTGCGGCAATTCCGGCACAGGCTTGCTCTTATCCTTCATTTCGGTAAGAAAGTCTGCCAAGGCGGGTAAGTCTTTGAGCGGCATCCATTTTTCACACCCTTTATGCCAGCCGAGGGTTGTATCCGGGTTGAGCTCGCCCATCTGGATGCGGGCAATGACATCCGGCACGGTGATAGGACCGTGTTTTTGTTTGTTCTCAATCCAATAAATATCCATGTGCAGAAACGGTATCAGAATCAGTTGGAGCGCAGGGCTTTGGCGGGGTCTTGCCGGGAAACGAAGATGGCGGGTATGATGGAGGCAATCGTTACCATGATAAAGGCAATAATGGCTTGTTTAATGAAAATCTCCGGTCTGTAAACAGCCGGCAGGCTGATGCCGTGGGCCTCCATGGGGAAGGGATCCATACCAATGCCGGCCAACGCCCCTTGTATCTCATGGCGGTAGTAGAGTACCAGCAATGCCAGTATAATGCCCAATAACGCGCCCAAGAACCCAATGATGACACCCTGCCAGGCAAAGATGCCCACAATTTTGCGAGGCGTTGCACCCAGTGCCTGCAATACGGCAATTTCTCTCTTGCGCTGCAAGGACATGGTAAACATTACCGCCATGATACAGAAGCTGGCTACCAGTGTAATGCTGGAGAGCACAAAGCTCATCATAACGCGCTCATTGGCTATCAATTTGTAGAGAGTTTGCAGGGCATCCGTCCACGGGGTGATGGTCCACATGGTGGCACGGGCGGGCTGCACGGTTTCAAGGGGGGCTGAGGGCTCGGCAACATCCGGTACAACAATGTCTGCAGTGGCTTCGGCTGTTTCCTCCTCCGGCACGGCTTCGGCTGTAGCCTCCTCTATGGCGCTGTAGTCAATTTCCTCCACGGGCGGGGGCTCGTCACCGCTTGTAGCCTGCTGTTGGGTGGTATTGGTGTAGTGAGTGATGAGCTTGCCCATCACCTCCTCAATATTGCCGGGGGAGTGCGGATCTTGCAAGCGCACACAAATACCCATGATATTGTTGTCCGTGTACCCTACGGATTCCTGCGCCACATGCAGAGGTAAAAACAAATCCGGCCCCGGCATATTCTCCGGCGTTTGGTATACGCCTACAATTTCTAAGTCAACGGGTACAACCAGAGAGCGCAGATTCTCGATTTCTTTGCCGTTCTCTTTGTCACGATCCAACGCAGCCAGGGAGGCAACGGTAGATTCCCACAGTTGGCGGCTCTCTTCTGTTTGCTCCGTGCCGCTCTTAAGGATGTAGTACAGCTCTAAACAGGCATCTTCTTCACTTTGTCGCAACTTGCGCACCACAGGGCGCATGGCTGTTTTTTCTTCATTTGTCAGCTCATCTTTGCCCAGTGTTTCGCAAAGATCAGCCAAGCGGTTGGGCTCCGGTATGTTGACAAAGGGCAGGAGCATTTGCATGGCCTCCCGGTGCTTTTGGGGGGAGATGCTGATGCCGGATTCCGTAACGGTGGCATCTGCAAACAACTGCTGCATGGTTTCCATGAATTGAGGTGTGGTGTGCGTGAGCATTTCACCCTCAATCTTTTGGAGTATATCTGCCATTTGCTCAATGTTGCCGCTTACCGGGGTAAGGGTGAGCCTGTTGCCGGGGCCAAGCCCGAACTTCTTGGCGATGTTGAGAGAAATGACACATTTGTTTTCCATCCCCAAGTTGAAATTTCCCACCTTTACCATGCCGTAAAGGGGCTTGAGGTGAGCCTCATTGAAGGACTCGATGGATGAATACATGAGGGTGGCGTTCTGATACTTATCCGTTTGCGCAAATGCCATGCCCTCTAATTTGGGGTAAACGCAGGATACATTGGGTTGCTTGCGCAGCTCCTCTGCCACGGCGGGCCAATCACAATCCTGCGGTGTAATGGGCAGGGGGGAGCCGGTAAAGGCATCCGACAAGGTGGCGGTATAATGCGGTTGCAGGGCAAAGCCTTTTTCCTCCATTTCTTTTTGCAGCCCTTCCATAACGGACAGAACGACAATGAGAATCATGACACCCAGTGCTACGCCTCCCAGGCATATCAATGTGATGATGGAAAACATGGTTCGCAGCGGGTTCAAATAGCGAACCGCCAACATGAGGCTGAGATTTCGTCTGAGTATCTTCATGTACACCCCCAGTATCTTAAATATCTCTGTAAAATGCAAGCCCTAATCCCGCCATAATGAGCCCATTTGTCAGGAGGGGCTCTTCTGTATCTTCCCCATAACGTGTAGGTGTAATGAGATATCATGCCGCATGTCCACTGCAAATGTTGCTGATAAAACTTGAACAAATAAACGTAATTTGGGGAGCTCTAAAAACTCGGTTTAATCCATTTATTTTGAATTTTGCGAGCGTAAGCGAGCCAAACTATTGAGCCCCGGTGAGGGGCGCCATAAAATAGCCCGGGCGTGGAGCCGCGCCAGCGGCGGAACCCCG
>SUVJ01000123.1 GCA_015062045.1 Akkermansiaceae bacterium
CGGTTAGCAGGGGTCGCGCGCGCACTGCGTGCACGCTTGACCGCCTGCCTATGTTATTTCGCCCCACAAGGGGGCTTAGAAGTACGAAATGTGAAATACAAAATACGAAGTAGGCAAAGCCTCTGCGACGGCTTGAGATGCTCACACCCACAAATACCAATTTGTGGGAGCCCCGGAGTTTTTAGAGATGCCCAATTTACGAATTACCCGTCTTCGCCCTACGGGTCACGCCGAGGAAAGTAAATTGAAAGTAAGCGGTTTACGCCGATGTTGGCATAAAAGAAAGCTTACGACAATGAATGGACTTCATGATACCCCTGCCATGAAAGATTCGGCAAAATACGCCGATGTTGAGTACACAATGGCTATCATTCCCCCTAACTTTGGGACACATGTGGCCGGGCATGGTTTCGTGCAAAAGACACCCGCCGTGCGGGTGAGGCACGGCGGGTGAAATTGGGGTGAACGCGTGGGCTTTACTTGAGTTTAACCTGGATGCGGGCGCGGGCATCTTTACCTTGAGTGGTGAAGATGGCGTTGATGCTGTCCACATACTCAGAGATACCCTCTACAACGGTGGCGGCATCATCAAACTTCTCTGCGCGGCGCTCTGCGGGGGAGGATTCACGGTAGTGGTAGGCGTAAATCTCCTCCTCGTCAAAGTCGTCCTCTTCCACATAGTCGGCGTCGTCGTCAAACTCAACCTCCTCATCGTCTTCAACAACAACGGGTACTACCATTTCTTCCTTGTCATCTTCAACGGCGGGGGTGGCAGGCTTGGCGGCAGCCTCGGCCTCTGCGCGGTCTGCCATGTCATCTGCAAGGCTGCGGAGCATGGTGGCCAGGGGGGCGAACTTGATGGTGCTAACGGCACCGTTAAAGTCAAGCGTGCCGGTGGCGGTTTCAGCAATTTCTCCATTGAGCTTGGAGGAGGAGCCGAGCACGAAGGCGGAGTCGCTCACGGTGAGGTTGGGCACCATGTTTTCCGTGAACCAGGGCAGGGCAATGCTGTAGCTGGTGGCTTTGCCAATCATCTTGGGAACAATGGGCATCATGTTGACTGTGGCAGCATTGTAGCCCAGTTTCTCAGCAACCTTGCCGGTAACGCCGAGCAGTTTATCCCAACCCTCGCTGAGTTTAGCGCGATCCGTTACGCCGGAGTAGAAAGCCACGCGGGGGAATGCTGTGGTATTACCGGGCTTGCCACCCAGCACGGTGGGCATGGTGGCACCGCCGTCCATAACAAAGGCGTAGGTGTTACCCAAACCGGAGGTAACAGTGCCCAGCGCCTCGATAGCCTCTTTAGCCTCGGGCAAGAAGGCTTTTACCATGGCCATTTTGGCAGCGGCAGAGTTTTTGTCATCCTCGGGTGCAAGGGCAATAACACCATCCGCAATCTCCACACCGGCATCAACCAGGCTGATGAAGTCGGGCATGTTGGGGAGGTTCCAGTTTGCGGATTCTGCGTAGAAGATGGTGTTGGCATCTGCTGCTTTGTTGAGCAGGCTGAGCTTAGCGGGCTTAGGCGTAACGCCGAGGTTGTCGTAATGCATGTCAAAATCCACCTCTTTATCATTCCAGCAGATGGTAGCCAGTGAGGGTTTCTCTACGGTGTAGGTGGTCCATTTTTGCCAAGCGTTCACAACGGTGCTTACACCCTTGGCGGCAGTGGTAAAGGTTGCTTGGTCTGCGCCGCCTTGAGCCGCCAGGGCAGAGAACATGTTCTCCACCGTTTTGGCGATGGATGCAAAGTAATGAGGTTGCAGTTTGTTATAAGCATTGGTGGCGGCATTTGAGCCGTAGACCGCCATGTGCAGCCCCTGTGTGAGCTTGGAGTCCACCGCGGCGAGCTTATCTGTACCAAGTACGGATTCTTGCGGTGTGGCGGCGGTGTTGATTTGAGCGGGATCCTCGCATACTGCGGCTATAATCTTGTCGTCCTCAAGCTTGAGGAGTACATAGAAAGTGCGCTTAACGGCCTCTTGTTTCAGCGCAATTTCATACTCGTCATCCCAGGGGGAGGGCCGGGCTTCATCCTCCGGCACTTGAAGCTTAAGCCCGGAGAATCCGTTAATGGAGACGTACTCGATGCCATCCTCGGGGTCGGATGCTGATTCCATCTCGCCGGTAGCCATGGCGTACCACTCAGCAATCATAGCCTCATAACCGGGGTTGGCAACCAGCACGCCGTAAGCAGGGGCGATTTTGCCTTGAGCCAAGAGGTCTTTTACAGCCTGAATATTGGCGGCCTCTGCCTTGTTTACCTCAGCCTTGAGGGGGTCTGCGTACTGCGGGGCGGCATCGGCAGCAATTTGCTTGAGGGCGGGGAGCATCTCACTGAGCTGGAAGCAGTTGTAGAGGTCTGCCAGTGTGGCCAAAGTAGCAGCAGAGCCTGCACCACCGGCAAGGGCAATGCTGTTAATGGCTTTCAGCTCCTCAGGCATGTCGGCATAGTCTTCATTATCAATAGCACCGACAGCGTTGAGGTGGCTGATAAAGGCGGGGACATTGGTAAAGGTGAAGCACAGGTCAACGTCTGCGGGCATAATGGCCAGAGCAGGCATGGCCTCGGCGCGTTGGTCGACGGTAGCTGTTACCGTGGAGGGGGCGGCAAGGGCAGTGTAAACATCAGCCGGTTGCTGGGCGCAGAGGGGCGCAGCTACCGTGGCTGCCATCAACATAAGGGTGGTGCGTATGTTCATAGTGACTTCAATATAGCAAAAATCCCCACCATGTAAAGCGGAAAATACAGGAATTGTTGTATGCTGTCAAAAAAAATAACAGACAATACCTTAAAAAGGCATTGCCTGTTGAAAAACGGTTAATGTTGATGGGGGTATTACTTCTCGCAGTAGCCACGGATAGCGGCTGCTATGCGGGCGGAAACATCCTCGGGCTCGCCTTCTTCAACCACGTCAATCTGCACCACTTTACCCTGGGCGCGGTAGTGCTCTACCACGGGTACGGTGAGGGTTTCGTAGTCTTTACGACGCTTGGCAAAAGCCTCGGGGTTGTCGTCGGTACGCACAATCATGGCACCGCCGCACTTGGGGCAAACCTCCTCACCGTTGCGGGTGGTTTCACCGCAGGCGGGGCAGGCTTTGCGCTTGAGCATGCGAGCCTCGATAAGCTCTGCGGCTACGTTGAGGTAAACAACGATGTCTACCCCCAGTCCCATGGCGGTCAAGTTGGCATCCAGCGTTTCTGCCTGGGCAACGGTGCGGGGATACCCATCGAGCAGGCAACCGCAATCCTTGTTCTCGCCCAACCACTTGGCAACAATGCCGTTTACAACTTCATCCGGCACAAACATGGCGGCATCCATGTACTTCTTGGCTTCCAGTCCCAGCTCGGAGCCGGCGGCAATCTCTGCACGCAGCAGGGCGCCTGTGCTCAACGGCTTGAGGCCGTAGGTCTCTGAAAGGAAAGAAGACTGAGTGCCCTTGCCGGAGGCCGGGGCGCCTACAAGTACGAATCTCTTGAGTGTTTTCATTTTCTTGTGTAAGCTTTCCGGAGACTGTCTTCATCAACAGCTCACGGCAACATTATGCCTGTTTTCGTTGAAAATGCAAGCTAAAAACGTAAACGGCCGGGGCAAACGCATTAGGAGTATGACACTTTCTTCAGATTGACAATTTGGGAACCTCGAAAAACTGGCACTGCGTCAAAAAAGTCGCGTGAATGACGGGGATGTTAGCTGCCTGAGTTTGAGCAGGAGATAATCAACGGAGGGTAGGCCTCGTGTTTTGAGTTGGATGCGCGAAATCATGGAAT
>SUVJ01000035.1 GCA_015062045.1 Akkermansiaceae bacterium
AGTGTCAAATGAGTGTCAAATGAGTGTCAAATGAGTGTCAGATGAGTGTCAGATGAGTGTCAGATGAGTGTCAGATGAGTGTCAGATGAGTGTCAGATGAGTGTCAGATGAGTGTCAAATGAGTGTCAAATGAGTGTCAAATGAGTGTCAAATGAGTGTCAAATGAGTGTCAGATGAGTGTCAGATGAGTGTCAGATGAGTGTCAGATGAGTGTCAGATGAGTGTCAGATGTGTGTCAAATTTATGCAATTTAGGGGATGTTCGTGAATAAAAATATAGTATGCAAACATTTTACTTTTCAATGAGTGAGTGATTTGATATGATGGGGCGGTAGGAATTTCTATACAACATGAAGATACCTGAAAAATATAGAGCCGGAGAAGGAACTCAACTGGAGTTCAAGTTGATATTGCCGGCAAAAGACAAAAAGGTGTTGAAAACCATAGTGGCCTTTGCGAATGGAGACGGGGGCAGCATTATATTTGGTGTAGATGATGTTACTCATGAGGTTGTGGGTATAGAAAGTGAAAATTTAGCACATTTGATGGATAGCATTACGGATATGATTTGCAGCGCATGCGAGCCACTCATTATACCGGAGATATCCTTGCGTACTTTCGGCAAAAAAACGGTGTTGCAGGTGGATGTTCCCCCCGGTGAGCATTTACCCTATTATATCAAAAAGGAGGGGCCTGTACGGGGGGTATATGTAAGAGTAGGTGCAACAACACGTGTGGCAGATGCAGAGATTTTGTATGAGCTACAGTTGAAAGGGGCGCGTGTAAGCTATGATGAAACAGTAGAACGCTCTACGTTGCCCATGCGGGAAGAGGAATTGAGGCAATTTGAGGCGGATGTAAAGGCTCGCCGCGGGGGAGATTTGTTGCAGTTGAGTATGGCTCAGCTTGTGGGGCGCAAATTGTTGGAAGAAAAACAAGGCCAATACTACCCAACTGTAGCGTTCCGATTGATGACACGTGCAGATTTGCATTTTTCGGGCATACAATGTGCTGTGTTTAAAGGAACCGACAAGGTTCATTTCTTGGATCGAAAAGAGATTAAGGGTACGGTGCAATCCCAAATTGATGAAGCAATGCTTTTTCTGAGGCGTAATTTAAGAGTTGGAGCGGAAATTAAAGGTGTATACCGCAAAGATGTGCCGGAACTTCCCTTGGAAGCATTGCGAGAAACAGTCGCCAATGCGGTTATGCATCGTAATTATTTGGCTCATGCTTTTATTCAGGTTTCCGTATATGATGATCGGGTGGAGGTGTATTCTCCGGGTAAACTGCCATCTCACCAAACCTTGGAGAAAATGATGAGCGGGGCATCATATTTACGTAATCCTGTATTGGCAGATATGTTTCAGCAAATGAGGTTGGCAGAGCATTGGGGAACCGGGATTCGGCGTGTGCGTGATGCTTGTCTGGAAAACGGTTTGCAGCCGCCAACATACGAGTGTGATGATATGGGTGTCAAGGTAACATACATGCGCCCGGATATGAATGCGCCGCGTATTCCGAAAAAACATTTACCTAAAACAGAAGCCCGTAATGCCTCTCAAGAAAAGGTTTTGACTCTCATTTCTGAGCTCGGGAGGGTTTCCGTAGCTCAAATTATGGAGCATATGTCATGTAGTCGCTCAACTGCTATGAGGCTTATCGCCGGTCTTTTAGAGCAAAATCTTATTACAAAATCCGGCACTCACAAAAATGTGCGCTATGTGTTGAGTTGTTGATGTTAAGGGAATTAGTGGCAGTGTCCGCAATCGCAATCATGCCCGTGGTCATGGTTGCAGTTGCAATCATGATCGTGCCCGCAGTTGCAGTGGTGCTCTTGATCGCCCTCTGCCTCACGCATCATGGCGGCAAGCTCAGGGGGCAGGGGGGCGGCATCGGGCTCAAACACGTCGGGCAGGGCCAACAGCTTCTTAAGCTCGGCATCTTTTGCCAAATCTATGGGGAACTTGTTATCATGGCTCAGCACCGTAACCTTGGCACCTGCGGCCAGCAGCATCTCTGCAATGGGGGTATAGCCGTATTTAGCTGCCACGTGCAGGGGTGTCTGCCCGTACGGGTTGTGGGCGTTGACATCCGCCCCCGTGGCAATCAACAGGGTAATCAGCTCCAAGTCCGGCTCCACACCCATGGCGGCCAGCTCGGGGGAAAAATCAATCTCATCCTGCAACAGTAGGGTGGCGGCTTTTCTCAGGTCATCCGTGTTGTCGGCTTTCATCAGCTCATCCAAAAACTCCTGCACGGGCTCGTCAAAGTCATCCGGGTCCAAATCAACGGCTAATTCTCGCAAATCCTCCATGCGGATTTGCGGTTTTTCTGCGTCGTCTACGGTAATGCTGTTCCAGTCCTGACTGTTCATGGGGGTATTGTAACGGATATAATGCAGAAAAGCGAGAGTAAATAATGATTTTTCGCTTGCAAGACGACAGATAAAACGCTAGAATGCTCAAAACGCCGATTTTTTCGAAGCATGTTGGGCAATGTAATCAAAGTAGTGCTGCCGATAATGGTTTTCATGACCACGGTTTTGGTAACAACGTGTGCCAAGCCGTATGGCTCTGTGGGGAAGGCCTCTGTAGAGGAGGTGTTGAGTGCGGATGCCATTGCCGTGACACCGTGTATACCCGGGTGGTTGTTGGAGTCTCACCAAATTCACCGCCTGAGCTCAACGGAGTTTCGCGAGCTGTGTGCCATTGTGCGTCGCTCAGAGCTGCAGTCCGTGCATGAGGAGCACTACCGCCAGGAATCGTCTGTTCACCATGAGGGAGCGGCAGAGCGCGTTTTTTACCTGTATGCCAGCAGCGGACAATGCCTGGGTGCCAAGGTTGTGGGGGAATTGGTGCTGTTGGATGACTTTGATATGACGGAGGAGGACAGCCGCGCCTTGTATCGCCTGCTGCGTCCGCATTTGGAAAAAGTGCTGGTAGATCTCTGATGCCGCTCTTACCCCGCAAACGGAGCCGCCGGGTATGGCGGTGGTTATTATTGCTCACGTTGGGTATAACGGTGGGGGTGACCCTGTGTAATTTGAGCTATGTCAGCCCCCGTGTGCAGCCGGGTATTTACCCCGAGCCCGATACCACATTTATGGGGCGCAGAACCCAAGTGCGCTTGCCTGCCGAGCCTGCGGAGGTGGCGGTGATATTCATCGGCGGATTCGGGGATGTGCTTACCGCTAATTTCAGGTGCGTGTACGAGAGCATGCCTTTGGTACCCACGGCGGGGCGGCAACTGCGGGCGTATTACGCGTGGGATGGTGCCGGCGGGCATTTGCTGCGCCATGATACACAGCTGGCACAGCAAGATATCAAAGCCTTTTTGCAGGTAAACCCCGGGGCGGATTTGGTTTTTGTGGGGCACAGCTATGGGGGCTCTGCCGTTATGGATATTATGCGCCACTTGCAGGGTGAGCCGTACGGCAAGGTGGTGGTGGCCACGCTGGACCCCGTGAGTTGCCGTGAGCGCTCTCACCCGCAAGAGCGTGCTGCGGGGGTGCTGTATTGGGTGAATGCTTACTGTGCCCCGTACCGCTCACCCATGGATGCCGCGGCGCGTGTGGGCGGCCCGTGGCGGGAGTGCCCGCAGGCAGATGCCAACCTGTGTTTCAGCGGTAAGGAGAAAGATACGCAGGGCAAGCGCTATCGTCACTCGCGTCCGCAATCGTTATTTACGGATGCACACGCGCTCGGCGGGGCCTCTGCGCAGGATATGCTGTTGGCCGCATGCAAAAGATTCAACATAGGTTCCCGAACAGACGATGCAGATGAATAAGATACACAAACTCCTTGTGCCGGTGTTGATGCTGCTTATCGGCGCATGCTCCCAACAGCAACAGGTGGTTGCCCCCGGTATTTACCCCGAGCCCGATACGGATTTTATCAGCCGCCGTTTGCAGGTGCGCCTGCCGCAGGAGAAGGCAGATGTTGCCTTTATTTTCATAGGCGGTTTTGCAGAGCAGGTGCTTACCCATTTTCGCAGCGTGTATGAGGGTACACCCGTTTTGCCCGTGGCAGGTAAGCAAGTGCGTGCCTGTTACGCGTGGGATGGCGGGCGCGGTTGCCTGCCTTTTCACAGCACACGCCTTATCAGGGATGACATTAAGCGCTTTTTACAGACAAACCCCGGGGCGGATTTAGTGTTTGTGGGGCATAGTTACGGTGGCTCCGCCGTTATGGATGTAATACGCCAACTGGATGGCGGGCACGGCAAAATCATAGCCGTGACGCTGGATGCCGTGAGCTGCCGAGAGCGCTCTCACCCCCGCGAGCGTGCAAAAGGGGTGGATTATTGGGTGAATGTATATTGCAGCCCGTATCGCCACCCAAAAGATATTGCCGCCATGGTGGGCGGGCAATGGCGAGAATGCCCGCAGGCGGATGCCAACCTGTGTTTCAGCGGCAATGAGCGGGATGCCAAGGGTCGCCGCTACCAACATGCCCGCCCCGATTCCCTCTTTGTTGAGCCGCATACTGCCACCGGGGCTTCTGCGTATCAGTTAATGCTCGATGCCTGCGCACGCCTGAAAATAGGTAACCCTGCCTCTCGATAATATGAATGCCCAAACAGATAATACCCCGCCTTGGGTGCGCCTGCAAGCAGTGATGGACTCCCTGCTGCAATTGCAGCCCGCCTGCCGTGGTACCGTGCATCCCTTGGCTGTGGTAAACGGTGTGCTGGAGCTCGGCGAGGGCTCCGTCGTTAAACCCGGCACGGTGATAGAGGGCCATGTGCGCATCGGTAAAAATTGCAGCATAGGCCCCAATGCTTACCTGCGCGGTCAAGTCAGTATTGGTGATAACTGCGTTGTCGGCAATGCTGTGGAAATCAAAAACAGCGTGCTGGGCAACGCCGTGTTCGTGTCGCACCTCACCTACATCGGCGACTCTTGGCTGGAGGATGATATCAATGTGGGCGGTGGGTGCATTTTCAGCAATTTCAGACACGATGCCGCAGAAATCCGCATGCTGCACAATGGCAAACTCACACCCACGGGCCGTAATAAATTGGGGTGTTATGTGGGGGCCCACAGCCGTATTGGGTGCAAATGCGTGATTTTGCCCGGCCGTGTCTTGCCGCCCCATACTCAAACTTACCCCGGCACGGTGTGTAGTATGGGTTCCGTCAAATAGCCCCGTTGTGGTTATGGCCGGCGGGTTATCGGCGCACTGTCACCGTAAATCCGAAATCTCCCGTAATGACGCAGAGGAATTCGCGCGCGTGTACTTTTTGCTGTGCAAACGCATAAAAATATGTTACCTTATAGTTGCATGAGCCAGACAGACATTATATGTAAAGCCACTACCGACACCTTCGTGCGTTTCGGTATCGTGATACTTGCTCTTTTCGGATTCTCCCTTTACTTTGTGTATGATGGTGCCATAGGCTATGCCAAAAAGAATGAGGTGATATGCAGCTACAAAGCCTTTGCCGCCTTGGGGGATGAAGCTGTCAAAACGCAGGATGCCGCTGCTTGGCAGCTGGCCAGAAGCACCGCCCCCCTGCTTAAAACGGAGAAAACGGCTGATGGTCAACTGCTGGCTGTAGAGGGCGAGTCCCGCTACCCTCTGCCGGCCGATTGTGCTGCCGCCATGCAATGCCCGCAAGAGGTGATGGACCTGCAAGCCATGCAAGATTGGCATAACTGTTGGGAGAAATACACGAGCCGCATGGGCATGCCCATTAAACCCGGGGAGCACCCGTACGATGCCGGGGCGATTCGCGAGCAATGGATAGGCAGTGTTGTTGGCTTCGCTTTAGTGCTGCTGGGGCTTTACTATGTGGTGCGTACCTACAAGAGAGAGCTCTCCCTGCGCGGGGATGTGGTGACAGCTGCCGGGCAGAGTTTTAAGGTGAGCGAAATTACGCTGATAGACCTGCGCCAATGGGGCCCGGGGTTCAAAGGTATTGCCTATTTTACTGTTAACGGCAAAAAAGTGAAGGTGGACGGCATGACCTACGGTGGCTTTAATAAAGATAAAGGCGAGCCTGCAGAGGCTTTTATGAAGGCCGTGCTCGCCCTGTATAAAGGAGATATTGTTGAATACGAACAAACAGACCGAGACGCCGACACCCCTGCAGCCTGAGCTGCAAGAGCCGCGCCTCTATAAGTCCCCGCAGCAGTTTATCTGCTTGGCGGCAAGGGGCTTGTGCTCTCGTCGCTTTGTGCTGCCCGTGTTGGGCGGGCTGTTGGTGTTGCAATTGGTGCTGTTGATGTTCGGTGTAGTGCAGCGGCTGTATACGCTCTCTCCGCCGGAGGAGAATGAGGCCCTGCGCCGCGAGCTGGAGCTGTCTCGCCTGCAAACCGTGGCGGCGGAGCGCCGTGCCGCCCAGCTGGATAAAGCCTTGACTCAAGCGGTGGATTTTGTGGGTACGTTATCCGGGTCTGCCGGCTTGGGCGGTAACCCCGGTGCCGCTGTATCCTTGCCGGAGCAGGAGGACCCGAGTGAGGCGGAAGTAACGGACCATAATGCGCCGCCCCCCCTGCGCGCGGCAGATTACGGCACCCTGGTGTATGAGGAAACCGGGGTGGTGATTGAGCATGCGGATGCCGTGGCAGATACCACAGAAAGCGACACACCCGAAGACAAAGAGGCCAAAGCCCGCCTCAAGGCAGAGGATGCCGAGGATTTGGACCGCCTGATTCGCCAAGGTATCGCCGCTTTGGTAAAGGGAGACATGCGCCGTTGTATCCTCAGTTTTGAGGAGGCCTCCCTCATCTCCGCAGATCACCCCGCCTTGCTGTACTACTACGGCATGGCGTATGATAAGTTGTTGAACCCGGAGAAAGCGCGTGAGTATTACACCCGCGTGTTCAACATGCGCAGCAGTGCCGGTGCTTATTTTGACCGTGCCTCCCGCCGCTTGAAACACGGCTTCGAGCAGCCGTCCGACCTGCGTGGTAAGGTATCCTTCGGCCCCTACACCCACAGCCACACCACGGACCCTGAGAGCGGGGAACGCGTGAGCATGCGTTTACCCATTCTCGTGGCACCGGAGACCGATTTATCCCCGCAGGACATTTTCATCCACATCCAATTCTTTGTGCTGGTGAATGACCGCAAGATCCGCTACTCCCCCACGGACCCCGCCGTTATGTGGGAGAATGAGACCCAGGATTGGAGCGATAACGAGGAGAACATCCTCATCTCCTACAACTTGCCACCGCTGACCCGAGAGGAGAAAGATGCCTATGGCGAGATGACCTATTACGGTTTTACCGCTAAGTTCTTTTACAAGGGCGAGCCCATAGACTGTATCAGCAACCCCAGCGCACTGATTTTGCATGAGCAGCTCATTAACGCCAGAGAAGCCACCCGTAAGCACACGGCACCTGCCTCTTTGTTGCCGGATGACGGCTTGGCCTTGCCGGAGTCCGGAGAGCTGCCCGCCTTGCCGAATTTACCTGAAACGACAACGGAGGAGCCTGCCGATAATACGGAAACGGAGGCTGCCACACCCTTTGCGGAGTTTATTGAAGAAATAGACCCCTCCACCCCCGAGCAAACCGATACCGCAGATGAATAGCCCCGATTTTCAGAATCTGCCCACCCGCTTGGGCGTGTATACCCTCACTCGCCATATCGGCAACCGTGGGGAGGCTGCTTTGTATTTGGCCACCCAAAGCCATGTAGAGCGTGGTGTGGTGGTAGAGGTGCTGCCGCCCGCCTCCGACCATGAGGCGGTACAGACCTTTTTGGCATCTGCCCGTGCGCGTGTGGCGGTGTCTTTGCCGTATGTTACGCAGGTGTTTGAGTCCATGGTGTCGGATGACATTTGGTATCTGACCCAAGAGCGCCCCGAGGGGCGCAATATAGCCCGCATTGCGCGGGATAAAGGGAGCCTCACGGCCACGCAGGTGTGTGTGATTGTGGAGGCTGCCGCCGCCTTGTATCAGGATGCCGCTGCCCGCAACGTGGCTGCCGGTGGCTTGGCAGAGCATGATATTTACATGCGGAAGGATGACTGCGTGAGCTTCCTCTCCCCCGTGCAAACGGGTGAACATTCGCCCGAGCTGGTACCCGTGCAGCAGCAATCTTTAGCCTTGGCTCTGTTGCCCCATTTGCCCAAGCCGGGTACCCCGGGGCAAAGCCGTGTTGCCACCTTGGTGGATTGGATGCTCAATGGCTACGAGGGTGCCCTGCTGGAGTGGTCCGCCCTGGCAGATACCGCTGCGCTGGTGCGCGAGCAGCTCGCCCCGCAGATTAAGAAGGAGCAGGTGAGCGGCCTCAGCGGTGTTACCCGTGGGGCAGTGGTGCGCCAATCCAAACGCAACCGGCGTAAGTTGGTGCGCTCCCTTATCATTGGCGGTATCGGGGTGGCTGTGGCGGTGGTTGCTGCTATTGCCGGTGTGTGCTTGGCCCCGTCCGTGGGGGATACTTTGCCCGCTAATGATGGCTCCACCATTACCTGCCGTCGTGGTAAAGAGGTGGTGCATGTAGATGTGCGCCCTGTCAGCATACGTGAGTACAGAGAATTTTTATTGGTGTTTGAGGATGCCCAAAAACTCAACCGCGACCAACGCCGCCGCCTGGTGGATGGTGTGCCGTCCGATGGGTCTACCCGCCGCCCGGCAGACTGGGATGCCCAGTGGGAAGCCGCAACTCAGGGCAAGGAGTACAAGGGTAAAACCCTCAGCTTGGACTCCCCCGTGGTGGGTGTCTCTTACTGGGATGCCTTGGTGTATGCCCGCTACCGCGAGGCGGAGCTCCCCTCTGCCGGCCTTTTGTATGCCGCCACGGCAGAGGGCGGGGCAGAGCGCAGCACCTATGAGTGGACGACAGACCTGAGCCCTCAGACTGATATTTACCGAGCCGGCGCTATCCTTTTAGCCCCGGATGCAGACGCCCCGCCCCTGCCGGAGCCGGATCGCTCCACCCGCAACACCATGTACGGGTTCCGCCTGGTGCACCCCTGACCCCCTTACCTATTAACCCAACAATACAGATATGAAACACATACTCAGCCTTATCATGATGGTTCTCTGCCTGTTGGCAGCCGGACACGCTACTGCACAGGTAGACGTGCGCATTCACCCGGAACGCAGCGAGTTTTTGCTGGGTGAAGGTGTGGTGGTGAGACTTAAAATCACCAATCATACCGACACGGCCTTGGTGCTCGACAACACGCCCGACCGCCAATGGTTGCATTTTACCCTGACTCGCAGCGGGTCCTCCCAACCGCTGGCTCCCAAGGCCATTCCGTCTTTCAAGAAGATTGTGGTAAACCCCGGCTCCGCCCACGAGGTGCGCGTTAACCTGCGCCCCTATTTCTATTTTAATTCTGTGGGCAGCTACAAGATTGTTGCCACCGTGCGCATGCCCGACATGCAGAGCACCTATAGCTCTAACCGCGCCTCCTTTACCTTGGTAAATGGTGGTAGTGTTAAATCTTTTGCCATTCAATCCGGCGGCAAACGCCTCAAGATGAATGTAAAAATCATGCGCGCAGGCGATAAGGACTGCCTCTTCGGCCAAGTGGTCAATGCAGACTCCGGCGCCGTGGTGGGTGCCTGCTACATGGGGCAATACCTCAACTTTATGGCCCCGCGTGTCATGATGGACCGCAAGCAGAACTTACACGTGCTCTGCCAGTCCACCCCCACGTATTTTACCTACTCCGTGATGGGACCGGATGGCTCCCGCCGCAGCTACCAAGTGTTGCAGCGCACCGGTGGCCCGGTGGATCTCATTACGGCCGGGGGCTCCATCAGATCCATAGGCCTTACACCTGCCAAGAAGAAGACCCCGGATGACTTGCCGGGAATCCACACCACGGCAGACCGCTGATATCATATTATAACCTTGCGAAAAATCTCATGTCTTCTCCCACCATTGCTATAGTAGGGCGCCCCAATGTGGGTAAATCTGCCATTTTTAACAGGATGGTAGCCCGCCGTATTGCCATTGTGCATGACCAACCCGGTGTTACCCGAGACCGCCTCAGTGCCCCTTGCCGTATTACGGATTACGATGCGCTGGTGGTAGATACCGGCGGTATCGGCTCTACGCTTGATGATGGCTTTGCCACCCAAGTGCAGCGTGAGGCTGATATTGCCTTGGCCGCTGCAGACCTCATCATGTTCGTGTGCGATTGCCGAGACCACCTCACCCCCATCGATAAGACCATTGCCACGCGCCTGCATAAGAGCGAGGTGCCCGTGCTGCTGGTGCTCAATAAGGCCGATACCGAGAAACAGGAGCTCAACTTGGGCGAGTTTGCAGAGTTGGGGTTCTCTGACTATGTGTTCACCTCTGCCGCTCATGGCCGTGGTTTTGCTACCTTGGCAGATAAACTCAACCGCCAACTCAAAGCCTTGGGTGCCACCCCCATTAAGGCAGAGGCAGACCCCACCGCCACCCCCGAGGAAGAGCCCGACCGCGAGGAGGTATCCGCCGACTCCCCCATTCGTGTGGCTATTGTAGGCCGCCCCAATGCCGGTAAATCCTCCTTGGTGAATGCTATTCTGAACGATAAGCGCACCATTGTATCAGATGTTGCCGGCACCACGCGAGACGCCATTGATATTCCTTACACGCGCGATGACCAGCCCTATGTGTTGATTGACACGGCCGGCATGCGCCCGCGCTCCAAGCGAGATACCTCGGTAGAGGTGTTCTCTGCCATGCGCAGCGAAAAAGCCATCCGCCGTTCGGACATTTGCCTACTGGTTATCGACATGGCAGCAGGTGTTACCCAGCAGGATCGCCGCATCGGCTCCATCATCGCCAAAGAGAGCAAGCCCTGCATTATTATCGTCAATAAGTTTGACCTCTATTGCCCGGATGCCCCCCTCTCTGCCCGTAAAGATGCCGTTAAGGAGCATATTAAGGAGAACCTCTTCTTCCTGGACTACGCGCCCATTGCCATTGTCTCTGCCAAGTTGGGGGAGGGTATGCCCGCCATCTTTAAATCTATTGCGCGCGTGCGCGAGGAAGCTCTCAACATGCCCGGCACGGGTGAGCTCAACCGCCTGCTTCAACGCGCTATGGAGATGAATCCCCCCGGCCAGCACCGCGTGCTTAAAAAACGCCTTAAGCTTTTTTATGCCACAACTGCCGTTAATGAAAAGTACACCACCATCCCCGTGCCTACCTATGTGCTTTTCGTGAACGATAAACGCCTGCTTACCGATAGCTACGCCGCTTACCTGCGCAATACCATCCGCTCTCGCATTAAAGCGGCGGGTGTGCCCATTGTGCTTTCCCCGCGCTCTCGCGTGAGAAATTCAGATTAACTTAACTATTATCCCCATCCCAAATAGCCGTTTGCCTTAGCGTAAACGGCTTTTTTGCCCCTTTTTTACCCCATTTTCTGATTAATTGTTTTAAATTCTTGACATGGCTCTACCTAATTGTTACAATAATCTCACCAAAACTTAGAGTGCACTCTATTTTATAAGGTAAAATAGAATGCTAAGTGAGGAAACAATCCACAACAAACACACGAAACATGAAAGTACGTAATCTACTGCTTGCAGCCCTGTTTGCTGCTCCGGCCATTGCCGACACTCCTGCCACCACGGTGGATCCGCTTGCCAATGAGCCCGCTCTCTCCGCTAAGCGTCTTTCCGGCAGCCTTACCGTAGGCTATGAAACCAACTATACCGGCCGTGGCTATGTAGTATCTCACTCCGTTGCAGAGGGTGACAGCGTATTGTATGCTGCTGCTAAGTTCAACTACGACATCGGCAAACGCAGCAAGCTGTGGTCCCTTGGCCACACCATCGCTTACCATGTGCCTACGTCCGGTCACAAGCTGTATGGTAACCCCAACATGGCTTCCGGTGTTATGGTGAACGTGCCCGCCGATGGTCTCTACCCGGGTTCTCCTGCCACGAAGCTTCCTTCTGACGCTATCCGCAAGGCCGGCAAGCCCATCAAGCAGGCTAACATTGAGAACCAGTTTACACTTATCACCGAGGCTAAGTACACCCGCGAGAACTGGAACATCGCATTCGGTCACAGCTTTGTACACGGTGGTTTGCTGGGTGTAATGGCCAAGCACTATCGTGATCAGGGTGCTTCTGTGGTGAATGAGGTATTCATCGCCCCCGAGTGGACCCCGCGCAGCATGCCCTGGTTGAGTGCCGGTGTTAAGACCAGCCTCTCCTTCCAAGGTATTCAGGGCTGGTGGTTCGAGCCGTACATCACCGGTAAGTTCCCGCTTAACCCCAACGTGAAGCCTGCAACCGAGGGTTCTGTGCTGGGTGTTGTAACCTTGGCCATGAGCGCTACGGCAGACTACTTTGCAGATCCCTACAATGCATGCTCCAACGGTTCTCAGGCATTCTGGATTAAGCTCTCCACCCCCTGGTTCGTGAAGGATAACTTCATCCTTACCCCCTCCGTCAGCTTCAACTGGTTGGGCAAGGGCGGTATCAAGGCCAATAAGGGCTCTGAGTTCCGTTATTATACCGATAATTCCACCATGGTTCCGTTCCGCAACTTCGGCGTGGTGTTCGGTATCAGTGCCACCTACACATTCTGATAAAAAGCCGGATTTTTATCTGGCAAAACGCAAAAGAGCTGGTATAATATAATACAGCTCCTGAATGCGCAGGCAGGAGCCGCCCACGTCGGGGGACAAACCCGTGGGGCGGCTCTTATGCATACAGAACAACTTACTTACACAACAAAAACGAATATGGCCGGTCTTATTGTACACGGAAAAGAAAACATCGTAACGCCGGGCTTCTACATGCCCAACCGCATCAGCATTGAGGCGGGCAGGGCATTGCACCACCTGCTGGACGGCAAGGTGTGCTACTTGGTGGATCCCACGTTCCCGCCCTCGGACGAGATTATGGATTTTCTCAAATCCAAATCCGTAGAGATTGAGTACTTTGATTTTCGCCACACCACCTCTCGCGCCGTGCGTGAGCAGATATTGGGGCATTTGAATGCCGGGGTGAGCGTGGTGTTTTTGCCGGGGCAGGTAGCCAAGTTCCGTGGTACCTACAGTGATGTGCCCTCTCCCTTCCTGCGTCATGTGGGTAGCCTGCATATCTCCCCCATTCCTCTGTTCTTGGGGCACTATGGCAACACCATCACCACGTTGTATCGTGAGCGTGAGGACCCCGATTGCCATGAGGAGTTCTGCATTCTTCCCAAGCTGGCCGCAGGCCCGCAAACGGGTGAACGCTTGATGGCCGTATGGCTGGAGAAGGGCGCAGAGCTGTTTGCCGCCCAGCCTTTCTTGGATACCTCCCTGACCACCAACTTGGTAAAGGCCATGAAAGCCAACCCCAAGGTAGAGGTAGTGGATGGCATGACCGGCAGCGCATTGCCCAACTTCAAAGCCTTGGGTGTGAGCATGGCCGTTGCCAAAATGCTGCGCAAGCGTGATGACAAGCGCATCGGCATCATTCTGCCCCCCGGTGCAGGTGGTGTGATTGCTACGCTGAGCTGCTTGCTGGCCGGTATCACCCCGGTGATGATTAACTACGCATCTTCTGCCGCCGCTTTTGAAAGCACCGTGCGCCAAGCCGGGCTCAAGACTTTCATTACGGCTCGCAAGTTCATGCAGAAGCTGCCGCAGTTCCCCTGGCCGCCCAAAGAGCAGCTTATTTTGGTGGAGGATTTGCTGGGTAAGACCTCCAAGCTCACCCTCATCTCCAACGTGCTTACGGCAAAGATGGCCCCTGCGGCACTTATCTGCAACATGTTCAAGACAGATGCCCGCAAGGGTAATGACGAGGCTGTCATGCTCTTTACCTCCGGCTCCAGCGGTGAGCCCAAGGGGGTGGTACTGACACACCGTATGGTGTTGGCCAACGCCGCCCAGTGCGCTTGCCGTCTGGACCTTACGGATTGCCGCTTCTTGGCCAGCTTGCCCATCTTCCACAGCTTTGGCATGACAGTAACCATGATGCTGCCCTTGCTGACCGGGTGTATGGTATGCTCTTACCCCAACCCCACGGATGCCCGTACGCTCAACGAACTTATTGTCAAGCATCAGCTCAACCTCGTGTGCGCTACGCCCACCTTCGGCCGTGCCATGTTGCGCCGTGCAGATGCCGATACCTTCAAGAGTGTGCGTTACTTCGTGCTCGGCGCAGAGAAGCTGCAGCCCGATTTGGAGCAGGAGTTTATCGACAAGTGCGGCGTTTACCCGCTGGAGGGCTATGGCCTTACCGAAACCTCTCCCGTTATCGCTGCCAATATGCCGAATGCTGCCCCTGTTAAGGGCTCCAAGTTCTTTATCCCGGGCACGGTACGCCCCGGTGTGGGTGCCATGCTGCCCGGCATTGCCATCCGCATTACAGATGTAGATGACGACACGAAGGAGCTGCCCCTTACCGAGCGCGGTATGATTTGGTTTAAGGGTGCCAACGTATTCAGTGGCTATATCGGCCGTGAGGAACTCAACAAGGAGATTTTCCGCGATGGTTGGTTCAAGACGGGCGATATCGGCAGTGTGGACCTCAACGGCTTTATCACCCTGGGTGGCCGTCTCTCCCGCTTCTGCAAGATTGGTGGTGAGATGGTGCCGCACGAGGGTGTGGAGCTTGCCCTGTGCAAGGGCTTTGAGCTGAGTGCTGAGGATGGTGTGCAAATTGCCATCACCGGTGTGAGCGATGCCCAGAAGGGCGAGGCTCTGGTTCTGCTCTCTGCCTTGCCGCAGCATCAGCGCTCCTCTGAGGAAAAGGAGATTCTCTCCTCCATTCGCACCATGCTGGCAGATATGGCCATGCCCACCCTTTGGGCTCCCAAGTATTTGGTGCCGGTAGAAGCCATCCCCGTGCTGGCCACCGGTAAGCTCGACTTGCGTGGTTGCAAGCTCTTGGCGGAGGAAGCTCTCAACATCCGCAGCTAAAGCTTACATATTCCTCATAAAAAACAGGCGGTGCTTTTACCGGCACCGCCTGTTTTTTAAATTTAATTCGCGAAAAAAAGGAGGGACTCAAGTCCCTCCCTACGACATATAAATAAATGGGCATTACATGCACATGCCGCCGTCGCACACCAGCACCTGGCCGGTAATGTAGCGGGCCTCGTCGGAGGCGAGGAAGAGGGCGCAGTTGGCAATATCCTCGGGCTTGCCCATGTCTCGCAGCGGAATGCGGGAGAGCAGAGCCTCACGCGCGGCCTCGGGTATGGCATCCGTCATCTCCGTGGCAATAAAGCCGGGGGCAATGGCGTTGCAGGTTACTTTGCGGCTGGCAAGCTCTTGAGCCATGGACTTGGTGAACCCGATAACACCTGCTTTGGAGGCAGAGTAATTGGCCTGCCCCAAGTTGCCGGAAAGGCCCACAATGGAGCTCATGTTGATAATGCGGCCTGCACCGCTCTTCATGAGCGTGCGTTGCAGGGCTTTAACAAAGAGGAACACGCTCTTGAGGTTGGTGTCCATCACGGCATCCCAATCGGCCTCTTTCATGCGCATCAGCAGGGTGTCTTTGGTTATGCCGGCGTTGTTCACCAATATGTCCACCGTGGGGTACTCGGCCAAAATCTCCTTAACACAGGCCTCTACCGCAGCAGAGTCTGCCACGTCACACGGGTAGGCCTTGCAGCTGCCCGGGTGGTCTGCGTTAATGGCATCCGCCGCGCCTCCACAGGAGGCCGGGTTGCGGGAGATGAGTATCACCTTGGCTCCCTCCTCTGCAAATCGGCGGGCTACCGCATTGCCGATACCGCGACCGGCGCCTGTCACTATAGCAGTTTTTCCTGCGAGTCTGTTCATAACATCTGTATTCTATCCTAGAGCCTGCTCTAATGCAAGCATAAATCTGCAAAATCTGACGACAAAAAAACTGCGGTGGCATTTACACCACCGCAGTTTGAATGAAATCAGAAGGTGACACCCACACCAACCATAATGGTGTGACCACCGTAAATGTCATCAATCTCACCACCCAAATACGTGCGGCTGAACTCATAACCGGTGCGAATGTAGACGTCGTCCGAGCATTGGAACTTGAGACCTGCGCCCACGGACCAGATGAAACCGCCCTCATTTACATCCCCCAAAGCGTCCTCGGCATTCCACCAAGCGTAACCGGCTTGTGCCCCCATGTAGAAGAGCACGTCATCCGTCAGCTCGATGTTAATATCATACCCGGCCGTAAGGGGCAGGGCAAAGAAGTCCGCTCCGTTCGCATCACCCCACTGCGGGGAGATGTTGATGCTTGCCTGGTGGCGGAAGGTGGCCTCACCGCTGCTGTACAGGTTGAAGCTGCCGCGTACACCCCACATGTCAAGGTCCGCATCCCCGGCACCAATGGTGTAGAGGGCATCAATGGAATATACGGGCTGTGCATCATACGGGGTCAGCTCACCACCGGCGGGTACCGCCGTGTAGTACGGGAGCGCAGAGGCCGCGCCGCTGAGGGCGCCCAATAATGTCATGGTAGAAAGGAGCTTTTTCATAACATCCTCCTATTACCATATTCTGCGTTTAAAAGCAAGAAAAAACGGGCGTTTACAAGAAAATAAATATGTTAATAACAGTGTTTTGCCTTGCATGGGCTGCCATCCCGGCGCATGGCAAGCGGGTGGAACCGGAGTCCCCTCACTACAACCATTTACTTCATACCTTCTATCTCGCACCTCGTATTTCGTACTTCGTATTTCGTACTTCCCTACACTCCCTTTTTATCACCCCACAGGGCAACATGCAAGCGGTCGCCGAAACGCACACGGTGGCGCAGGCACATATCAACCACGGCGGGGCGAGCTGTTGCCAATTGTTCTCGGGTGGTGGCGCAGGGCATTAAAATGATGCGCTCTTGCGGCAGGCAAAGGGCGGCAATGGCGGGCCAATCCTCCTCCCCCTGTACCACAAACTTGAACCAGGCGTGCCCGGTGGCTACAAAGTCTTTGAGCACTTGGGCGCACAAGGTGGGGGTGGAGTTGCCGGAATGCGCCAGTTTTGGGGAAACATTCCATTGGTTGACACGAGCCGCTAAAGCCGGGGTAGGGGCGATGGTGCCGTTGGTTTCCACCTCCACAAAAAGAGAGTTCGGCAAGCGTGCCAACAGTTTTTCTATAGCGGGGGCCTGCAAGAGTGGCTCCCCGCCGGTAATGACCAGCCCGGGGCTGCTATAGCTGAGGATACGGGCTGCCAGCTCTGCCTCCGATACATCTGCCCCTTGCGCCCAACTGTATTTGGTATCACACCAACGGCAGTGCAAATTGCAGCCGGCTAAGCGCACGAAAACGGCGGGGCTGCCGGCGCGGGCACCTTCCCCCTGTATGGAGTAAAAGAGCTCCCCCTCGGTGTTGAGTCGGGCAAGTTTCATATTGTTTCAATGTGGGCAACACCCTCTGCAAAGCGGGTAATGCGCACGCGCTCGCCCTCTTGCAGGGTGCCATGGTATTCCTCTGCAATGGGGAAAAGCTGGTCTCCCACTTTGATGCAGTAGCTGCCGGGCTCCCCGCAAACGGTGCCGGTTTTGCCGCAGAGTATGGTGCCCAAGTCATCCTCGGGCGCGCGTTTGCGCACATAGCCGTTGACAATGGGGGATATGAGCTTGCGCCACAAGCCGTAATACAGCCCCGCCCACAGCAGAATAAAAAGAATGAACGTGAGCACCCCCCATTGGGCAGGCGGTGCCACGCATAAAATGCCCCAGGCGGCAAACAACCCCATGGCTAACAGGGTGAGAATATCTGTGTTGATAAAGATATCTACCACCAACAGGGTGAGGGAGACGGCGAGCATCCAATGCAGAAACTCGCCGTTGCTCACCCAAAGAAAATCTGCAAGCATGGGGCTCATGGTGCGGAATCAGTCCTTAATGTTGACCATGGCCGGCACGTTAGCAGGCAAAAATACCTTGTCAGACGGGTTGGCGGTGATGGTCTTGTAGCTGTCGAGCGCCTGACGGTTGAGCAGGGCCTTGGTGGCACCCTCTGCGCCGATGGTTTGGGCAAGCTTGGCCACGTATTCGGCCTCTGCCTCTGCAATGAGCTGCATGGCGGCCTTGGTGGCCTCTGCTCGCATAATGGCGGCGTCTTTCTCAGCCTCTGCATTAAGGCGAATGGCACGGCTCTTACCCTCTGCCTCCAAGGCAATGGCTCGGCTTACACGCTCTGCCTCCATTTGTTTGAGCATGGCATCCTGCGTCTTGGAGTCAGCAGAAAGCTCCTGAATCTCAACAGAGTTGACGCTGATACCCCAGCGAGCCGTGGTGCCGGAGATGGCTTGCACCACTTTCTCCGAAAGCTGGGCGCGGGAGCTGAGCAACTCATCCAAATTGCGGTTGCCGATCAGGGCGCGCAGCTCATTGAGCACCAGCTCCAAAATAGCGCGGTGCAGGTTCTCTACCTCGTAAAGGGCCTGCTTGGCATCCGTAATACGCCAGCGGATGATGCAGGAGACATCGAGCGTGGCGTTGTCCTTGGTTACGCAAGAGCGCGGGGCGGTGTCCAGCAACTGCTCAGAGAGCTGAATGTACTTGCCGTCCGTGTGGGTTTGCATCCAGTCTACACGCTTTATTTTTTGCAGGAAGGGTATGTAGAAGTTCAAACCGCTCTTTTTAACGGATACGGGCTTGCCGAACATTTCAATGACGGCGCAGTGATTTTGAGGTACGGTAAAGATAAACATAGTGTTCAGTTTGTTGGGTTGTTAACAGAGATTTTCAGAATAAGCTCACGCGTGCCTTTGGCTTCATTCAACCAGGCGCGTACGCCGGGTTTGTCTTGGTTCTCCAGCAGGGTGACCAGGCGGTGCAGGTCGTCCACGCAGCGGTGCAATATCTCTCGCACGGCTACATCGTTCTCCCACAATATATCTGCCCACATGGCAGAGGAGCCGGAGCTCACGCGGGTGGTGTCTCGGTAGCCGGTGGAGGCCAAACGTTGCAGGTCTGCCAAGCGGGTGTCTCCCACCGTGGCATTGCGGGCAGCCAAACCTGCCACAATGTGCGGCATGTGGGAGATGCGAGCCACGGTGCGGTCATGGTTCGCGGGGTCCATGCAGTAGGTATGGCAGCCCAGTTGTTGCCAGAAAAGCTCCAGCCTTGCCTCATACTCCTTGGCCACGCCATGGGGGTTGGTAAGCACAACGGTTGCGTTTTGCAGCAGCTCGGCAAAGGCGTTTTGCAGCCCTTGCTTTTCTGTACCGGCCATGGGGTGAGAGCCTATGAACTGCCTGCCGCGGTCTGTCAACAATGCACCTGTGGTGCGGTGAACATAGGCTTTTACGGAGCCCACATCCGTCACTAAGGCTGTTTTGCTGATGGCGGGTAATACGCTGCGAGACAGCTCCTCAAACGCGCCGATGGGGGTGGCTAGTATGATGAGCTCTGCGCCTTCACAGGCCTTACGGGCATCTGTATATGTGTGCTCAATGCCTAAGGATTGTGCCAGTTGCAGCGGTTGCTCTCTGCGAGCCCACAGGCGCAGCTCACACTTCGACATGGCTTGCCTCACGGCAAGTGCTATGGACCCGCCTAACAGGCCCGGACCCAGAATCGTGACGCTGCGGAATGGTAGCTCGCTCATGGTGGTTAAAAAAGGGGGCTTCAGGGCACTTTGAACATGAACTCGGTGCCGCTTACCTTAAGGATGGTATCCTTGGGCAGGGGCTTGCCGGTGGTGGGGTTTACGGTGCGTATCGTTAAATCCGGTGCCAACGGGTTGTACACACGGGTGGGATCCCCCGGCACGCGCTTGGCGTAGGGGATAACACCGTTTTTATTGGTGATGCTCTTTAAGTCTGCCTTGGAGGTAATCGCCGGGGCGGGGGTGGGCACGGTAGGGGTAACAGCCGGGTTGGTGGGCACGGGTTGCGGGGTAGCGGCCACCGGGGTGGGGGTTACGGGCGTGGGCGATACAGCCACGGGCTTGGGGGCTGTCTCCGTGGGCTTGGCGGCAGGTGCTTGGGTGATGCGGGTGCCTGCCGGTTTGGCGGCAGGTTTAGCCACGGGCGTTACCGGCTTGGGGGTAACCGCTACGGGTTTGGGGGTAACCGTTGTAGGTTGAACGGGAGACTGCGCTATGGGCTCGGGCTGAACGGGAGTAGCCGTGGGGGTTAAGGGGGTGTTTGCCTGCTGTGCAGCGGGCAGGTGAACACGGGCAGCCATGGCCTCCTGTTGGGCACGCTGGCGCCACATGGCATTGTGCGGCATATCGGGCACAAGGTTTTTGGGCGCAATGATACAGGAGCTGAGGCCGGCTGCGCAGAGGCTGAGTATGGAAAGATGGCGTATCATGGATTCTTATGGGTGGGCGTATGCTCTTTATGTGCGCGTTACTGTAGGCTCTTTTTATAAAAAAGTCAACATTAAAACGCTGTTGCTGTGCATTCTGACTTGAAAATTCGCGCGTCAGGGCTTATCATATCGGCATGAGCACACTGTTGCATTGTCCGAGTCTTTATCAGTACACGCGTCGCTGCACGCGTGAGGTTCAAGTCGGTAATTTGGGCTTGGGTGGGCAAAACCCCATCCGCATCCAATCTATGTTGACCAGCGATACCTTGGATACCGCCGGTTGCGTGCGCGAGTCTCTTGCCTTGGCAGAGGCCGGGTGTGAGATTATTCGCCTTACCGCCCAAACCAAGGTGTATGCCGCGAATCTGGAGAACATTGCTCGTGAGCTGCGTGCTGCCGGTTGCCAAGTGCCGCTGGTGGCAGATATTCACTTTAAGCCCGATGCCGCCATGGAGGCCGCCAAATGGGTGGAGAAAATTCGCGTGAACCCCGGTAACTTTGTGGATAAAAAGAAGTTCCTGGAGCGCGATTATACGGATTTTGAGTACGAGGAAGAGCTGGAGCGCGTGCGCAAGGCTTTTACGCCGCTGGTGCTGTTCTGCAAAGAGCACGGCCGCGCCATGCGCTTGGGGGCTAACCACGGCTCGCTCTCAGACCGCATCCTCAACCGCTATGGTGACACGCCCGAGGGTATGGTGGAGAGTGCGCTGGAGTTTGCCCGCGTGGCAAGAGACCTCAATTACCACCGGCTTGTCTTCTCCATGAAATCCTCCAATGTTAAGGTGATGATTCAGGCCTACCGCCTGTTGGTGCGCCGCTTGGCAGAGGAAGGCGCAGATTGGAATTACCCCATTCACTTGGGCGTTACGGAGGCCGGTGAGGGCGAGGACGCCCGCATTAAGAGCGCCACGGGCATTGGCTCCTTGTTGGCGGATGGCATTGGTGATACCCTGCGAGTCTCCCTTACCGAGGACCCCGTGTTTGAGGTTGCCCCCGGCTTTGAGTTGGCCGCCCCCTATCAACCCGGGGTTGCCCACCCGCAAACCGAGCTTGCTGCCGAGCCCGCTGCCCCGTTTGATCCCTATGTGTTCACCAAGCGCAAGGCAGATGTTATTAAGCGCGGTGAGATGACGCTGGGGTGGAATGAGCCTGTGCGTGTGGTGCTGCCCAAAGCCGCTTGCGAGGCACTCTCCCCGGAGAAGATGAAAGACTTTATGCCCGAGCTGGCATATGAGGATTGCGCCGCTGTGGAGGTAGACCCGCGCAGCGCGGATGATGTGGCCGCCCTGGCAGATGCCCCCGCCACACTCGTTACTGTGAAGGATGGTGTGGAGATGCCCGTGGTGCAGGCGTTTCGCCTGCTGGCGGCCGTTATACCCACCCGCCACAGCATTTTGCTCAAAGATACCTTGGGCGGGGCAGGTGCCCTCAGTGCCCCCATGGCAGGCGGTGTCAACATCGGCTCCCTGCTGTGCGACGGTATCGGCAATGCCATACTGGTGCGCTTGGAGCAAGACCCCAAAAAGGCAGCCTACCTGGGCTTCAATATCCTGCAAGCTGCCGGTGTGCGCCTCAGCAAGACAGAGTATGTCTCTTGCCCCTCCTGTGGTCGCACTCACTACAATATCCAAGAGGCCGCCGCCCGCATCCGTGCCGCTACCGGCCACCTCAAGGGCGTTAAAATCGCCATCATGGGCTGCATTGTCAA
>SUVJ01000124.1 GCA_015062045.1 Akkermansiaceae bacterium
CGCAGAGGTGCGCCAGCCTTTCATTTCAAGAGCTGGTATAATGTTCATTCCAACCACATATTACCACAACTCTTGATGGTTGGCGCGCCTCAGTCCGTCATTCCGCGACTTTTTTGACGCAGTGCCGAAAAACTGGCGAAGAAAGGTTTGAATCGAAAATTTTGAGAAGAGCGAGTCCATGCCTGCAACCTATAGGGTTATTCTACGTATTCATAAGCCGTATTTTATCCTATATAAATGCATGGAATTAAACGAGTTATTTTCACGCCATGCTATTAGTGAAAAGTGACAGCGGAAAAGCAAATTATTTTGATATCAACTGAGTTTTCTGCTTGACTATCGTCTTATGAATACGCAACGAGAAGAAGAGCAGGTGGCATTGAGCATATTGAGGGGGACAGGGGTTAACATAGTGGAAGCTGCGCTGATGGCAAAGGCGGTGTTGGAGGCGGGAGGTACCCGGCTTCGACAGAATGAAAACCTTTCTGTCGAAGCCGAGGTTCGCGCCTCCGAAACTACGGCGCGAAGGGCATTAAAACGGGGTAAAAAGATTATAGAATTAGGGATGGCAGAGATGAAGAAACAGGAGAGGACTGTGACGTTTGAAAAAGCGGTGGAGGAGGCGTTGCAAGCGCGAGCCGGGCGGCGGGCTCGGACGCTGTGTGATTTTCGGTATATCACGCGGCGGTTCATAAAGCGGTGCAGGGGGCTGGCGAAGCGGAGGGTGCGAGCCATAACAACACAAGAGTGTGCGGAATATATAGAGATGGCATTTGATACGCCAAGTCAACGGGCGAAGGCGCGGCGGGTGCTCAGCGGGGTGTTCAGTACGGCTATGAAGCGTGGGTGGTGTAGTGAAAATCCTGTGGCGAGGGTAGAGCCCCCGCGTGTGGTGGAGAAGCGAATTGAGGTATTGAAGCCGCAGGAAATAGAGGGATTATTACAAGCTGCCGAACAATACGAGGGGGCTTGCTGCTTGGCAGCCGTGGGTATGATGCTGTACGCAGGGATTCGCCCGCATGAGGTAGCTCGCCTCACTTGGGAACAGGTGGATTTGGCAGGGCGCGCCATTTGTATTTTACCACAGCACAGCAAAACGGGCGGGGCGCGGCTGGTAACGATACATCCGCCCTTGCTCCGTTTATTGCAGCGCTGCCGACAGGGTGGGCGCGTATGC
The DNA here is from genome assembly GCA_015062045.1 of Akkermansiaceae bacterium. GTDB lineage: Bacteria > Verrucomicrobiota > Verrucomicrobiia > Verrucomicrobiales > Akkermansiaceae > Akkermansia. The sequence continues at coordinate 1,178 of SUVJ01000124.1, forward strand.
CCGCCGCAATGGTTGAAGCATTGGCGAGCATTGCGTAAGCAGGCAGGTTTTGCTGCTTGGCAGCCGGATGTGCTGCGCCATACCTTTGCCAGCTACCACTTACGCTACTTCCGCGATTACGCAGCCTTACAGTACGAAACAGGTCATCGGGACAGCAGCTTGTTGCGCACGCGGTATGTGGATATGCGTGGTGTGGTGGATGCCGCGGCCTTTTGGGGAAAAGCGCGTGCAAAATAATTATACAACGTATAGTTTTTTGCTTTTACCGTTGCGGGGAATATGCTAGACTACATGCGTATGGCAACAGAAGAGCTTTCTATCGGCGTAGATATGGGCGGTACGTCCATTAAGTTTGCAGTGGTGCAGGGCACGGATATTGTGTACAAGGCAGAGCCCATGCAGACCACGGATTACCCCTCCCCGGATTGTATTGTGGAGGAAATCGGACGCCGTCTGCGTGCCATTATGGAAAAATACCCGAGCGTTAAGGCGGTGGGCATGGGCTTGCCGGGCTTTGTGGACCATAAGGCGGGCATTGTGGATTCCCTCACCAATGTGCCGGGGTGGTACGATATCCATATACGCGATATTCTGAGCGATGCCACGGGACTGCCCGCTGCGGTGGATAATGATGCCAACTGCATGGCTTATGCGGAGTGGAAGCTGGGTGCCGGCCGCGGTATGAATGATTTGGTGTGCCTTACCTTGGGCACGGGCATTGGCTCGGGCGTGATTGCGGGGGGGCATTTCGTGCGTGGTCACCTGAGCGCTGCGGGTGAGTTGGGGCAAATGAGCATTGATTACCGTGGCCGCATTGGCTACTACGGCAACCAAGGGGCTATTGAGGACTACATCGGCCACCGTGAAATCACGGCAGAGGCGCAGGCCGCTTATGCTGCTGCCGGGCAGCCCAAGGCGCTATCCGAGTGCGGACCGTTGGAGATTGAGCTTGCCGCCAAGGCGGGGGACCCTGTGGCACTGGCGCTGTGGGATGACATTGGCCGCAAATTGGCCACCTGCCTGATGAATTGCCATTACATCCTCAACCCCGAGGCCTTCATCATCGGTGGTGGTGTGGCTAAGGCGGGGGATGTCCTGTTCGGGCCCGTGCGCCGTTATCTCAAGGCCCAGTTGTACCCGCCCCATTACGCCAAGATTAAGATACTGCCTGCCATGTTCAGTAACGAGGCCGGTATCATAGGCGCTGCTCGTTTGGCATTGAATACGGCAAATCACGAGGAGTAATGGAGGTAGAACCCGGCAAGGCGGAGCAACGGCTCTGTGCGCGGCTGAAGCTGGATGCCGTAGCCGCCGCGCATTTGGTGCAGGCCATGCGGGCGGGGGCATCCTCTCGCTCGGCTATTGTGCTCAGCCCCAAAGCCCCGCAGGACTATGTACCCCCGTTTGCCTGTGAAGATACAGCCGATTGGGGCTGGCTGCCACCGCGAGTGTATGTGCCGTGTGAGGGAGAACGCCCCACGGCGCACCCCGACTATGCCGCAGGTTTATATTACTCGTTGGATTTATCCTCTTGCTGGGAATCTGCCGCGTTGTCGGAGGTACCGCCCCCCGCAAGCAGCTTGGATTTGTGCGCTGCTCCCGGTGGCAAAACCATGCTGATGGCTGCTCGCTATTTGCCGCAAAACCACACTGCCAACGAGGTGAATGCCGCCCGCCGCGGTATTCTGCGCCAAAATGCAGAGCAGTGCGGGCTGCCGAATACCGAGGTAACGGGCCTGCGCCCTGACCAGTGGGCGGCAGAGGGGCGCCTTTTCGATTTACTGTTGGTGGATGCCCCATGCAGCGGGCAATCCCTGCTGTGCAAGGGAATCAAGAACCCCGGGTGCTTGGGCGCGCAAATGGTCAACGGCAATGCCAAACGCCAAAAGGGTATCATGCTGGCTGCCGTGCAGTGCGTGGCAGAGGGTGGGCATATTCTGTACTCCACCTGTACGTATGACCCGGATGAGAATGAAAAAGTTATCTCCTACATCCTTCGCAGGGTGCCGGGGTGGTGTGCTGTGGAGGTGCCGCAGCTAACACAGTTCCGCAGCGCATTAGCAGATTTTCCGTGCTATCGGTTATTGCCGCAGCACGGTTTTGGAGCAGGAGGCTTTTGCTGCTTGCTTCAAAAAAACACAATAATTGAACAAAAATAACAATCAACGTGTCTATACTGAGTATGAAAAAGCTCCTCCCGATGATGTTAGCCGCAATGGCACCGTCTCTTTTTGCCTCTCCCATGCCCGAAAAGGCAGAGTTGCTGGCAACCAACACTGTGATTGCCCGTTTTGACGGCTATACGGATATTCCCTGCCGATTCATGACGGCAGATTGCCCCGACAAGTGCGACCACGCTACCAAGGTTGCCAACTTTACCGTGCTGTCTAATGAGCACTATGCCAAACCCGGTAAATACGGTGATGATAAGGCAGAGGTTGGTTCTGTGGTGATGGTGGATATCAAGAAACCCACCCCCGGCCAAAATGACCGCTATGTTTTTGATTTGGTGGACACCCTGCAACCCGGTGATACCGT
>SUVJ01000036.1 GCA_015062045.1 Akkermansiaceae bacterium
CGGGCATACCCAACCGCAGAAAAATACACCCAGCAGCAAGACGGCGTAAAACATCCATTCGCTGACAATTTTGGTGTTGAATGCTGCAAATAAGACAGCAGCCCAAAATCCCAGCTGTACTACAAAGCGCAGTACTTGGAACCACCTATAACCGCTGCTTTTTTTGTTTGCCATGGTGTTTTCTTAATCTTCTGAGGCTTGGGGGGCAGGCTCCTGAGTGCGGCGCAGCACCTCTGCCGGGTCTGCAAAGTGTTGCTCGATGGTATTGCGGAGCTGCGTGCGCTCTTCCTCGGGCAGGTTTTCAATGGCTTGCAGCATATAGTTTTTGGCAGAGATGATGTCTGCCTCCGTTTTGGCCGTGGCTACCATGAGCTGCCCTTTGTGCATAACAACCATGGCTTTAAGGGGTGCAAGCACCTTCACCAGTGCAGGGGAGGCTTGGGGTAAGGCGGTATCTATTTCTTTTATGATAGCCTCAATATCCTCACCGCAGGCATCTATGCGGGCCTCCAGCTCTTTTAATTGTTGCGTATCTTCATCGGTGAGCCCGAGGGCGGCGTAGAGCTCTTCTTCATCTATGCCCTCCTTCGTTTCAGCCGGGGCGGTGCCTTCCTCCAGTTGCTTGAGCATGGCTTGGGGGTCTGCAAACTCAAGCTCTATCTGGGCTTTTACCTCCTCGCGGTCGGCCTCGGGCAGGGCAGGTACCAGTTCATTGAGCATCATTTGCTTAATGGCTTCAATGTCTTCAACGGTTTTGGCCTCATTCATGGTGAGGTATATTTTGCGCTGAAGAATCTCAATTTTGGCATTTTTAAAGAACTCCACATTTTGCGGGTGAGCGTTGGCAATAGCCTCATCTACCAGTGAGAGGGCGGCAGCGTAGTCATCCTCATCAATGTTACGGAACTTGGCCAGAACCTCTTGGCGTTGCTGCTCTGCTTTGACTTCATCCTGAATGCCGGTTACATTGGTGGTATCTGTGGCTATGAGCTCATCTTTTAAGGATCTTGCCGCCGCCCGCAGATCCTCCGGCACGGCAGAGTATACAGCCATAAGGGCTTTGGCTTTTTCTGCGCCTTGCAAGCCGGCGGCGGCGTTAAGCTTTTGGGCATTTGCCAAGGCGGCATTCAGTGCTTGGGTGGCTCCGGCCATATTGGTTCCGCCGGAAAAACCGCCGACCACATCCCCTTGCGGCGTGAGCACCAAGATGGTGGGGAAGGCGTCTATGCGGAAACTGTCGCAAATTTGCTGATTGCGCTCCAATTGTGCCTGCCCGCCTATTTTAGAGGCATCGTTGGGCAGGTCAATTTCTACCGGTATGAACTTATCTGCCGCGTATTGCGCAAACTCGGGGGTGTCAAATACTTCTTTTCTGAGCTTGATGCACCAGCCGCACCAGTCGGACCCCGTAAAGTCCACCAATACGGCTTTGTTTTCAGCGGCTGCTTTAGTTTTGGCGGCCTCCAGGTCCGTCATCCATTCCATAGTTGCGAATGCAGGGGCAACCATAACGGCCACACAGGCTGCAAGTAAGGGGGTCTTGAACATGCCCCCATTGTATACATTTGTTATGCCGGTGTCAATTCGTTTGTATACAATGCCGGGTAAAATGTGGTGCCGTGGATGATAGAAAAAGGTTGCATGGGCATGTGCAGCGTGGTATAACATGCGGTATGGGTATTGTTCGTAAAGTTATGCTCGGTATTTCTGCTGTAAGTGTTATGCTGCAGAGCAGTTGTGTGCTGCCCGGTATACAAGAAGCCGTGAGCAATATAGATAACTTCAGGGTAAGCGCATACGCCGATGCCGATACACCACACCATTTAAAGGTGTACCGCGTGGGGGATGCCTATTACATGGAGCTATACCTGCGTTTTGTACCGGTAAGCACACGCATGTTTTATTACGAGACTATTACGAACAGTACCAAGGGTGTTCGTATATCAGAGCCGGAGGAGGAGTACGTAGCCCGTGTGCCGGCTCAACCATACCTTGTCAGGTTGACGGAGCAGGATGTGTGGCATATTTTGCAGCGGCGCGTTGCCCCGCCCGGTGATGATGCTCCCATGTATATACCCGCTAAAGATTTTGATTATGCCCGTGCAGAGCGTTGCGCGGTGCGACCGGTGAAATTTATACACCCGTATGAGTATGATAAGAAAGCCAGGTATGGCTCGCCGGGGTATTATTATACGACAGAGGCGTATCACACCGGTACACTGCATACCTTGACCCGCCCCTTGGCTTGGGCTGCTTGGGGTGTAGAGGTGCCGGTGTTTATAGCATCTAATGTGGTATTTTATACCACGTACTTCCCGTATCGTGCTGTCAAGTGTCGATTGTTCGGTTGTGAAAATTTACGATAAGTTGATGAAAATGAAAAATATCTTGCTGTTGATGTGCTGCTCTGCCGCATATGCCGCAGAGGTGGAAGATGGGGAAATCCCCCCCTGGCTGTTGGAGGAGGATGAAGAGGTAATCACGGCACCTGCTGCCACAGAGCCTGAGCCCCCCGCCCCCGAGCGGGTGGATGTGGGGCCGAAAAGCGAGCCCTCCCCCGAGCTGATTGCAGAGGTAACGGCTCATATTCGGGAGGCCATGGCAGCCGTGTGCCCCACTGCTAAAGGCGGCCCCGGCTTATCTGAAGAATCAGCCTGGGTGTTGGGGCCGGATGTATACCCCGACACAAATATGTTTCGTGCCGTGCTGCCCGAGGATTACGAGGAGTTTGACGCTGCTTATGTATTGTCCGGGAATGGCCGCTCCTATTGGGTCATAATTTATCACCTGCGCCGTGATGGTAAGGTGTATGAGTTTGCTTTTTGGGTGGATGTGGAAGACGCCGCCATTATTTCCGATGATGTGATAATAGAACCCATTAATGCGGAAGAAGAAGCAGAGGAGGGCACGGTAGATATAGACTGACAATGCTCATGAAAAAAGAAATTCAGTTCCTTTTATACAATGCGCCGGATGCCGGAGGAAATATACAAGTGTATGTAAAGGATGATACACTTTAAGAAAGAAGAATTGAGATGAAACTCAAACATTTTATTATAACCTGTTTCACCTGCTGTGGATTGTTCGCGGCAGAGGAGCCATTGTCGCTGAGTATCTTTAAAGAGATAAGTGCTGAGCAAAAGGGCAATGTGTTGTATTCTCCGAACATTATGGAGACCTCATTGGCGTATGTGGCTCAATGTACTATCGGTAAAACGAAAGACGAGCTCCGTAATTTACGCTACAGCGCGCCGGATAAGTACAGTGCCGTGAATCCTCTCTCGGCCTTAGCTCTTTTTGTGGCAGATGACGTTAAGCTGAAAGGGAAAAAATTACCGATAATACGTGTGCCCTTTGCTACCAAGCCGGCGGCTGCCGTGAAAAAAATCAACGCTTGGTTCAGTCGTAAAACTCGTCATTTGATACCCAACGCCATTGGGGCAGATGACGTGAGTGCAGATACCCGCCTGTTCTTCGCCTCTGCTCTATGCATGGTGGAGGGCTGGGTTGAAACATTCGATAAAACGGCTACCGTGCCAAATTATCCTTTCACCCGATCCGATGGCACCGTGGTAAAGGTGCCCATGATGGTGGCCGAGGATTCTACTGACCACCACTATGCAGAGGGGGAGGATTGGCAGGCTGTGCGGCTGGTTATTATGAGCAACAAAAAGGCTTCGTACAACAAGTGTGCAGGCTCTTTTATTGCCATATGCCCCCGGGGAGATGTGCGTGAGTTTGCTGCCAAACTTACCCCCGAGCTGCTGGCTCATATTTACAAAGAGCTTGCTCGCCCCATCATGCATAAAGAGGGTAACCAATACCATATTCGCTATACGGACGTGAAGTTACCCCGCTTCTCCCTGCCCCCGGCAGAGGTGGATTTAACCCCACACCTCAAAAAGCTCGGGGTGCGCACGCTCTTCACCCCGCAGGCGGATTTCTCTGTGCTGACGGATGAGCAAGGGCTGTATTTGGCGCACCTCAAGCAAAAAAATGCTATCGAAGTGCATGAGGATGGCTTCTCTGCCGTAAGTGTTATGTGGGGTGGCGCACTGGGGGCTTATAGTGGGATGGTGGAGCATCATTTCAGCATCACGCTCGATAAGCCGTTTATATTCATCATTGGTGCAGCACACCCGCAAGTTACGCCGTATTTTATGGGTATTTGTGAAAATCCGGCAGTGGCACCCGCGGCAACGGTATATGCAGATGATATACCGCCGGGTACCTGTGAGCACGAGTTAGCCCCCAAGTTTTACCCTGTCGTGGCCTCTTTGCCGGAGCATGGGGCATACGCCCCTTTGTTTGAAGTAACGGAGCCGTAAGACGAACAAAAAAATGTAAAAAAAATTCGCGGATGGTGCTGCGGGCTGCCTTAACATAAGTGACAAGCAACTGATATGCCGAGATGGTGGAGACACAAGGCCGGAGATGAGGCGCGGGAGAAATGCCGCGCATGGTTTCGTGTGTCCATGCACCGCCTGTTGGCGTATGCGCGCTTGCAAACAAATGAAGAGGCCGATGTGGAGATTCTGCTCAGCGGTGTAATAGAGCGTGTTACGGAGTCCGTGGCGCAGGGGCGTTTGCCCGCAGAGGAGCAGGACCTGCTGCGCTACTCCATGAGCTGCATTCGCCACGATGCCATACGCATGAACCGCCGCCACAACCGCCGCCGTGAGGCAGAGCAACAATACTTTGCCGACACTACCGGCACTGCCGCAGATGCCCACCCCCGCATGGCATCTGCCGATGCCGAGCTGCGTGCTCAACAGCTGCGCCGCGCCGTGCGCTGCCTGCCGCAGAATCAGGCAGAGCTCATCATCCTTCATATTTGGGAGGAGCTGAGCTTTGCTGAGATTGCCCGCCGCCTCTCCACCGCGGAGTCTACGCTCCGCAGCCGTTATGCCGTTGCCCTGCGCGCGGTTAAAGCATTCCTTTCAAACACAGATATTTGCTGACCACCATGGAAAACGCAGATAATGACCTCAAAGACATAGAAGATGAGCTCCGCGCCCTGGCTGCGGCAGACCGCACCCCCCGTGCGCAGGATGCCGCCTTGCTGGCCCGCTTGGCAGAAAAGGCGGATTGCGCTTACCACCGCCGCAGCCTGCGCCCGTGGTACCTCAGCCCCATGTTATGGCGTGGTGCAGCGGCATTGGTGTTGCTGGCGCTTGTTCCGTTCATTTGGCAATCTTTGCACCCGGTTGAAAGGCGCGGCGGTGTTGCGGTGGCGGCCCCCGTAAAGGTGGCTCAGGATGCAACGCTAGAGATAACGGCAGAGCCGCAGGTGGTAGCCGTGGCAGATATGGGGCCTGCTGCCTTGCCTGTTGCCCCTGCCGCCATAGCCGTGGCAGAGCCCCGGCCCGTGCCGGAGTCTGCCACGCATGAAACAGCCATTGCCGTGTACTCCGGCGGGGCAGAGACAGCGTGTGACACGGAGGCAGAGTGTGATGACACGGCCACCCCCACCGCCCCGGCATTAGCAATCAACTCCGTGCATGGTGTGGGGGCAAGCACGTGGGATAAAGCCATGCCAACCGCACGCATACGTTCTGTGCCGACTCCTCAGGCCGCCCCTACACGCGCCTGTGGTGCGGCAAAAGCCAAAAGAGCTGCCCGCCCCCGTTCCATTGCAGACAAACTTAAAAAATATGCCGCAGCTCTTCAACGTGCTGCCGCAGCCCCGTAAAAAATCCCGCAGCGGTATGATACCGCTGCGGGGTGCTGTGTTTTTGCTTCCTCTTTAAACGTCAACCTTTATGGTGACACTTGTGTGCGCACATGCAGGTAACGGCAGCCGCTATGGTAGCCATCAACAGGGTGTTGACTACCCCGAATATCATTTTGCAACAATGGCGGCGTTTGCAGCATGTGTCGTACTTGCAGCACATGGCGTTTTCTGTTGGTGTGTTTTGCGTTTCCATGTAGTTGGGATGCTCCCACCCCCTCATTTTTACAAAAACGGGTGTATTTTCACAGATAAAATGTAGGATATCAGATTTTTTCGCTTGCCACGTTACTTAAAAATCGATAACATAGCGGCATGAAAAAGCTTCCCGGTATTCTTGCAGCAGTGCTGAGCACCTTGGTGTGCCTCGGCGGAGACCTTGTTAAACCCATCAGCACCGGTGAGTTGTGGAAAGGCCCTAAAACCGCCGCTCAAAACAAGTACTTGGTGGGTACCCGCTACGCCCCGGTGGATGATAGCACCTGGCGCATGCAAAACGGCTCTTTCACCTTCGGTAAATTACAAGCCGGCGAGGTGCTGCTTAAATGGGGGGAGGATAATATTGAGTCCCTGCGCCTTATTGTTTACAGCAAGGGTGATGACGGTGAGATAGACCGTGATACCTTTTTGCGTAAAATTGATGCCGCCAAAGATGCCCTTACCGAGATAAGCGGTGTAGAGCCCAAAAAGAAAAAGGTAAATGTTAAAGAAACCGGCGTGCAGGTGGAATGCTGGGAGTGGACATGGGAGACCGGGGCTGCCCGCCTGGATGCCAGCTACACCGGAGAAATCGGTAAAAAAGCCAAAAAAGGTAAAAAAAATAAGGGTGGCAACCAACCCTTTGAGGCAGAGTTTATTCGTGTGGACTTGGGGCCGGATGCCGAGGCCATTGCGCGTGGCGGTGCCGGTGATAAAGTGACCCGCAAAGAGCTCAAAGGCAGTATCCAAAAAGAGGAGGACGGCACCGTGTGGCTGGAGGGGGTCAATATGGTAGACCAAGGCCAAAAGGGTTATTGCGTGCCCGCTACGCTCTCTCGCGTATTCGCCTTTTACGGCATGGACGGCGTGGATCAACACGCTCTGGCTGCCCTGTGTGATTCCTCTGCAGATGGCGGCACCAGCAGCAACTCTATGGAGGATGCCATGGTGGCCATTTGCAAAAAATTCCCCGTCAAGCTTATCACCATAGAGGATTACCAAACCTCTATGATGAACTTTGTGGATGCCTACAATAAAGTGGCTAAAAAGAAGAACAAGCAAATGCTCTCATTCTCTGTGCCGCCGCTGGATGTAGCAGATGCCGAGCTGCTTTTGCAAGTGCGTGCCGGTAAAAAAAGCCAGGTGAAAAAATGGCTCGGTGCCGTTAAAAAACACATAGATGCCGGCTCCCCCGTGCTGTGGAGTGTTACCCTAGGTATCTATAAAGAGCAAATACCCGTGCCGCAAGCACGTGGCGGGCACATGCGCCTTATCATCGGCTACAACATGAAGGAGCAAACCATCATTTACTCAGACTCCTGGGGTGCCGGCCATGAGAAAAAGACGATGCCTGCTGCCGAGGCCGCTGCCATGACCACCAGCCGCCACGTCATCAAACTCAAATAAACCTCATTATTAGCAAAAATAAAACCGCGCCATGCCGTATCATTCGGTATGGCGCGGTTGCTTTAGATAGATTGTTGAGCCTTAGAACTCCTCCAAGCCGTCCTCCTCTATGATGAGGTCAATCTCCGGTGTAGGAGGCGTAGCGGGGCGGCGGTGGCGGGCGGCCTCTGTAAGGAAGAGCTCTGCCACGCGGAACGCCCGGCGGGAGGCCTCCGTTGCCGTGCGGTCATCCATCAGGGCAAGTCCTTCTTCCGTCACTTCACCCAGGTAAATCTTCCAAGCACGGCGCACCAGCTCATCGGGGTCAATATCCGTGGTGAATCGGGGTTGTTGCTGGTTTTGCTCGTTATCACGGTTGCGGTTGCGGTTACGGCGGCGTTTGCGGCGGTTTTTGCTGCCACTGTTACCTTCCCCACCGCCAACGGTCTCGGGCACGGCGAATCCGGGTGCGGGCTCGGGGGCGGAGAAGTTGCGGGTTTCAAACTCGATATCAAACTTCTGCTCCTCAGAGATACGGGGCAACTGCTCATGCTGAGGCTGTTGTTGGGGGCGATGCTTGGGGGAAGCTTGCGGCTCTTGCCGGTGGCCGGGGGTGGCTGCCTTGGGCTCAACCGGGGCTTGCGGTGTTTGTTGCACCGTGGGTTGAACCGGGGCCGGTTGCGGCTCTTGGCGCGGGGTGTCGGCCTTGGGCTCTTGCTTGGCTTCCTTGTTTTTGGGGGTGCGGGTTTTGCGGGGGGCGGGGGTGGCCTCTTGGGCAGCTGCGGCTTCGGCGGGCTTATCCTGTGCGGGGGTGGCAGCCTTTTTGCCGGTGCGCGGCTTGCGCGTGGGCTTGGGGGCAGGGGTGCTCTCTGCTGCGGGGGCGGCGGCTTGCTCCTTATTTTTGCGGGGGGCAGCCTTGCGCGGGGTGCGCGGTTTGGCAGCGGGCTTATCCTCTGTCGTAGCGGGTTTCATTGTTTCTTCGGAGTCCATGGTTTAGTCCGGATCGATGTATGGTATGTGTTATGGTTAATCAGCCGTCACAGTCCGGTCTATAAAGAACGACCACGCAGCGCGGTGTGTGGTGCCATCTGTTGTTTTCCAGGATATGTGAACGGAGAGGAGTGGCATATAAATGCGGCAGGGCGCGGTCCATTGCACGGTGCGCTCTGTGCGGTTAACTTTGTGGGGCACGTAGCCGAACCCGCTGACACGCATGCTGACGGTGCTCATGTCAATATCCGGCACGCTTGACAAGTTGGCACTAATGGTGGGCAGGGTGGGGGGCACGGTGGAGTCCGGTGCCGGGGTAACTTGAAAGGTGGGGCGCGGTGTGTTGCGTGGCAGAGCCCCCGGGGTGTAGCCGGTGGCCGGCCCCTCGCTGATGGCGGCGGCGGTAAAGTCTATGGCATCTTCAAACACGCCGGAGTCTGTGCCCAATATCATGTAGCGGTCTATGCACAGCGGGTTCTCTTGGCTATCTACCTTGCCGGGCATTACGGTAAAGGCTGCGGCATAGCCGTACTCCGGTAGCTTTTTCTGCATGGTGGCATCATTATACCCGCCCGGGTAGCAGTATGTGTTGACGGTGCCGAACATCTTTTCCAATTGCGGGCGCGTGGCTCCAATCTCTTTGTCAATCATGGCCTCGTAGGCCTCCTCCCCCTTGTTTTGTGCACTCTTCCAGTCGGAGGGGTAGGGGTGCGTGGCAGAGTGGCTGCCCACGCTGGCACCATGCTTCTGCATCTCTTTTATCATGTCCGGGGTCATGCTGTCCCCCTGCCCGCTGAGGTAGGTGGTGTACAGGAAGAGGTGAAAGGGATACCCGTACTCTTTGAAGATGGGGTAGGCATCCGTGTACACACTGCGCCACCCGTCATCCAGGGTGATGAGGATGCACTTCTCCGGCAGCAGGCGGGTGCCGAATCTCCACTCCAAAAACTCCTGCATGCTGATAACACTGTAGTCGGACTGCCGTATGCGCTCCATCTGGCTGCGCAGCTCAGAGGTGCGCAGCAACATGCGCGTTACCCCCTTTGTCTCGCTGAAATTGTGGTACCCCAGCACGGCTACGCGCGTTTTTTCTCTGGCTACGGGCGGTGTTTTGAACCTCTGTTTAGAGAAAATCTCATTCTGCGGCGCATGGGTGGCAGTATTGTCCGTTGCGGCGGAATCCGTAGGCACGGTCATTGGGGCGCCCTGTGTGTGCAGGGTGCCTTCCGGCAATGGATTGGGGTCGAGCGGGGGTGGGTCAAATATCTGCCCCACAGCCGTTTGGCTCAACAGCATCACCATCAGGTATGCCAAGAGTCTCATCTGTAATTAAGATTACCAAATTTTGCCCGCTTGGCAAGCTTATATTGCGTTCGGCGCATATGCATTTGGTGTATGACATTTTTTTCTGATATGTCATTTATCCGTCCAGGGCAAACGCATTAGACAATGAACCCGGTAAGTCCATTATTTACAATGTGCAATTTACCATTTACAATTTTCTAATAAAACATCGGCCTGAGTGCAGCACGAGGTTTTATGCCCTCAGCATTGCGCAAAAATATGTTTCTCTCGCTATGTAGCCGGGAAAAGATAAGGCCTTATATTTGGCTTTCAGCTGATGAATATTTATATGAGAGCTTGTAAATTCAATAACTTTGTAAATTGTAAATGGTAAATTGTCAATCTGAAGAAAATGTCATACTCCTAATGCGTTTGCCCTGTTTATCCGTCTTTCGGAATTGACTCTCGCCGGCATAAAAGGTACAATGGGTTCAGCATGAATGAAACATCCCGATACAAAGTAGCAGACATTTCTCTTGCAGACTGGGGCCGCAAAGAGATTGAGGTGTCAGAGTATGAAATGCCCGGCTTGATGGCTTGCCGTGAAAAATACGGGCCGCAGCAGCCGCTGGCAGGTGTGCGCATTACCGGCTCTTTACACATGACCATTCAAACCGCTGTGTTGATTGAAACCTTGGTGGCATTGGGGGCGGATGTTCGCTGGGCATCATGTAACATTTTCTCCACACAAGACCACGCCGCGGCAGCCATTGCCACGGCAGGGGTGCCTGTTTTTGCCTGGAAGGGAGAAACCCTGGCCGACTATTGGGATTGCACGTGGAACGCGCTGTGCCACAAGGATGGCCTTGGCCCGCAGTTGATTGTGGATGACGGTGGCGATGCCACCCTGCTGTTGCATAAGGGGTATGAAATGGAGAACGGCGACACCTGGGTAGACACCCCCTCCGAGAGCGAGGAGGAGGGCGTTATCAAAGCCTTGCTCAAGCGCATTGCCGCAGAGCAGCCCGGGGTGTTCCACCGCTGGATGCCCGAGATTATGGGCGTGTCTGAGGAAACCACCACCGGCGTGCACCGCCTCTACCAAATGGCTCGCGATGGCCGCTTGCTGTTCCCCGCCATCAATGTGAATGACTCTGTAACCAAGAGCAAGTTCGACAACCTTTACGGCTGCCGAGAGAGCCTTACCGACGGCATTAAGCGCGCAACGGATGTGATGATTGCCGGCAAGGTAGCCGTTATCTGCGGCTATGGCGATGTGGGCAAGGGCTGCGCTCAAGCCCTGCGTGGTTTGGGGGCTCAAGTGATTGTGACGGAGATTGACCCCATTTGTGCCCTGCAAGCCGCTATGGAGGGCTACCGCGTGCTCACGGTGGAGGACACACTGGGCATGGCAGATATTTATGTAACCACCACCGGCAACTGCGATATTATTACGCTGGAGCACATGGAGGCCATGAAAGACCAAGCCATTGTCTGCAATATAGGCCACTTTGACAATGAGATTCAGGTGGCTCGTTTGCAGGGTAGAGAGGGTATTGTATGCACCAACATCAAACCGCAGGTGGATAAATACACCTTCCCCGATGGTCATTGCCTTTACCTGCTGGCAGAGGGCCGTTTGGTCAACTTGGGTTGCGCCACGGGCCATGCCTCTTTTGTAATGAGCAACAGCTTTACCAACCAAGTGCTGGCCCAGATTGCCCTTTGGCAAGATCGCGGCACACGCTCCAATACTGTAGAGGTGCTGCCCAAGGTGTTGGATGAAGAGGTGGCCCGCCTGCACCTTACCAAGCTCGGTGTGCACCTTACCACCCTCACCCAAAAGCAGGCAGACTACATTGGTGTTAAGGTGGAGGGCCCCTTCAAAGCAGAGGCCTACCGTTATTAAAAAATCGGTATAGATTGTAATCAATGAGAGCCCCGCCGGTTGGTGGGGCTTTCGGTTGGTACGCTGTTAAGCCCCGAGCAGCTCACGCAGCTGTGCCACGCTTTGCTTTTTCATGCGCCAGCGCATCACTTTGCCGAGCAATTGCAGGTAGAGCTCGGGCTGCTCTGCGGGCACAGCTATCAGCACAACGGTATCTGCGGTTTCAAGCGGCCAGCAAATGGCCGGCTCACATGTGGTGATATAGATGGCCGCTGCGGGTAGCTCTGCCACGCGTGCATGCGGCACCGCCAAACCGCGCCCCACATAGGTGGGCTCCAGTGCCTCGCGCTCCAGGGCAGAGGCCACGATTTCCTCCGCCTCTTGCTCAAAGTGCAATTCTGCCAGCTCCCGGCACAGCTGTGAGATGACACTGCGGTATCCCTGTGTTTCGGTATGCAGGGCCGTTTCACGCTCAGAGACAATTATTTTGATGGAATTCATGGCGGTGCGCGCGCAGGGTATCATGAAATACCCTCACTCGCAAGAGATTCTTGCAATTTTTATTGTCATAATATCATGGCCCCTGCACGTAGCATCGCGTCAAATCTTTGTATATCATGCTTTGGTATTTGCAAAATGTTTCTTCAGCCATTTTTCTTGCTTGTAATACACGTGTAACAAAATTTTCTACTTGATTGAGAGTAGGGTAGAGGCTATAATGGAGGCGTGAACGGAAATGACATGAAAGAGGCGGGTATACGGGCATACCGTGCCATGGAGATGGCGCGCGCGTTCGATACAAAGTTATCCGCACTCTACAAAGCCGGCAAGATGTACGGTGGCGTGTTTCTGGGGCGTGGCCATGAGGCTATCGCCGCGTGTGAGGCCGTGTTTTTGACCAAGGGGGTGGATGTGTATAACCCCTTTATCCGTGAGCAGGCCGGGCGTTGCGCGTGGGGCTACAGCGTGCTGGAGAGCGCGCGCAGCTACCTGGGCAGTGCCGCGGGCTGCATGCGCGGGCGAGACGGCAACATCCACTGGGGAGTGCCGGCGGATGGTAACCCCGCGCCCATATCTCACTTGGGTGCCATGGTATCCGTTGTGGCGGGTATGTTGCTTGCTAAACGCATGCAGGGTATTCATGGTGCCGTGGGCGTGCTGAACTTGGGGGATGGCACTACCTCCGTAGGGGCCACGCACGAGGGCTGCAACATGGTGGCGGTGGAGAAATTGCCCGTGGTCATTGTTGTTACCAATAATCAATTTGCTTATTCTACGCCCAACGAGCGTGAGTTTGCCTGTGCAAGTTTGGCAGACCGCGGGCGGGGCTACGGCTTTACCACGCACGAGTGCGATGGTACGGATTTTCTGCAAACCCTGGCAACCATGCAAAAAGCGGTGTCGGCTGCCCGTGCAGGGCAGGGCCCGCAGTGGGTGGTGGCAGAAACCCTGCGCATGTGCGGCCATGGTGAGCATGATGATGCCTCTTACATACCCGCAGAGCTCAAGGCTGCCTTTGCGCACCGAGACCCGCTGGCCATTGCCCGCCGCCAAGTGCAGGAGCAAGGCTGGCTCACGGCAGAAGCCGTTGCGGCCGTGCAGGCAGAGTGTGTGGATGAGGTGCAGCACTGCATGGCTCAGGCTCAAAAAGAGCCCACCCCTGTGCCGGCAGAGACAGACTGGAGCGCCGTCTCTTGGAAACCCTCTCGTTATTAACCCGCTTATCCCGCTGATACCACAATGAGTGTTACATACATAGATGCCATACACCAAGCCATGGCAGAGTTGCTGGAGGAAGACCCCCGCGTGTTCCTTTACGGTGAGGATATTGCTGGCAGTTTCGGCGGCGCTTTTAAGGCCACCAAAGGGCTGGCAGAGCGTTTCCCCGAGCGCGTGCTCAATGCCCCCATTGCAGAGGATGCCATCATGGGTACCGCCATCGGCGCTGCTGTCGGCGGCATGAAACCCATTGTCGAGATGCAGTTTGCGGATTTCGGCATACTTGCCCTCAACCAAATGTGCAACAATGCCGCTGCCCATTACTTCCGCACCGGCATGCCGCTTAACATCACCCTGCGCATGCCCTGCGGCGGTACACCGGGTGGCGGCCCCTACCACAGCCAGATGGTGGAGGCCCTTTTTGCCCACTTCCCCGGTGTGCACGTGTTTACCCCTGCCACCGTGGCAGATGCTTACTACATGCTCAAGCAGGCCGTGCAGATACCGGACCCCGTGGTGTTCCTGGAGCACAAATACCTGTACCGCTGGCTCAAGGCGGATACTTGGGTGGAGGCCGACCCGCTGCCCATTGGCCGTGCCCGCATTGTGCGCCCCGGCAGACACGCCACGGTGGTTACGTACTCCGCCATGGTGCCCGAAACCCTCAAGGCGGCAGAGGAGTTGTCCGCCACCAGCGGCTATCACATAGAGGTGGTGGACCTGCGCACCGTTAAACCCATTGATACGGACACCATCCTGGCATCCGTAGCCCGCACGGGCAGGGTGCTGGTGGTGAGCGAGGATTTCCCCTGGGGTGGGGTAGCGGCAGAGGTTGTGGCACGCGTGGCAAGTGAGGGGCTGCACCTGTTGGATGCCCCGCCGCTGCGCTTAAGCTCCCGCGATTGCCCCATACCGTATCACCCGGATTTATGGAAAGCGCACCGCCCGCACAGTGAGGACATTGCCGCTGCTGTCAGATATCTTATAACACTTTAACAAAAAGATTTTAGCGTACAATCATGCCGTCAGTACCCATACTCATGCCCCAGTTGGGCGAATCCATTGCAGAGGCCTCCATCATGCAGTTGTTGGTGAAGCCCGGCGACACCGTGCAGGAAGACCAGGAGGTGTTTGAGGTAGAAACCAATAAGGCTGTTATGGCCGTTACCGTTTCATGCGGTGGTGTTGTCAAAAGCATCTCCGTGTGCGAGGGCGAAACCGTACCCGTGGGAGCGGTAATGGGTATTATTGAAGCCACGCAAGAGGAGGTGGAGCGCACCGGCGCCACTACCATGGATGCCGCCGCCGTGGCTGCTGCCACCGCCCCTGCCGTGCCCAATGCCCCCACCGGCCCCGCCGCTATGGATGGTGCCCACTTCCGCACCGAGGGTGAATACCGGGAGGGCTCTGCCACCACCCCCATGGAGTCCGCCGGGCGCGGTTTGCCCGTGCCGGCCCGTATTCGCGGGGCTCACTACTTGTCCCCGCGCGTAAAAGCCCGTATGGATGAGCTGTGCATCACAGAGGCAGACCTGGCATACGTAATAGGCACGGGGGCCAACGGGCGTATTACCATTGAAGATTTTGAAAACTTCATCAGCTATGTGGACGGCTGGCCGTCTCGCCCGGCATCCCCCATGCGCCGCAGCGTGGCGGGCAGCATGCAGCGCACGTGGCGCCGCCCCATTGCCAGTGCCGGCCGCCCCATTTACATGGCTCCCATTATTCTGCACCGCCGCAATCACCCCCGCAAGCCCGGTGTTACCCTCTACTTCTTGCGTGCTTTGGCTTTGGCCTTGGCAGAGGCCCCCGAGTGCGCCGGCTACATGGTTGGCGGGCGTATTTTGACCCCGCGCAACATAGATTTGGGCGTGGCCGTGCAGGTGGCAGACGGCGTGATGGTGCCCGTAATGCGCCGCGTGAATGAGTACACGCTTGATGAGCTGGTGGATGAGTATAACAAGGTGGTTAAGCAGGCGAGGGACCGCAAGCTTGACCCCGCCTATGTGGGCGGCGGTATTGCCACGGTATCCAACTTCGGCGGGTTCGGGCTCACCTTTGCCTCCCCCATGCCCTTGCCCAGTGAGAGCCTGATATTGGGTGTGGGGGCTGTGCGCAAAACTCCCGTGTGGAGCGATGAGGTAGAGTGCTTCATCCCCGTGGAGCAGGCAGAGATTGTGGCATCGTTCGACCACCGCGTGGTGGATGGCGGCGATATCGGCCGCCTGATGCAGCGTGTCGCCTGGTTCCTGGAACACCCGGAACTCCTTTAATTTACCATGCAACCGTTAGACCCACAGCAACATGTAGTCGGCATACTCGCCGGCGCCGGTGAATACCCCCGCCTTATGGTGGAGGGCGCAAAACGCGCGGGTATGCGCGTGGTGGTAGCAGGGTTTAAGGGTGCCGTGGGTAAGGATATTCCGCCCCTGTGTGATGCCTTTGCCAAGTTCAGGGTAGGGGCTGTGGAGGGGCCGAGAGATTTTTTTAAAGCCAACGGTGTCACCCACGTGGTCATGACGGGGCAAATCAAGCCCGCCTGCATTTACACCATGTGGCCGGATGCCACGGCCCGCCGCCTGCTGGCGCAGCTGGACCGCCGCAATGCGCACACCATCTTTGGTGCCGTGTGTGATTATGTTGCAGAGCACGGCATGCAAATGCTGCCCTCTACCGCATTTATGGATGAGGTGTTGCCCGCAGAGGGGCATTTGGCAGGCCCCGCCCCCACGGAGCAACAATTGCAGGAGGCCCGCCACGGCATGCAACTGGCGCGTGAAATCGCACGTTTGGACATTGGGCAGAGCCTCATGGTGCGTGGGGAGGCCGTCACCTGTGTAGAGGCCTTTAAAGGCACCAACGAGTGTATCAAAAATGGTGGCGGCATGCCCAATGCCCCCGTTACCCTGTGCAAAGTGACCAAACCCGGGCATGATATGCGCTTTGATGTGCCCTGCCTGGGGCTGCGCACCATTCAACATTGTGTGCGCCACCATGTGCGCCATATTGTCTTTGAGGCTCACCGCACCATCCTTTTCCAAAAACAAGCCGTGATAGACCTTTGCAACCGCCACGGCATTACCCTGCATGGCATGCAGATGCCCACGGGCGGTATCACCGTGCCGGCCATTGAACACGCGCAGGATGACACCACCCACGCCCTGGAGCTGGCTGCCGCCATGGAGCAGCTGGGCATTGGCCACTCTGCCGTGGTGTGTGATGGTGTGGTCATTGCCGTGGAAGACCCCGAGGGCCCCCTCAAGTGCATTACCCGCGCCGGGGCATACATGAAACGCATTCGCTTTGCACGCATAGCCAACTGGTTGTGTGGCTTGTTGCTGGGCCGCAAAGGCAGCCCGCCCGCCCCCATGGTAATGGGGCACACAACGGATTTTATGCTCACCCCCATGGTACAGCAGGCTGCTAAAAAAGCCGGTATCATTCTGAAATAGCCCCCCCCACCTCCCGTATGAAAAAGAAGCTCAACTATCTCATCATTACAGTTATAGGTTTAATAACGCTTTATGGCTTAACTGCCTGTGGCTTACAACCCTTGGTATACCCCGGGGCAACCATGCACATGCCCGACTCCGACTACGGCTGCGGGGCAGAGCGCGTGGAACTCAAGGCGCAAGATGGCACAGCCCTGCGCGGGTGGTTCTTCAACCGCGGCCCCAACACCCCCTTGGTGGCTTTTTACGGTGGCAACGCCATGAATGTGGGCGGGTTTACGGATATTGCCAAGGCGGACCCCTCACGCTCTTACCTGCTCATCAACTACCGCGGCTATGGCAACAGCGAGGGTGAGCCCTCTGAGTCTGCCATTGTAAAAGACTCTTGCCATGCCCTGAGCCTGGCTGCCGAAAAGTTGGGCAAGCCGGCCTCCGTCACCTTAGTTGGGTTCAGTTTAGGCAGTGGCGTTGCCACGCAGGTGGCAGCCGCCGTTAAGCCCGATGCGCTCATCCTCATCTGCCCCTTCGACAGCATTACCGAGGTAGCCTGCAACTATGTACCCTTTGTGCCGCGGCTCGTGCCCCTGGATTCATGGCGCTCCGTTGATTATGCCCCCGGTATATCCTGCCGTGTTGCCATTTTGCGTGCGCTGAAAGACTCCGTTGTGCCCCCGCACAGCACAGATGCCCTCATCCGCGCCTTTTCCTCCACCACCCCGGCCGTGTTCGAGTTTGATTGCGACCATAATCAGATTTTCTCTGCACCCCAATTTACAGAAACCCTTAAAAAGCAACTGCCGTGAAATTGCCCTTTTCTTATTATCTGCAATTATTGCTCGGGCTGGGGGGCGCCTTTATGTTGGGGATAAGTGCCTACGGTACAGTGAACCTGCCGGAGACTATGTGGGCCTCCGACTCCCCCTTTGTGCAGGGGGCTCCGTATCTTCACGGCATGCTCAACTTTATAACGGCGTGGTTCAGCTATGCATTTTTTGCAGCCGCAGCCAACAGCCGCCGCATTGCCCAAAAACGCCCCGTTGCACCTTGGGGGTGCGCCGCCTTTTATTTTGCCGTTATCTTAACAACCGTGCTGGCACTGGTGTATGTGTTTTGCTCACATATACACTCACTTCAGCAAGGTACGCAGTGCGTCGGCACTTGTGCGCTCGTAGGATTTCCCCAGCCCGCGGAGGGCAATCATTTTTACTGCGCGGCGTGATGCGCCTTGCATGATAGCGAGGCATGATAGCTCGCATTCGCTCACATTAAACATCAAACATTAAACATTAAACATTAAACATTAAACATTCCCCCGTTCCTGCGTGCGCTTTTATTTGCGCTCCAGCATGAGGCGGAATCCTACGGTGGGGGTGCGCATGTTTGTAGGCAGGGGAACGCGGCGGCCCAGGTGCAATTGTTTGGGACTAAAGGAGGTATAGTCGCCGCCACGGGTAACACCGTGGTGGTGCAGACCAAACTCGGTGGGGCCGGCGTAATTATCGCTCACCCACTCTTGCACGTTGCCGCTCAGGTCATGCAATCCCAGCGCATTGGCAGGAAAAGACCCCACGGGGGCAGTGTAGGGGAAATCATCCCGATACAGCTCAATGTAAAGGTCTTGCGGCACATGCACCTGTGCAGAGGTGTCGGCAAAGTTGCCGCTGTCTCGCATGGGGGGCCAGCGTTTACCCCAAATGAATTTTTGCTCGGCAAAGCCGGTATAGTGGTGGTCTCGCTCGTAGGGGGATGCACCTTCCTCCGCCGACAAGCCGGCCATGAGGCTCCACTCCGTATCGGTGGGCAGGCGGTAGTGGTCCGTATTTTCAATGAGACCGCGTTTTTGCTCACGTTCCGTCAGCCAGCGGGCAAAGGCCTCTGCCTCTTGGCGTGAGACATTGACCACGGGGTGGTGCTCGTTGCGCTCAAAGCCGGGGTCTGTGGCGGCAGGGGTGCCCGTGGCCTCGCAATAGGCGCGGTAGTCTGCCACGCGCACCTCTGTGGCGGCGGCAAGCAAGCCCGGGGTGAGGGGTACAAATTTTTGTCCAAGGCTGTTAATCCACTCTGCTCCGAATACAACGGAGTTATTGGCCTGTAGCGTGAGGTTGAGGGAGAGCCCTTTGGGGGATAAGCCACTGCGGCGCACGGTGGAGTGCCCGGGCAAGCGAACCTCTAACAGGTAGGGGGCAATGGGCACGCGCACGGCTTGCATGGGGGTAACACCCAGCACCTGCCCGTTGAGCATCACCGTGGCACCGGCGGGGTTGCTGTACACGGTGATGGGCGTTTTCATGACCGGGTTGGTGCGCAGGCGGTAGGCGCTCAACCCATTGGCAGCGGTGTGGGGCTCCGGCTGGGAGGTGAGGGAGTGATCCCTGCCGATGGTGCCGTTCTCTGTGCAGCGTTTGGTGAGCCATAGGGTGTATGCACCAATGCCCTCTGCCGTGGTGCGCACCAGTCCGCTTTGGGGGATTACCTCGTAGCGAATACCGGCCGACTCTGCAGAGCTGCGTATAAACTCCTCAAATGCGGCTGCCGTCACGGCGGTGTCTGCCAAGTGTGTGTTGCCTTGCGGGCTGTAGGTGGTGCCTTGGGCATCTTGCCAGGTTTGCCCCTGCCGTGGCGGGCGGTAGGGCGTGAGGGCGCCACCCAGTTTGAGCAGCTCTGCCCCGCTCACGGTGCCGCTCAGGCGGGCATCTGCATAACCTGCCATGCGCAGTGTATAGCTCACCTTGTGCCCCAAGGGCACCTTGACGGGGCCGTAGGGCGTTTCTCCCAAGTACTCTGCGGCTTCAGAGTACACGGATGCCCCCGATGGTACCGAGGTTACCAGCACGCGCCCCTCCGTAGGGGCAGGGGGCTCTTGTGCCGCCGGGGTGGCGGGGGACTGCGGCGCGGGCTCTGCCAGCACGGCTGCGGCGCGTTGCAGCCGCATGACCAGCCCGCCCGGCAAAAAGTGTGCCCCCACGGCCACCACCAGTGCCAAAATGCCTAACACGGTGAAACAGCCCTTGAGTTTGCCGTCTTTGGCTCTGCTCGGGGGGCGTTTCTTTTTGCGGGTATGGGTGGAGTAGCAGCGCAGGGCATCCAACCTGTCTGCCAGAGCTTGAGCCGTGGTAATACTGTTTTTGCCCACAACGGGCTCTGCCGCGGCACAGATAATGTTATTGAACTCGTGCCAGCGTTTGGTGGGGGTGCCCTCCGGCAGCTCGGTCGGCAATTCCGGAAAATCCAGCCTGTCCTTACCCGTGCTCATTTCATACAGCACCTTGGCCAAGGCGTACACATCCGCCCTGGGGGTGCCGGGGCCATCCGGCGGTATATAGCCCTCTGTACCCACAAAACTGCGTTTGCTGTTGTGGGCCACCAAGCCGGCATCCGCCAATTTGGCGCGGCTGTTCACAAAAATGACATTAGCGGGTTTAACATCGCGGTGTGTCAGCTCCTCTGCATGCAGGCCGGCCAGGGCATGTGCCAGCTGGCTGCCTACCTCCAGCACATAATCCAGGGGCATGGCGTGCAGCCCGTACAGCTGCATGTCGCTGCGCAAGGTGCGCGGCATGTAGGCGGCGGGGTCTATGTGTATGCCCGTGTAGGCATCATCCGCAAGCTCCATTACATAGTAATAATACGGGTACTCCCCCTCGTGTCGCCCCACGTGCAAAATATGCACCAGCCCGGGGTTGTTGCGTGCTATGGGCTCATATTGCAGTACCCCCTCAAACTCGCGGATAAAGCTGCGCTCGTCATCAAAATCCTCTCGCCACACCACCTTTACCGCCCGGTGTGCCCCCGTAACCGTGCGGGCTAACCATACCTCTCCATATGCCCCGGTGCCAATGAGCCGCAATATCTCATGGTCGGCTATCACCGGTGCAGTCCCCTCCGGCCGCCGCGCGCGTCTTTGCACGGGGCGTATCACTTGAGATATCGGCTCGGCCACCTGCCGCTGCTGCGGTACCTCTGCCGGCGGCTCTGGTTTCACCATGGGCATCGCCTGCCATTATACCCCTTTACCCCCTCCCTTGGCAAGCTGCTTTTTTTGCCCACAGTGCAAATGTTCTCAAGTACTGAAGGGCGATAGCCCTTCAATATCACTACCCCGCAGGGTAATATCACCCTGTGAGGGCGT
>SUVJ01000037.1 GCA_015062045.1 Akkermansiaceae bacterium
CATTTGCCGTTCCGCACCAATGACCCCGCGTATGATGCGCTGACCGAGGAGGACGTGGTGATTATACCTGCCTTTGGTGTGCCTGTGGTACTGCGCCAACGCTTGGAGGACAAGGGCGTGCAGTTGGTGGACTCCACTTGCGGCAACGTGATGAAGGTGTGGACCCGCGTGCGCTCTTACGCCAAACAAGGCATAACCAGCGTGATTCACGGCAAAGCCAAGCATGAGGAAAGCATGGCCACTGCCTCTCACAGCCAGGGGGATGACGGCTTGGGTAACTATATTGTTATTTTCTCTGAGGCAGAGGCTCAAATGCTGGCAGATTATCTGTTGGGCAGGGGAGATAAAGCTGCCTTTATGGCGCACTTTGCCAAGGCTTGCTCCCCCGGTTTTGACCCCGATACCCATTTGGCAGAAATAGGCATGGCCAATCAAACCACCATGCTCAAGAGCGAGACCGCGCATATTCAAGCCATGCTGCGGGATGCCGTAACGCAGCGAGACGGCAATGATGCCCGTTTCCATGTGTTTGATACCATTTGCGGTGCCACGCAAGACCGCCAAAATGCCCTCTTTGAGTTGCTGGAAAAACCGCTGGATGCCATGTTTATCATCGGCGGCTACAATAGCTCCAACACCACCCATTTGGCGCACATTGCAGCCCGCCGTTTGCCCACCTTCTTTGTAAAATCCGCCGATTGTTTGCTGAATCTTCACGAAATTATGGCGTATGACCTCACGGCTAAAGAGGAGCGCCTTATCCTCCTGCCGCCTGCGGTGGCAGATACAGAGCACACTTGGCGCATTGGCCTTACGGCCGGAGCCTCTTGCCCGGATAATGTGATTGAAGAGGTGCTGCGCCGCATAGCCGCTTTGCGCGGGTTTGAGTTGCCGGCCGTTACCTTGTGAAATGGTAAAGCCTAAGTTGATTGATAAATTGGTGGCTGTAGGGGAGCCCCCGCGAGCGTTAGCGAGCCGAATTATTGATCCCCGTCAGGGGCGAAATAACATAGGCAGGCGGTCAAGCGTGCACGCAGTGCGCGCGCGACCCCTGCTGATTATCAAAAAATAATATAGAGCCCGACGAGCTACGCGAGGAGGCCGACACAATCCCCCCCCCGAGGGGTGTTAACCCCGAGCCCCGCTTCGCTCCGGGCTTACGCTCTACGCTATACCCATCTGTCGGCCTCGTCGCTGCGCTCCTCGGGCTCGGGTATATTTTTATCCACGTGCAGGGGCTTCTTTGTCACGGCGTAGGGCTCAGCCCGAAGACGGAACGCCCCTGCCTATTGGCTGCCGCCCTTACGGGCTCTATTATTCGTCTCGCTCGCGTGAGGATTCTTATCATGTTCGCCCGCAAGAGCGAACTATCATGCCCCGCTATCATGTAAAACTATTATGCGAGCAACGTGAGCTATCATGCAAGGAGCGCAGCAACGCGCAGTAAAAATGGTATTATAGCGGTCTATCGCCCGCATGAAGAGTTCGCTTGCGCTCACATGAAGAGCTTGCTATCGCAAGCATGAAGGGTGCCTGCGGCACATGAAGGGTTCGCTCGCGCTCACATGAAAGGTTCGCCCCTGCGGGCTCACATTTTGCCCCCACCATCAACGCCGCCAGGCGTTCTTCATGGCGGGCTCTGCCCGCTCTTCATAAGCCACCGCAAGGTGGCTTCTTCACTACGGCGCAGCCGTTCTTCACGGCGAGCATGAGCGAGCCTAATTATTGAGCCCGCAAGGGGCGACATAAAATAGCCCCTCGCCGGGGCTCTATGATTTCAGCGGGCATTCGCCCGCAGGGCATCCTCTACATTTTGCCGTTTTTCTAATGTGCCAAACCGCGTGGGGGCACATACATTCAACATTAAAAATTCAACATTCAACATCCTCCTGCTACCTTATATCAAACGGTATGGGGGCTGCTCGTGTACTACCGATATATGGACGAGCAGACAGATGACTATGCTATGCGAAAGCGAGCCGGCGAAGAGGCCGGGGATATTTTGGCAGAGGAAGCACGGCTGGAGGAGCTGGGGGTGGGTTTTCCGCTCAATATGATGCACACTTTGTACTATGAAGGCTCCGGGGATACCCCGGAGGAGTTACGCCCCCGCATTGCGGAGCTGGTGGCGGAGTCTCGGTTAAAAACGCAGGTAAGACTTTATGAACAAGAATAATGAAACAAACGGACGGCCGGGGATGGCACGTGCAGCAGGGCTGGGCGTGTTCTCTTTGGCCATGATTAACGTGGCCGCCATCGTGAGTTTGCGAGGCTTGCCTGCGGAGAGCGTGTACGGGCTCAGCTCTGCATTCTATTATTTGTTTGCAGCGCTGTTTTTCCTGATTCCCGTTTCTCTTGTAGCAGCGGAGCTGACAACGGGGTGGCCGCAAAAGGGCGGTGTATTCCGCTGGGTGGGCGAGGCCTTCGGCACGCGAGCCGGGTTTTTGGCTATTTGGCTGCAATGGATTCAAACCACTATCTGGTTCCCCACGGTGCTGACATTCGCGGCGGTGAGCATCGCGTTCATCGGGCCTAATCAGGCGTGGGATACCGCGTTGTCGTCCAACAGCACATATGTGCTGTGTATAGTATTGGCCGTGTATTGGTTGGCTACATTCCTGAACTTGGGTGGCATGCGCTCCAGCGGTGCTATTACCAAGTGGGGGGCTTTGTTGGGCACGGTGATTCCTGCCGCGTTGCTCATTGTGTTGGGTATGGCTTATTGGGCCTTCGGCAACCCCATCGACATCTCCATGCATGCAGGAGACTTTTTGCCGGATTTCTCCAACTTCAATAACATTGTGCTTGCTGCCAGTATTTTCCTTTTCTATGCCGGCATGGAGATGAGCGCCGTGCACGTTAAAGACGTACAGAACCCCGGCCGGGATTACCCCGCAGCCATTGCCTTGGCTGCCATCATCACCGTGTGCATCTTCGTGTTCGGTACACTGGCTATCGGCTTTGTGATACCGGGCAGCCAAATCAACTTGGTACAAAGCTTGCTGGTGGCGTATGATAAATTGTTCTTGTGGATCGGCATGCCGTGGTTGGGTAATGTGTTGGCCGTATTCCTTGCCTTTGGTGTATTAGCTCAGGTGGTTGCCTGGGTAGGCGGCCCGTCCAAAGGTTTGTTGCAGGTAGGCATGGCCGGTTATCTGCCGCGTTCTTTGCAGACGCGTAATCGCAATGGGGTGCAGGTGGGTATTTTGATATTACAGGGTATTATCGTTACCTTGCTTGCCACCTTGTTTGTGATTTTGCCCAGCGTGCAAACGGCTTATCAAATCATCTCTCAGCTCACCATCATTCTCTACCTCATCATGTATATTCTGATGTTCTCGGCTGCTATTTATCTGCGCCACAAAGAACCCGGTGTCAAACGCACTTTCCGTGTGCCGGGTGGTAATTTCGGCATGTGGGTGGTAGCCGGTGTGGGCTTGTTGAGCAGCCTTACAGCCTTCTTCTTCAGCTTTATTCCTCCCGGTCAAATCCCTGTGGGCAGCCCCGCTGTTTACATCGGTATTCTCATTGTCGGGGCTCTCATCTTTGTGGCTATCCCCATGGTTATTTACTCCATGCGTAAGCCCGACTGGGCAGACCCGCGCGCTAAGGCCGAGTTTGAACCCTTCGGGTGGGAAAACAAAAAGCTTCAACGCTGATACCCTTTTTTCGGAACAAGCATTATCATGGTAAACAACAAGGCCGGGGCAGTTTGCGCTGCCCCGGCCATATATCTATGTGACTTGGTGCTTGGTTGCTGTTGCCTGTGGCTATCAAATGCGCCCTTTTAAAGATTGCTCGGCACTACATCAACTCACGCAGATCTGTAATGGAGAGCGGGGAGGCTTTGCCGGTGTCGTTAATGACTTGGTCAAAGAGCTCTCGCTTTTCGGCATGCAGAGCCATAACTCGCTCTTCTATGGTATCTTTGCATACAAAACGGCACACGGTAACGGGGCGTTTTTGGCCGATACGGTGGGTGCGGTCCGCCGCTTGGCTTTCTACGGCGGGGTTCCACCAGGGGTCCAGCAATATCACATAGTCGGCAGCCGTAAGATTAAGCCCTGTACCACCGGCTTTGAGGGAGATGAGGAAGAAATCCGCCTCGCCATCCTGGAAGGTATCCACCAATTTGTTACGCCCTGCTTTGGGAGTGTTGCCATCCAAATACAGGTAAGAGAATCCCTGCTTATCAAACTCCTTGCGCACCAAGCTGAGCATATCTGTAAATTGGCTGAATATGAGAGCTTTGTGGCCGGAGTCTTTCAGCTCGCTTGCCAGCTCTGTCAAGGCGGTGAGTTTACCGGCCTCGGCCTTCCATTTGCTGTCAATTAATTGCGGGTGGCAGCATAGGCGGCGCAGGCGCATGAGTTGAGCCAAGATGGTAAAGCGGTCGCCGGACTCCTGAGCCTTGAGCAGGGCATCCCGGCGGCAGGCCTCGTATAGGGCTCTTTCTTGAGTACTGAGGGTGATACTGCGCGTGGTTTCCGTTTTTTCGGGCAGTTCATCCAACACATCCCCCTTAAGGCGGCGCAAGACAAAGGGGGCAACAATGCGGCGCAGTAATTTACGGCGAGAGGGGTTGTTGGCAAAGCGCTCGCGGAATTGCTCCTGAGAGCCGAGGTAGCCCGGGTTGATAAACTCAAAGATGCTCCAGAGCTCATCCAACGAGTTTTCCATGGGTGTACCGGTGGCGGCAATGCGGCATTTGGCTTTGATATTGCAGGCGGTACGGGCGCGTTGAGTTTGGCTGTTTTTAATGTATTGGGCTTCATCCAGCACCACAACATTCCATTGGCAGGCGGTAAGCAGCTCTGCCTCTGTTACCAGCAATCCATAGCTGCAAACCAGTACATCCCGCTTGGTGAGATTTTTGATGAGCTCCTCTCGATTCCCGTTTTCTAATTGGTAAACATTGAGTGTGGGGGTAAACTTGGCAGCCTCGGTGCTCCAGTTATTGCAAACGGAGGCCGGGGCAATGACGAGGGAGGGGCCATCTGCAGCGCGAGCTAACAACACGCAGAGCACTTGCAGGGTTTTGCCTAAGCCCATGTCATCCGCCAGGCAGGCACCTAAGCCGCAATTCATGAGGCGTTGCATCCACTGGTAGCCGTCTGTTTGGTAATCTCTGAGCTTGGCTTTGATATTACGTGGTTTATTAAAGTTTGTGCTGAATTGCTGCTGTAGCTGCTCTGCTTTTGAGAGCAAGGCTGCGGGCAGGGTATGCGCATGGTCAGACTGCGCCAGTAAGAGCATTAGGGCCGGAGAAATGGCTATGTTTTTATTAGATTTTTTCCCTTTTGCGGGTGCATTGGCCAGTATACTCAGCACTTTTAACTGCTCTTCAATATTTTTGCTCAGTTTCAGGAAATGCCCGCTTGTCAGCTGCACATAACGCCCGGTAGCATTGTTGATTGTTTGCAGTAAATCCGATAATTGTAATACTAACTGCTCATTTACTTGAACCTCTCCCCCTATGCTCAGCCAGTTGTGGGCAGCAGAGGAGGCTTTGATGTTGAATGTGGTAAAGTCATTCATGGGGCTGATGCTGATGGCTTTACCCTCTTGCCAGCGGGTTTCGAGTATCTTGCTGTCGCAGTTTTGCAGCTCCTCTACCACATGCAGCATGGTGTCGGATACCTCTAATTGCAGCTCCCCGGCTTCATCCGTTGCGTTAAACAGATTGGGGCACTGCGCCTTAACCTGTTCAATAATATTGTTTTCTGCTTCAGCGGAGCGTTTGATACGAATGGCGTTGCCCTGTAAATGCGCAAACTGTACTTTCCCGGTGCTGTATATCGGCACGGGGGATACCTCCGGGTAGAGCTCCAGCATCAACTTGCCGCTTAATGCGCCACGCCCGGGGGCTAAAAATGCTATCAGCTTGGGTTTCGCTTTGAGTTCTTTTGTTTTTTTGTTATTGAGATTGCCGCTAATGTTGACGGAGTCCGTAAAGCCGGAGAGTATGCTGAGTATGCGGTTCGCATACATATCCGGCACTGTCAGCGTGTTTTTGGAAACTGCGTTCTGAGCAATGAATCGGGAGAGCCGGGCAGCCTTATCATTTTCGCAGAGTATGGCGTAGGTGTTCTCCTCCACTTGTTGAATAGGGACCCCATTATTGCCGGTTAAATTTTGTAAACGGAGCTTTAACGAGCCTTTTTCCCGTTTTATCTCTATAGTTGGCGACTCGCTGATAAGCTCTATGGGCTTTTCCTCCAGATTGTCAATTCTCAATATGATGTGCGGGTGCCCTATTAAAAGCCCGGCTAATGATGGGGTTACTTTGTAATAAATTTCCCACAAGGAGGACGGTGACTGGTTGTGTATGTGCGTGACAATGGCAGTGTCTTTATCAGAGGTATAGGCACTGTAGGAGCCTTCGAGGAGGTCCGAAATGAGGATTTTTTTGCCGGTAGTATAGCCTCCGTTTTTACGCTTTTTATGAGCATAGGGGGCTATATAATCTACCGTTTTGTTTCGGGATTGGTAAGATAATCTCCAACTGATGTAGCCGTCTTTTTGGGATTGCGAGGAGGGCGCAGATGCCGTGAGCAGATTTTGCATGCCTGCTATCAGGTCATCATAAATGCTTGTTTTCTTTTTTATATCACAAAATAGCGGTAGGTCTTGCCGGCTATTGAAGATTTCCTCCATATCGGAGGCTTGCTGCGGCGTGAGGGTAGGTATGCAAAGTAAGGCATTGGCCATGTACCAAGAATACATGGTAAGCCCGGAGTTATGCAAGGCCGTGCAGGCCTCACACAATTCTTGTATCTCGGCAGCCGGAAGATCCGGCATGGTGCTCAGGAGGGCTATACACAAGGCCTTGGGGAGAAAATCGATAGGTTTGCTCAGCTGCCAGTCTACCAGGTGAAACTCCTTAGCCTCCAAATCCGTAGCCTGAGAGAAGTTTGCCAATATGGGGGTGGCGGCATTCCCATAAAAGTCTGTCATGGCGCAGCGAGCTTGCTGCACATGGCTGGCATGCGTGTTAGCAATTTTTAACCGCATCATGAGTATGAGCGGGGCCAAAACGGCTCGCAGCGGTAGGTCGTATTTTGTATTGCCGTTTTCGTAAGGAGTAGAATCATAGTAAAAAATATCTCGCAATTTTTTGAGGGCTGCCCATTTACCCAATTTCCAGGCTTGCAGGGTTGAGGCTATGGATTCGAGGGAGGCTGTGCGTTGCGGACCTTGGAATCCGCTATAGTATGAGTTACGTTCCGGATAATAAACGGTATTTTCCAGGTGTATAAAACGTACAAAATACTCCCAATTTCCCGTGTGCAAGGCAATGTGCAGTGCTACATCGCTGATGTTGTCACTGATATCGTGTTTTTCCGGGGTGTATGTTTCAATATCCTTTAGGGAAAGGATATTAGGTAAGTGGGTTATGGCATTGCGCCGGTATATGTTCGGCACAAAATCTTTATGCAAGGCAGAGGGTATCTGATTGAGCTTGGTGAATGTGGTGTGATACAGATGCTCTAAAAACTCTATTTTTTGGAAGGTCGTTGGGGGGATGTATCGGCAAAAATCGATGGCCTCCGGTTTGGTGCTTGCAATGTGGTTAATTAATTTCCAAATATCGGTGAGCTCATAATCTACTAATGCGAGCAGTAACAATAATTGCTTGTAGGGTAAAAGGGGTTCTGCCCCTTTTGCTATTGTGGAATGGAGTAAATTTTGGGCGCTGATTTTTGCATTTTCTACAACACCGGCAATTGCCGGTTCTTTAATCCATCTCTTGGCTATATCGAATGATATAGGGTGTGGTGGGTAAAGCTCCCCGCTGCTGTGGTAAATATGGGTAAGTTTATGTTTGTTTAGTGTAAATATTATAGCCGCAAAGTCATTGTCTGCGGTATCCGGTTGTGCAAGTGAGATTAACTTACGAATCACCTTGCTTTTTAACCCGGGTAAGAGATGGATAAAAAATACATACATCAGCCCACTGTGCGGCAAACTAATGCCCCGTGTCATTTCGGTCAACTCTTGAATCGTCTCAGGGCTTAGTTTCATAAAAGCGGGCATTAAGGTTTCTCAACAGTGTGTTGGCGCCAATTTTGTAAGATGGGGGCAGGGGGCCACTGGCAAGGCGGTTTCCTTGTGCATCAATAATATAAGCAGCAGGGGGCGGTATGATAAGTGGGGCGGCCCCGGGCAGTTTACCCATATCTGCCCGCATGGCGGCGGGGAAGCTTACCCCTTGCTTCATCAAATGCTCCTCTGCTTTTTCTGCACTATTATCAAAGCTTTCGTAGATAAGCTCCACCTTGCCGGTGGCTCGCATTTCTTTATATGCAGCCATTACCTCCGGCAAGAGCTTAACACAGTGCGGGCATGTGGATGAGGAGCGCACCACAACGTAAAATTCAGCCGTAAGATCCGGGCGGGCATTGCCTATGTATGGCAGCTCTTTAAGAGCCTTGCCTACAGGGGGGGTTGGCTCTGCGGATTCAAAATCCGCCCGTGTTTGTGCGGCTTTCTTTTCTGCTTCTTTGCGTGCTTTAGCAGCTGCTTTTTTTGCTTTAGCCTCTGCGCGTTTGGCCTTGGCAGCCTCGCGTTTTTCTTTGGCTGTTTTCTTCTTTTGTGATTTTTGATTATGGGTCACCTTTTCCGCCGCCCAAGATTGGGGCATAGTCATACCAAGACTACAGGAAACCAAGAGCCCGGCAATAAGAAATCGGCGAAACATGTTATGATGTGGGGGGAAGAAGGTTAGCAATTTTCTTGCGGGGCTGCAAGGGCTACCCACTCTGCGGGCATGCGGCAGGGGCGGCCCTGGGGCATTTGCACCAAGGCCAAGCGTTGGCGTACGCTGACGCAGAGCTTGTCGTTCTCCACACGGCGAATTTCCGTTTTAACGTACATGGAGGATTTTTCCACTTTCTCCAGGCAGGTATTCACGTGTATTTCATCTGCCAGGAATGCAGGGGAGTGGTAGTGCACCTCGTGGCTCACCAGCACCAAGTGGCGGCCCTCTTTGGCCATGGTGCCGTAGTCCATACCCAAGGTAATGGCCATTTTGGTGCGGGCTTCTTCCACCCACCGCAGGTAGGCTAAGTTGTGAACCACTCCTCCGGCATCCGTGTCATAGTACATGACCCTGTAATTAAGTGTGTATTGAGAATTCATGATAATGTGTGTGTTAAATTCCTTCATCGAGCATGGAGAACATGTCCATTTGCAGAATATCATCCGCAGGTTCTGCCACGGGCAGACCGTGTTCTCTCGATTTACGGCGGCGGGTTTCCTTGGGCTCGCGGCTGCCGGCGCTCATCTCCAAATGGGTGAGTATTTGTTTGGCTCGCTCAATAATGGGTTTGGGCAGGCCGGCAAGGCGTGCCACCTGAATACCGTAAGACTTATCTGCCGGGCCGGGCAACACCTTGCGTAAAAAGACGATTTCATCCTTCCACTCGCGCACCTCTACATGGCGGTTGCTTACGCCACTGTGCGTGTGCTCCAAGTCTACCATTTCATGGTAGTGGGTGGCAAACATGGTGCGGCAGCCTATTTCATCGTGCAGGTGCTCTGCCACAGCCCAGGCGATGGAGAGCCCGTCGAAAGTGGCGGTACCGCGGCCTATTTCATCCAGAATCACCAGCGATTTTTGGGTGGCATTGTTGAGTATGAGGGCGGTTTCGCTCATCTCCACCATGAAGGTGGACTGCCCGCGGGCAATGTCATCGCTGGCTCCTACGCGGCAGAAAATGCGGTCCACCAGTCCTATGTGTGCGGCATCCGCCGGAACATAAGAGCCCATTTGCGCCATGAGGGTAATAAGGGCCACTTGGCGAATATAGGTGGATTTACCCGCCATGTTGGGGCCGGTGAGAATCAGCACGCGGTCATGCTCCTCATGCATATCCACATCATTGGGTACAAAGGAGATATCCGTTTGAACCTGCTCAATAACGGGGTGGCGGCCATTCTGAATCAGCAGCACACGGCTGTTATCCAGTACGGGGCGGCAATAGTTATGGCGTTGGGCGGTTTCTGCCAAGCTGAGCAACACGTCAATTTCCGCCAACGCTTCGGCACTCACTTGAATACGGTCTATGTAACCTGCAACCTCATCCCTCAGGTGGCAGAACAGCTCATACTCCAGCTGGCGGGAGCGTTCATCTGCCCCCAAAATTGTACCCTCCATCTGCTTGAGCTCATCTGTCACAAAGCGCTCTGCATTAGCCAGCGTTTGTTTGCGCACATAACGCTCCGGTACTTTGGCATAGTTAGCTTTGGTAACCTCTATATAGTAGCCGAACACGTTGTTGTAGCGAATCTTGAGGGAATCTATACCCGTGGCGGCGCGTTCTCGGGCTTCCAACTGTGCCAGCCATCCTTTACCCTCTCGGGAGGCCATGCGCAGCTCATCCAGCTGCTCGTTGTAGCCATCCTTCATCATGCCGCCTTCTTTTATGGTTACGGGTGGTTCATCCACAATGGCTCGCTCCAGCAGGGCGGTCAGCTCCCCGAAGTCCCCCAAGTTTTGCAACAGCGGGGTAAAGTGTGCTTGCTTGGTCTCCAGCACGCGCAAATCTTCCGCAATATCCGGCAAGCGGGAGAGTGAGGTGCCCAGTGCCAGCAAATCTCTTGCGTTGCCGGCATTTTGTGCCAAGCGAGAGGTGAGTCGCTCCATATCACGCACGCCTTTGAGGGTGTCGCGCAACTGGCTCATCAGGAAAGACTCGGAGAGAAAGGTGGCTATCAGCTCCTGCCTGCGGGTAAGCTCGGTGAGGTCGCAAATGGGGTGAAGAATCCAATCCCTCATTTTGCGGGCTCCCATGGGGGTGGAGGTGCCATCCAGTGTACCCAGCAGGGTGTTTTTCATGCCGCCGCGTGCCTCTACCAAATCCAGATTACAACGGCTGGCGGTGTCAATGAGCACGGCGTTATCTGTGGGGCGCAGGGAGATGCGGCGCAGGTGGTCCGTGCTGCGGCGCAGCTGGTGTTTCAGGTAATGCAGTATAGCTGCTGCCGCCCCGTGCGCTGCCACCAAACCGGCACAGCCGAACCCCGCCAGGGAGTGCACGCGGAAGTGACTCTCCAAAAAGGGCTCTGCCACACCGGGTAAAAAGGTGTAGCCGTCGTAATACTGTGTAACGGGCAGCCCGGGGAAGATGTCTTTTTGCTCATCACTCACCAGCATTTCGCGAGGTTGAATACGCGCTACCTCGTCTGCCAAGGCTTCAAAGCTTTCATAATCTGCCACGGTGAGCTCGCCCGTGGTGTGGTCTGCGCAGGCTAAGCCCCAGGCTTTTTTCTCTTTGTAGCAGGCCACAATGTAGTTGTGCTCGTTCTCATTGAGCAGGGAGAGGTCTGCCAGCGTGCCTGCTGAAATAATGCGGGTAATTTGGCGCTCCACCAATTTACCGGGCACGGGGGTGTGCATTTGCTCTGCTATGGCTACACGCCGCCCGGTTTTAACCACTTGCCCTATGTAGTTCTCTGCGGCGTGGTAGGGTACCCCGCACATGGGGATGGTTTGGCGCTTGGTGAGTGTAAGCCCCAGCAAGGCAGAGCACTCCACCGCATCTTCAAAGAACATTTCGTAAAAGTCGCCCAAACGGAAAAACAGCCAAACATCCTCCGGTAAGCTCTGCTTCATCCGCAGATACTGATCCATCATCGGGCTTATCTTGTTATCCGTTGCCATGTGGGGGGATTATAATTAATCTGCTACCCGATTTCAAGCTTTTTGTTTGGCGGAGGGCGGATGAATATTCAGCTGCGCAGGGATTGAATCAGGGCATGCACTTTTTCAGCATCGGGGCAATTGATGAAGCCGGGCAGGGGGTGGGAGAGATTGGGCTCCGGCACCACGCTGTCGGGCGTTTGCTGGGCGAACTTACCGAACACGAGCCCCGCCAAGGCATCCGTAAGCCCGGGGCGGCATATATAGATGTTG
The DNA here is from genome assembly GCA_015062045.1 of Akkermansiaceae bacterium. Lineage (GTDB taxonomy): Bacteria > Verrucomicrobiota > Verrucomicrobiia > Verrucomicrobiales > Akkermansiaceae > Akkermansia. The sequence goes on from SUVJ01000037.1 coordinate 11,918, forward strand.
CCGGTGTTGCCTTGGTTCATTTCGCAATGGATATAGAGCTTTTCACTTAAGGAAAAAGCCTGTACCGCCTCTTTTTCAAAGATAAAAATGCGCTGATTGGTTACAGCGTAGCCGGCTTGGCTGAGCTTGCGTTTCCATTGCTCGGGAAGGCGTAATACCCACAGGGTGGATACCCCGAAGATGAGCCCCAAGGCACCGAACATACCGATAGCCCACCAATAACTGCTGTCCTCCATTTGGAGGAACAGCTGAACACAAAAGGAGAGCAGCAGCAGGCTGACCGTGCCGGAAACCCAAGCCATTTGCACGGCTTTGCGCGTGTGCGGGGCGTTTACACTTAAGTTAGGGCGGGCGGTGTGCAGCAATTTTTCATCCGCCTGCAACAAGTAACGCAATTTTTCAGTGTGCTGTTGGTGCAGGTCAATAGCCTCTGTTGCTATTTCAACGGGGGTAGTGTTGGTGATAATCGGTTTATTGTTTTGCCGTGCCTCATACACTTTTTCCGCAATGTTTTTCAAATTGAGCGGGTTGGTAAAGAGGTTGCTGAGGCACAGCGGCTCTATACGGCAGAATTGAGCCGTTAGCCACAGCACCGCCACGCTGCACCAGGAAACGGCAAATAAACTGTGCGTGTAGGTTATGCCCGTGGTTTGGTGTAACCAACCATCCGTTAAAAGCTCTACACCGAAAATGACTGCGTAGAACACATGTGGTATCAGCAGCAGTGTAAGGCTACTCAGCCTGTAAAAAATGCCCCCTATTTTCGCCACTTTCTCCGGCTTGATGCGCCCTGCCAGCCCGGCAATAATTCCGAATACAGAGGGCAGGGAGATAACGCGTTGCCATACCTCATTGCTCAGCCAAAGGATGATGAGCTGAAAGCATATCAATTGCCACAGTGCTTGTGGTGCTGTGGTGAGGGATTCCATGGCGATGCAAAATACAGCCATGGCTGTAAGGTTTGCAATAATAGCCGCTTTTTTCATTGCTGAGTAGTCGTTTGATAATATTACACGCCTGCGTACCAATACACAGGCGTGTAATATTAAACATTAAACATTAAACATTAATAATGTCCGCCACGCGGACCGTTGAACCACTTCCAAGCGGTTTCAACAATGTGCAGGGCATCCTGGTGCTTGGGAATCCACCCCAGCACTTCGGCAGCCTTGCGGGCATCGGCAATCAGGCGGGGCGGGTCGCCCTCGCGGCGCGGACCATACTCTACGGGAGCCTTCATACCGGTTACCTTCTCGGCGGCATCGATAATCTCTTTAACGGAGAGTCCCTTGCCGGTGCCGAGGTTGAACCAGTTGGTGTCTCCACCCTTCATCAGGTAGTCCAAAGCTCGCAGGTGGGCATCTGCCAAGTCATCCACGTGTATGTAGTCGCGGATGCAGGTGCCATCGGGCGTGTCGTAGTCTGTGCCGAACACGGTGATGGCGGGGCGCTCACCCTTGATGGCCTGCAAAATCACGGGAATCAGGTGAGACTCCGGCTCGTGGTCCTCGCCGATGAGGCCGTCCTCAGAAGACCCGGAGGCGTTGAAGTAGCGCAGGAATACGCTCTTGAGACCGTAGGCGCGTTCGCAGTCCTTGCAAACCTTCTCCAGCATGAACTTGGAGGCACCGTAGGGGTTGATGGGGTCCTGTTTCTCCGTCTCGGGGATGGGTACCTGCGTGGGTACACCGTAGGTGGCGCAGGTGGAGGAGAACACAAAACGCTTGCAACCGCCCAGCATCATGGCACGCAGTAGTACCAAGGGCTTGGCAATGTTGTTTTCGTAGTATTTCAGCGGGTCCGTTACGGACTCACCCACTTGAATAAAGGCAGCAAAGTGTACCACGGCATCAAACTTGCCGTTGATGAGCAGGGGATACACAATGGCGGGGTCGCCCAAGTCTCCCTTTACAAGGGTAACCTCTTTGTCTACAATGGCTGCGGGGTGTCCGTACACCATGCTGTCGAGCACGGTTACATCTGCCCCGGTTTTAACGAGCTGGCGCACGGTGTGAGAACCGATGTAGCCGCAACCGCCGGTAACGAGTACTTTCATGATGTTTTCTTTCTGGTTGAGTGAAATGGTTTAAAGCATGGCGGCCAACATGGCCTCCAGCTTGCGGATGTCGGCAGCAAAGCGGCGAATGCCGTCGGCTGTCTTTTCGGTTGCCATGGCATCCTCATTGAAGAGGAAACGGAAGCTCTTTTCATCTGCCGGCACGCGCTCAATGTCGCTGGCCTTGGCTGCTTCTTCGTTGAGGCAGGGGATAACGGGCTCCTCGCTTGCGGCAAGCTCTGCCAGCAGACCGGGGGAGATGGTGAGCAAATCACACCCGGCAAGGGCAAGCACCTCTCCCTTGTTGCGGAAGGAGGCACCCATAATCTGCACGGGGTAACCGAATTTCTTGTAATAGTTATAAATGGTGCGTACGGAGACTACGCCGGGATCCGTCTCTGCGGTGTACTCCTCTTTGGTGTTGGCTTTGAACCAGTCCAGAATACGCCCAACAAAGGGGGAGATGAGGCGCACGCCTGCCTCTGCGCAGGCTACGGCCTGTACCAAGCTGAACAACAGGGTGAGGTTGGTGTGGATGCCCTCTTGCTCCAGCACGCGGGCGGCTTGGATACCCTCCCAAGTGGAGGCAATCTTGATGAGCACGCGCTCACGGGGAATCCCGGCGGCCTCATACATGCCCATAATGCTGCGGGCACGGGCCACGGTGGCCTCTGTGTCAAAGGAAAGGCGGGCATCTACCTCGCTGGATACGCGGCCGGGTACGCGCTTGAGAATCTCAAGGCCAAATGCAACCACCACCTTATCAACGATTTCGTCCATCAGGGCGGGGGTTACCTCGCGGCCCTTGTAGGGGGCCACGGCTGCCTCCACAATGCTGCGGTACTCCGGCTTGGCGGCGGCGGCGAGAATGAGAGAGGGGTTGGTGGTGGCATCTTGCGGGGTGAACTCCTCCATTTGGCGGAAGTCGCCGGTGTCTGCCACGACGGTGGTGTACTGTTTCAGTTGCTCAAGTTGTGTTGCCATAAGCGTGGTAAATAGTATTACACGCGTATAATATCACACAATACAGCACTTTTCAAGCCACTATTTCATATTCAATTCTACTGCGGGGTATTTTCTTGCTCAGATTGCACCTTGTCGGGGCAGGTCGGGAAGAGAGATAAAGTGAGGGTGACGGGTGCCATAATGATGCTGCCGGCCAGCATGGCGGTGTTAACGGCTACCGTTACCGGTATGTCCACCGCCACTAATGACAGCGCAGAAAGCGGGTAGGCATAGAGCGCATGCGCTGTAGCCTGCGGTGGCAAGGCCTTGATAATGCGGTGACTATCTTGCCCTGCATCCGTGTGTAGGGGCATATCGGGGTCTACACAACGCACTGTTTTATTGTGGTAAGGAACCGCTCCTGCCGGTTTTTGAGAGAGCCATGGGCGGCTTGTTCGTTTCCAATAAGTGATATTCTTGCTTTTGTGCAGGGTAATTTCTCCGTACCCGGTTTTGGTGGGTACCGCTTGTGCCGGGTAGTGATGCTCGCTCGCTCCTTTTCCCATTGCGGAGAAAATACGTGATTGTCGAGTGTAGTAGTTGTGCAAGGGGGCTTCTACATACAGCGTGTTGCCTACCTTCCAAAACTTGCATTCGCGCTCTTCCAAATAAACACCCTCTTGCCCCATGTTGTAAAAAATCTGATTGCTGTGCCATATACAGCTGCTCATCAGCAGTGCAATTAATAGCAGCAGGTATGTGTGTTTCGGTTGCATGCCTCCCGCAGTTCAGGCAAAATGTTATGTTGTGTCAAGGTTTTCGCATCAGTACACCTTGTGCCGTGATTTTTTGGCGGATTTGGGGGAGATGACGTTTCTCTCTATCATCATATCAATCATTTTAGCAGCACGGCCATAGCCTATGTTGAAACGGCGTTGCAGCAGGGCGGTGCCGGCCTTTTGCTCGGCTCTCACCAGCTCAACACAGCGGGCGTAAAGCTCCTCATTCTCTGCCGTGGTTTCCGGCTCAGCCTCGCGCTCCATCTCCGCCTCTGCATACTGCATAAGTTGCCCCAAGAGAGCGATGCCCTCTTTGAGCCCTTCTTTATCAATCGGGCCGTTCATCAGGTCATTGATGCATAAATCAAGAATCTCGCGGCCTTTTTCTAAAAAAATTACCAATCTTTGCTTGCTCATGCGGTGAGGGGGGAACTGTGTTACGGTGCGTCGATAAGCACCTCTCGGGGGCGGGATGTATTGCCGGAGGCGGGGCCGATGACACCGCGTTTCTCCATCATATCCATTATCTTGGCGGCGCGGCCATAGCCTATGCTGAAACGGCGTTGCAGCAGGGATGTACTGGCCTTGCGCTCTGTAATGACCAGTTGTACGCAGCGGGTGTAAAGCTCGGCATCTTCATCGTTCATGCCGTTGCCACCCAAGCGACCACCACCATCCCCCCCGCCGGAGGCACTGTCTGCATTGTTCATCTCGGCAGTGACACCCTGCACAAAGTTTTGCTTGGCGTGGGCTGCACAGAATTTGACGATGGAAGCAATCTCGGGGTCGCTCACAAAGGCACCTTGGGCGCGGGTCATCTTGGTGATACCACCGGGGGGCAGGAAGAGGAAGTCACCCTTGCCCAGTAGGTTTTCTGCGCCGTTGGTGTCAAGAATCACGCGGCTGTCCAACGGGCTGGCTACCTTGAATGCCAAACGGCTGGGAATGTTAGCCTTGATGATACCGGTGATAACGTTGGCACGCGGGGTTTGCGTGGCGGCCACCAGGTGAATACCGGCTGCACGCGCTTTTTGGGTAAGGCGGGCAATGTAGTTTTCCAGGTCTTCTTTCACCTGCATCATGAGGTCTGCCAACTCATCAATAATGATAACGATGTAGGGCAGCTTGGCGGGTATTTCCTCATCTTGGTCGAAGTCGAACTCCCCTTGCTCCTCTTCCTCCATATCCTCAATGCCTTGGGAGTTTTCAATGTCTCGCACAATGGCATCTGCGGCATCGTAGCCCTCCGGCAGGGGATCATACTGCTCTGCAAGTTCGTCTTCATCCGGCTCGGGGACATAGTCCTCGGGGCGGTTGTTGAAGTCCTCAAAGTTGCGCACGCCCATCTTGCTGAAGAGCTTATAGCGGTGCTCCATTTCGTTGACCGCCCAACGCAGTGCCCCGATAACGCGGGAGGCAACCGTAACCACGGGGCAGGCCAAGTGCGGTAATTTTTTGTAGGGCTGCATTTCCACCACCTTGGGGTCTACCAGAATGAGTTTCAGCTCATCGGGGCGGAACTTATAGAGCATGGACAGAATCATACTGTTCACGCAAACAGACTTACCGGAGCCCGTGGTGCCTGCCACCAAGGTGTGAGGCATGGCTGCCAAGTCGCCGATAACGGGGTTGCCGTAAACATCTTTACCCAGCGCAACAGGTATACGCAGTTTTTTGGAGTGGAAGGCTTCGCTCTGCAACAACTCCCTCAGGAAAACCGGGGCTTTGGTGGCGTTCTCCAGCTCGATACCGATGGTGTTTTTGCCGGGAATGGGGGCAAGAATGTTGATGGACTTTGCCTGTGCCGCCAGTTTGAGGTTGTCTGCCAAGTTGGTAATTTTGTTCAGGCGCAAGCCCTTGGGCGGGTAAAACTCGTAGCGTGTGATACTGGGGCCGCGGGTGATATCTCCGGGCTCTACCTGTATTTTGAACGTTTCCAGGGCATCCATGATGCACTGCTGCGTTTCTCGCATTTCTGTTTCGGCGGCCTCGGTGTCCTCCTCTGCTACGGGTACATAGTTAAGCAGCTCGTAGGAGGGCAGGGGGTAGTCGTCCGACATGGCGCGGGTATCCTGCGGCAAGGGGCGGGGGGCTACTCGGGCGGATACGGTGGGGGCGGGCACCGGTCTCTGTACAGGTTGGGGGGCAGGTTCTGCAACAGGGCGTTGCGGTGTAACGGCAGCACGGCGTGCAGGTACCTGCGGGGGCGGCGGTACATCTTCCTCCTCTCCCTCTTCTTCTTCATCTTGGTGCCCCAGCCTGCGGTTCATGGCGTTGAGTACACGCGGGTTAACCAAGCTTTGGTCTTGGCGGGGGGCAGGCTGTGCGGTGCGCTCGGTATCGGGTGCGTTGCGGCGCTCTATGGTTTCTTCAATCGGGCGCATCAGGTCCAGCAAATTGTCCGCAGAGTTTTGGTGTGTTTGCGGGCGGCGGGCGCGCCCCGTGGGCGGGGCTTGCACCTGCACGGTTGCAGCACGGCGTTTATTGGACTCTGCCAGTTGCTCTTCAAAAGAAAGGGGGCGAGGCTCCTCCGGGCGGGGGCTCGGAGGGGCGGGGCGAGGCTCCGGGCGGCGTGTCGGCTCCGGCTCATAAGCACGCAGCGGGGGAGGACCTGTTTGAATGGTAGGTTGCTTGGGGGCGGAAAACTCCGTTTGCTCTTGCAGAGGGCGTGCGGGCTGCGGTGCGGGGGAGGGCTGCAGAGGGCGCGGTGTTTGGCGCGGGGGCAAGGTAGAGCTTTGTCGCGGGGGCAGTGTTGTAGCCGGGGGCGTAAGCGGCAACTGTTGTTGGGTGGGTTGTTGCAGCTGCGGGGTATGGGCACGGTTGTTGTAACCCTGTTTCCAATCCGTCTCCTGCTCTTCAAACTCATCCTCAGGCTCTTGCACGGGGGCCGGGGTGCGGCGTATCTTATGCCAAATGTAGCGTGTTGCCTGAGCAATAGCACGTGCAATGGTTTTGGTATCTGCCCAAGCTTGTTCTCCTAAACGCTTGGCCGATACGCGAGACAAAACAACCAGTGCCACCGCGTGGCTTATCACGGTAATAACGCCGGCCCATACTGCACCCAACAGGGCTGCAAATATACAGGTGCCCAGCAGGTACCCCAGTGAACCGCCTGCGGATTTCAGGTTGTTAGCCTGTACCCACCCTTGCAATATCCATTTCTGAATATCCAAAAAGGCGCAGGCAAACAACACCATGCAAAGGGCGGATATCCATTGCCGCAAGCGCGGTGTTTGCGGATAAAAAAGCATGCCCCCGCTCACAAAAGCGGTGAGTAGGGCTGCATAAATGGCCCCGCCACCTAAAAAAGCACGCAGTAAACCTGCCAAGTACAGCCCGGGTACACTCAACCAGTTGGTGCAGGGCGCCTCTGCGGCTGCCTCGTATGTTTGCGGGTTCAGATACGCCCAGCCCATCTCCTGGTGATTGTAACTAACCAAAGAGGCAGCTGCTAAAATGCTGAAAAAGAGCACACCTGCGCCGATGATTCGGGTAGGTCTGCTGCTTTTCTGCTGCGGTTGGTCGGTATATCTGTCGGTTTCAAAATCCATTGCGTGCGCCCGCCCATCATACTCCATCATGCCGTTTTTTTCAAGCTCAAATTGCGTTCTATTTTTCGCGCGCGCCTTAGCCCGGGCTTTTCTGCCTGTTATTGTATGATTCAGACAAAATTATAACATGAAAATTTAGCCATCTGTCGCAAATTTGTGTTGACTCAAACGCCTATACGCTGTACAATAGCTGCGCCTTGCTGGGCCGGGTGGCTTGGCGGGAATATCAACCAACTTAATTATACATCTCACTATTATGGCTAAATACGCTATTAACGGTTTCGGACGCATCGGCCGCAACGTGCTTCGTGCCATGTCCCAGACCGAGCTCGAGAAGGTTGTTGCCATCCACGACCTTACCCCCATCGCTACCACCGCTCACCTGCTCAAGTATGACTCCACGCAGGGCAAGTTCAACGGCACCATCGAGATCGACGGTGACAACCTCGTTGTAAACGGCCACGCCATCAAGATTGTTGGCGGCATGCTGGGCCCCGATCAGCTCCCCTGGGCTGAGCTCGGTGTAGACGTTGTTCTTGAGTCCACCGGTCTCTTCACTGCTCGTGAGAAGGCTGAGGGTCACATCAAGGCCGGCGCTAAGAAGGTTCTCATCTCTGCTCCTGCCAAGAACCCCGACCTCACTTTCTGCATCGGCATCAACGATGACGAGTACGATGCTGCCAAGCACAACATCGTCTCCAACGCTTCCTGCACCACCAACTGCCTTTCCCCCATGGTTAAGGTTCTCAACGACAAGTGGGGCATTGAGAAGGGCATGATGAGCACCATCCACTCCTACACCAACGACCAGCGCATTCTGGACCTCCCCCACAGCGACCCCCGTCGTATGCGCGCTGCCGCTATCAACATCATCCCCACCACCACCGGTGCTGCTAAGGCTATCGGTGAGGTGATTCCCCAGCTCAAGGGCCTGCTCAACGGCGCTTCCTTCCGCGTTCCCACCCCCACCGGTTCCCTGACCGACTTCGTGGCCGTGCTGAAGAGCGACGTGACCGTTGAGGAAGTGAACGCCGCCATGAAGGAGGCTGCCGAGGGTCCCCTTAAGGGCATCCTTGAGTACTCCGAGGAGGCTCTCGTTCTCCAGGACATCGTTTCCAACCCCCACTCCTGCATCTTTGACGCCGGCTTCACCTACGTTGTTGGCGGCAACATGGTTAAGGTTTGCGGCTGGTACGACAACGAATGGGGTTACTCCAACCGTGCCGCTGAGGCTATGAAGAAGCTGGGCGACTCCATCGCCTAAGTGCTTCTCAGCTTAAGCTGACCATTATTTTCTGCGGGTGCATGTGGTTCACATGCACCCGCTTCTTTAGTACGTCAGGCATGACACGTAACTGGGGTGAGAGTCCCCAATGAGCCGCTGACAGGGCGGAATCAAATAGCCAAGGGCAACTGCGTCACAGTAATGTGGGGTGGGAAGGAAGCCGG
>SUVJ01000038.1 GCA_015062045.1 Akkermansiaceae bacterium
CGCCTCCGGCTTCCTTCCCACCCCACATTACTGTGACGCAGTTGCCCTTGGCTATTTGATTCCGCCCTGTCAGCGGCTCATTGGGGACTCTCACCCCAGTTACGTGTCATGCCTGACGTACTAAAAAACAACCCGCAGCATCTCTGCCACGGGTTGAAAGAGTAAAATGAACAATCTGCTCAACAGCATCAGTGCTTCTTGCAGAAGTCCTCCAAGCGGTCAAGGCCCTCCTTGAGCACATCGAGGGAGGTGCAGTAGGAGATACGGATGGCGTTGTCGTTACCAAAGGCGATGCCGGGTACGGCTGCCACCTTGTAGCGGTCGAGCAACTTGTCGCAAAGGGAGAGGGAATCCATACCCAGCTCTGTGGTATCGATGAAGAAGTAGAAAGCACCCTTGGGCTCTACCACCTTGATCTTGGGCATATTGGAGAGGCGGTCAAACACGTACTGACGGCGGAAGTCATACTCCTCTCGCAGGTCGGAGATGAAGGATTGGTCGCCCTCCAAAGCCTCGATGGCACCGTACTGGCAGAAAGTGGTGGCGTTGGAGGCGCAGTGGTCCTGAATCATCTTGATGTACTTGGCAATACCGGCAGGGGCTGCGGTATAGCCCAAACGCCAGCCGGTCATGGCATAGCCCTTGGAGAAACCGTTGATGGTGATGGTAAGGTTGTAAAGCTCGGGGCTCAGGGAGGCCATGGACACATGCTTAACATCATCATAGATGAGGTACTCATAGATTTCATCTGCAATGATGAGGATATCCTCCTCCACCGCCACTTCGCCGAGGGCGCGCAACTCTTCCTCCGTGTAAACGGCACCCGTCGGGTTGTGAGGGGTGGTCAGGATAATCATCTTGGTGCGCGGGGTCATGGCGTTTTCAAACTCCTCGGCAGTAATCTTCCAGCCGTTCTCGGGCTTGGTCTCCACAAACACGGGGGTGCCACCGCAGAGCTCAACCATGGAGGGGTAGCTCACCCAATACGGGGAGGGAATAATAACCTCATCACCCTCGCTGATGGTAGCACGCAGGGCAGCATAAACAGCTGGCTTAGCACCACTGCATACACAAATTTGGTCGATGGAGTAATCCAAGTTATTGTCGCGCTTAAGCTTGTCGCAGATAGCCTGACGAAGTGCGGGCAAGCCCACGGACGGCGTGTACTTGGTGGCACCCTCCTCCAAAGCCTTAATAGCGGCAGCTTTGATGTTCTCGGGGGTATCCTTATCGGGCTCGCCACCGGCGAGGCCATATACCTGCTCACCCTTGGCCTTCATCTCTTTAGCCTTGTTAGTAATGGCCAAAGTGAGGGAGGGTGTAAGTGCAGCTGCTGTAGGTGAAATAAAGTCCATTGCTGATAAAATGTTAAAAATCCTTATATATTGCGGCACACGCCTGCACGGCGCGACACGCCTATACTAATACGCAAGACCTACTTTGGCAAGCAAAATTTACCCTGTTGACGTGCAAAATACGTTATCCGCTTGACGCAGCATGAATGCGGGCGTAAAATACAGGCAAATGATACGCGCCGTTCAGCCATCAGACGCACCCGCCATTGCTGCCATTTATGCGGATTATGTGCTCCATACCACTATCTCTTTTGAGCTTACACCACCCACTGTTCAGCAAATGCAAGAACGCATTGAGCAAATAGCCGCACATTATCCCTATTTTGTATGGGAGGAGGCGGACGGTGCCATTTCCGGCTATTGCTACGCCCACGGCTGGAAGGAGCGCGCTGCCTACGCCCACACATGGGAGACCACCGTTTACCTTGCCCCTCACGCTATGAGCAAAGGCTTGGGCACAGCCCTCATGCAGCAGCTCATCACCGCATGCCGTGCCGCCGGGGCGCATGTGCTCATTGCCTGCATTACGGATACTAACGCCCCCAGCCGCGCTTTTCATGAAAAACTGGGGTTCCGCAAAGTCTCACACTTTCCGCAAGTGGGTTACAAGTTCGGTCACCGGCTGGATGTAACGGACTACGCGCTCTTGCTGCACCCCGCCGAATCACCGTAAACATACAAGGTTCTTTAACGTAATTCTGCTTGACAAAGCAGTCAATTACACTATGATTACTCGTAGGTAACTTGATTGAACACACCAACACCTGAAGAAAATGGATACCGAAAAGAATACGCAAGATTTTGAAAAAACAAAATGGATGCAACGCATGGCGGATATATTAAAAGACCCGCAAATGCCGGCGAAGTTTGAAAAAGCCGTAGGAGAATGGCTGGCAAAGAAAGGCAACAGCAATGCCACGGTAAAACGAGCAGAGCAAGCCTACCGTTTGTTTAAGAGCAGCCAAAGCAAGGAGCTGCTTACCCCGCGCAATGTATTATTGCTGGGGGCAGCGTTGCTATACCTCATCAGCCCGGTGGACAGCATACCGGATTTAGTACCCATTATTGGGCTGCTGGATGATTTGGGGGTGCTCTCTCTTGTGCTGTCTGCGGTTATACCTGCCTTTATCAAAAATGAGATTCCGCAAGAGCAGCGAGATGAGCTGCAGCAAGAGGCCTTGGCTATTGAGCAAGATTTAAACGCCACCCCCAATTCAGATGCGGAGGCCCACATAAATGACACCCCCACGGAGGACGAGCAAGCCCCTGCGGCGTCGGCAGACCGCTCGTTCTCTGCCTCCATACGCCGGTTAGCCGCAAAGTTTATGCTGCGGTCTAAGAAATAAAATGTAAACATCTTATTCATTTCACCATAGCAAAAGCCCCTGCTCCCAACAACGGGAACAGGGGCTTTTTGTGATTTGCTGTATGAATATGTAAAACCTCGGCGGGGATTACTTCTTCATAGCTTCCTCAATGGCAACAGCCACGGAAACGGTGGCACCCACCATGGGGTTGTTACCCATACCGATGAGGCCCATCATTTCTACGTGAGCAGGTACGGAGGAGGAGCCGGCGAACTGAGCATCGCTGTGCATGCGGCCCAGCGTGTCGGTCATGCCGTAAGAGGCGGGACCTGCAGCCATGTTGTCCGGGTGCAGGGTACGGCCCGTGCCACCACCGGAGGCAACGGAGAAGTACTTCTTACCGGCCAATACACACTCCTTCTTGTAGGTACCGGCAACGGGGTGCTGGAAGCGGGTGGGGTTGGTGGAGTTACCGGTGATGGAAACGTCCACACCCTCCAGCCACATGATGGCAACACCCTCACGCACGTCGTCTGCGCCGTAGCAGTTTACCTTGGCACGCTCGCCGTCGGAGAAAGCAGTGCGCTTGACAACCTCTACCTTACCGGTAGCGTAGTCAAACTTGGTTTGGCAATAGGTGAAACCGTTGATACGGGAGATGATGTAAGCGGCATCCTTACCAAGACCGTTGAGGATAACACGCAGCGGCTTTTGACGCACCTTGTTGGCGGAGCGAGCAATACCGATGGCACCCTCTGCAGCGGCGAAGGACTCGTGACCTGCCAAGAAGCAGAAGCACTCGGTCTCCTCACGCAGCAACATGGCGGCAAGGTTACCGTGGCCCTGGCCTACCTTACGGTCATCTGCCACGGAGCCGGGAATGCAGAAAGCCTGCAGGCCCTCACCGATAGCCTCAGCGGCATCGGCAGCCTTGGTGCAACCCTTCTTGATGGCGATGGCAGCACCTACGGTGTAGGCCCAACCGGCGTTCTCGAAGGCAATGTTCTGAATACCGCGCACGATTTCACGCACGTCGATACCCTTGGCAAGGCAAACCTGCTCGGCTTCCTCACAAGAGTTGATACCGTACTGGGCAAGAACCGGAAGAATCTGGTCGATGCGGCGGGAGTAGGATTCAAAAAGAGGCATAATATTGTCTGTATGTTAAGGGTTCTTTACTCGTGGCGGGGGTCAATGTACTTGGCGGCATCAGCAAAGCGACCATAGGAGCCGGTGTGCTTCTTAACAGCCTCGTTAGCGTCCATGCCCTTCTTGATGTCCTCCATCATCGGGCCCATCTTGACGTACTGGTAACCGGTAATCTCACCGTTCTCGTCCAAGGCGAGCTTGGTGATGTAGCCCTCTGCCAGCTCCAGGTAGCGCGGGCCCTTGGCCAGCGTGCCGTAGAGTGTGCCGGTCTGAGAGCGCAGACCTTTACCCAAGTCCTCCAAACCTGCACCAATGGGAGACCACCCTCAGAGTAGGCGCTCTGGGTGCGGCCGTAAACAATTTGCAGGAAGAGCTCGCGCATGGCGGTGTTGATGGCATCGCATACAAGGTCCGTGTTGAGAGCCTCTTGAATGGTCTTGCCGGGCAGAATCTCACTGGCCATGGCGGCAGAGTGAGTCATACCGGAGCAACCGATGGTCTCCACGAGAGCCTCCTGAATGACGCCGTTCTTTACATTAAGCGTCAATTTGCAGGCACCCTGCTGGGGAGCGCACCAACCCACACCGTGGGTCAGGCCGGAAATTTCCTCGGTCTTCGTGACTGCGGTCCATGCACCCTCCTGAGGGATGGGAGCCGGGCCGTGATTGCAGCCCTTCTTGACGCAACACATGTGTTCTACTTCGTGTGTGTACTGCATAGTTTCGTTATTGTTTTTAGAGAAAAAACGAAAGATTGCCACCACGCCTTAATGCGGCAGCTTCCTTTATCAATGTGCATTGTAACTCTAAATGTTGGTGTTAGGCAAGACTAATCTTCGTTTTTTTGCGCATTCACGTTTCAAATAAGGTTTCCGTACGTTAATGGTGGGGGTAGAACGGGGATAAACCGAACAGTCGGAGAGTTAGAATTGACACGTTGCGACTAACCGCGTAAGCTCCGTTTTCATGAAAAACGGCGTAATGATGCAATACTTTGAATGGTATTTGCCCAATACGGGTAAATTTTGGATACAATTGAAAGATGATGCCGAGCATTTGGCCAAGATAGGCATTACAGCGGTGTGGATACCGCCCGCCTATAAGGGAGCCGCGCAGGACGACGTAGGCTATGGCTGCTATGATTTGTATGACCTTGGCGAGTTCGACCAAAAAGGCACGGTACGCACCAAATACGGCACAAAAGAGGAGCTTCAGCAAGCCATTACAGCCCTGCATGACAACAACGTAGCCGTATATTTGGATGTTGTCATGAATCATAAGGCAGCGGCAGACGGCAAAGAAAAGTTTCGGGTTAAAGAGGTAGATGAAGAGAATCGGGATAAAGAGATAAGCGACACATATGAGATAGAGGGGTGGACCGCCTTTAATTTCCCGGGGCGCAAAGGCAAATACTCGGGCTTTACATGGCATTGGTATCACTTCAGCGGTACGGATTACGATGCTAAGCGAGACAACACGGCCATTTATCAAATTCAGGGAGAAGGCAAAGAATGGAGTCGGAATGTGGATGGCGAAAACGGTAATTATGACTACCTCATGTTTGCCAACATAGACTATCACCACCCCGAGGTGGTGGAAGAAATGAAAAAATGGGGTGTATGGGTAGCCAATGAATTAAATTTAGACGGTTTCAGGTTGGATGCGGTGAAACACATTAACACGGAGTTTATCCGCGAGTTTATCTCTGCCGTGAGAGCAGAGCGCGGGGAAGACTTCTACATTGTTGGTGAATATTGGAAAGACTGCCCGGAAGATTTGGATGCATACTTAGCAGCCGAGCAATACGCTATGGATCTGTTTGATGTATCCCTGCACTACAACTTTGCAACAGCCTCTGAGGAAGGAGAAAACTATGACCTGCGGCAATTATTGGACGGCTCATTGGTCAAAGAACACCCTGCTCTGGCAGTAACACTGGTAGACAACCACGACTCCCAACCCGGGCAATCTTTGGAATCTACTGTTGCAGATTGGTTTAAACCTGCTGCTTATGCCTTAATTTTGTTAATGAAGGATGGGTATCCCTGCATATTTTATGGAGACTATTATGGCATGAAGGGTGAGGAATCCCCCCACCACACCACCATTGACATGCTGCTGACAATACGCCACACTTATGCCCACGGAGCTCAGGATGATTACTTTGACCACCCCAACTGTGTGGGCATTGTGCGCAGAGGCGCAACGGATAAACCGCACACGGGGCTTGCCCTGCTGATATCCAACGCGGCAGATGCAGAAAAACAAATGCACGTGGGTACTCAACACGCAGGGCAGCAATGGATGGAGGCCTTAGGCACCTGCCCCGATACCGTTACCATAGATGCTGAGGGCAACGGCATTTTCCGTGTTCCGGCCGGCAAGGTTGCAGTGTGGATTCCCAAGGCGTAATACTTTCCTTGCCCTACACATGAATCACTCCTGAAAAGGAGTGATTCTTTACTGCTTATCAATATTTATATTTTTTTAACTTTAAACTTGCTATTTAGTACATAAATGCTAGAATGGGTGCATGTTTAAGAAGCTTCTCCTGATTTTGACATGCAGCACAGCATGCGTATGCAGTGGTATAGAGGTAGCCGAAAAGCACTTGGCTGACCTGCAAAAACAGTATCAAGCCGGTATGGCAGACGCGGTGGAGGTACTGGAGGCAGAAGCGTCTCTCATTCAAATGAAGGCGAGCTTGGATATGGCGGTGTCTGAGGAAGAGATAGCACGCATGATAGAATTGAGAGAGAAAATTTACCGTTTAACGGAAGCTCGTTACAAGGAAGGGCTCTGCTCCTATATCAAAGTATACTGGGCTAAGATAATGTTTCAGCAATACAGCGAAACCTTTAACAGCGAAACGATTGAACAGCTGCACGAGGAAGCGCTCCGCACGATAGAGCAACAAGCAAAAAACGGTTGTGCAGATACCCTGGAGAACTACGCCATACAGCGTTTTATTCTTGAAAACAAATTGCATTTACAGGGAACAGAAAAGGAGGAACGCGCCCTCCTGATTCAGCAAATGGAGCAAAACTTTGCAGACGCGGAGCAACTGGCACACGCTCGTTATCAGCAAGGACTCTTGCCCTACGATAAAGTATGCGAGATTCAAGAAGAGCATGCCATGTTCAAATTTGCCATAGCGATGGAAGAGAATCTTGCAACACCCACAAGTGTTACAGAAAAAAACAGTAAATTACGCGATATTGCCGGCAAAAATGCCACGAGAATGATTCAACGGTACGAGCAGCTGGTAAAGCAAGGCAACGCATCGCCGTTCACCCTGCTGCGAGCACGGTTAGACTATTTATTATCCAAAAAAATCTTATCTCAATACCAAGAGAAACAATAAGCCCCCCCACACATGAAAAAGCTGCTGAAATTGGTTCCGCTATTAGCGATGTTAGGCTCCTGCACCATTGTAGATTTTGGTGGGGCTTTAGATAACGTCGGTAAACAAGTAGCAACACCCCAGGTAAAAAAGAACAGCGAGACAACATGGAAAAGCCTTGCTTATGATTATGCGCCCACTCCGGCATGGAAAAAGGGGGATACCTACTATGTGCAGCTCCCCATTGCCTATGTGCCGGCTCAGGACTGGTTCTTGTTCCATTATTCACCATCCTCGGCGGGTGGAAGTTTTGAATATCCGCGGCACTTAACGGAGGAAGAAATAAGCCATTATCCCACTGAGACATACTACGCCATACTCACACAAAAGCAATTTGAAGAGGCCTGCCGCCACCCGAAGATTGAATTGACCCCGCGCATGCGAAAGATGAAGTATGACATTGTACCGGCGGCAGAGGTAGACCTGACCGGCGCGGTGAAGGTGAAAGAGAACACCTCTTCGTTCCCCGAACGCATTTTGCTGGACCGCCTGCCCGCACGCCGCACCACGGGCAATCAATGGCGACGCCCGCTGGTATGGGTATTGGATGCAGCGGATATACCGCTGAGCGTGGCAGCCACTCCCATTGGTTGGGCAACAAATGTTTTGCTGTATCCCTTTGTAAAAAAATAATTTTTTTCGCTGAAACAAACGTAATCGGCATTAACTATAGTGGAGAACCATTATGAAAAACACCATTTTATCCGTATTAGCCTTTGCGGGCTTATCAGCCGGCACCACATCAGCGAAAATGAATGACAACTGTGTACCGTATGTAGCAACGGATCCCTTTGCCGTGCAAATGTTCAGCACCTTGGCAAAGGAGCATAAAGGCAACTTTGTATTCTCGCCCGCCGGGGTAGAAGCCGTATTGAGATTGCTGCAACAAGGGGCACGTGGCACCACAGCGGCAGAGCTGAACGCCCTGCCCATGGGGAAAACGGGCATCAAAAGCGCCATGAACCCGGCAGAGGCAGACGCCTTGTTCCTGGCAGATGATTTCAAGCTTAAAGCGGGTATCAAGGCAGACCGCATTATGCGTGTTCCCTTTGCCACAGATGCCACTGCCGCAGCAAAAGACATCAACGCTTGGGCAAATGAGAATACACGCGGGCTAATCCCCTCCGTCATTTCTGCAAAAGATATTGACCCACGCACCCGCATGGTGGCAGCCAATGCCATTTACCTGAAAGAAAAATGGTTGCACCCCTTCAAAAAAAGAGCCACCCGTGAAAACGCAGACTTTACCATGTCCGACGGCACCACCACCAAGGTGAGCATGATGTACAACAAAGACAAGTTCCATTATGCAGAAGGGGAAGATTGGCAGGCCGTAGCCATGTATTATGATTACGGAGAAGAGGGAAGCAACGGCGAGCCCGGCTGTTTCATCGGGATATTACCCAAAGGTAACGCAAAAGAATTTGCCTGCACGCTTACCCCGCACAAGTATCAAACAATCCGCACAGCGTTAGCTAACACGGTGCCTCAAGATACCATTGTCAGAATGCCCGGGTTTGAATTGGACCCCGGCACCTTCTCCCTCACCCCCGCGCTCAAGGCTTGCGGGCTGAGCAAGGTCTTTACCCCCGCAGCAGACTTCAGCGTTTTTTCTGATGAGCCGTTGTATCTGAGCGACATGATACAACGCTGCTATGTCAAGGCAGATGAGGAAGGTACGGAAGCAGCAGCCGTTACCATGGCTATTATGGTTGCGGGCTGTGCTGCACCAAGCCCTAATATGCCCAAGGAAATCACTTTTGACCGCCCGTTTATTTGGGTGATAACAGACCTTAACACCGCCGCTGCCCCATATTTTATGGGCATCACTGAGAAACCATAACCAAACACCACCATGAAAAACATCTTAACCTCTTTACTTGCTATGGGCACGCTGGTAACCGCAAGCACGGATACGAACGGGACGGATGCCTTTGCCATTCAAATGTTCAGCACCTTGGCAAAGGAACAAAAAGGCAATGTAGTATTCTCCCCCGCCTCGCTGGAGGGTGTCATACACCTGTTACAGCAAGGGGCGCGTGGTGAAACCGCCACCGAGCTGGCAGCCCTGCCCATGGGTAAAACAGGGGTTCGCACCACGATTCAGCCCATAGAGGCCAACGCGCTGTTCATTGACAAAAATCTGCAACTTAAACCCGGCATCCGCGTGGCAGAGCTGATACCGGTCCCCTTTGCCAATAATACCCCGCAGGCGGTAGCCCTTGTCAACAGCTGGGCAGAGAAACACACTAAAGGGCTCATTACACAAGTACTTAACGCAAGTGATGTATCCCCCCGCACGCGCTTAATAGCAGCCAATGCCATTTATCTGAAAGCCAAGTGGAGTCGCCCGTTTGACACGGAAGATACCAGAAAGGACACCACCTTCACCCCGTCAGACGGAAGTGAAACAAAGGTGGATATGATGAGTCTGCGCGATGAGCTTCGCTATGCGGAGGGCGATGACTGGCAGGCGGTGGTATTATATTATCGCCCGCAAAAACGCAAAATTACAGATGAGGAATGGGTGGGCTTTATCGGCATTCTGCCCAAGGGTAATGCCCACGAGTTTGCTGCAACACTCACCCCAAACAAATACCAAACGATTCGCCGTAAACTGGCCGCCGAATACCCGCAGGATACCATCGTATACTTGCCGCGTTTTGATATGGATCCCGGCACCATTTCTCTTAAACCCGCGCTGGAAGCCTGCGGTGTAACTTTATCATTCAGCCCGGCTGCCAACTACACCAGATTTACCGATACCGAGCTGATACTGAGCGATGTGCTGCAACGTTGTCGCGCCAAGGTGGACGAGGAAGGCACGGAAGCCGCCGCTGTCACCATGGCCATCGTAGCCGAAGGAGCTTGTGCTCCCGGAGCCAAGAGACCGCCCAAGCGCATACGCTTTGACCGCCCGTTTATTTGGGTGATAACAGACCTCAATTCCGCAGCCGCCCCCTACTTTATGGGCATTACAGAAAAACCGTAAAATGAGAAAGTGCTGCCATTTACTACTCTGCATGGTATGCTTGGTTGGCTGCACGGGTGACAAGCAGGGCTCAAATATCAAGCGACCGGGGCCCTGCATAGCCACCCCGGCTGTACACATGTACAACAACGCGCAAACAGATAACCTTTTTACCATCCGCATGTTCAGCGTGCTGGCAACGGCACAAAAGGGTAATATAGTGTACTCACCCACGGGCACGGAAGCCATGGTGAGGCTGCTGCAACAAGGTGCAGCAGGTACCACGTTAAAAGAATTAAATGAATTACCCTTAGGTAAAGAGAACCCAACAAGCAGTCTGCAAATAACCCAAGCAGATGCCCTGTTTGTTGACAGAGAGCTAACACTAAAACCCGAGCATACGGGCAACAGCATTCATAAGGTGCCGTTTACGGGGTCTGCCACATTGGCGGCAAATGCCATCAATCAATGGGTAAACAAGAGCACATCCGGCAAAATATCAAAGATTATCGGCACCGCAGATATTGACCGACAAACACGAATGATGGTACTCAACGCCATCAACCTGAAGGCAGAATGGCAGCATGCGTTCGACAAGAATGCCACCAAGCCAAGACTTTTCACCACGCAAGACGGCAAGCAAATCCCTTGCCAAATGATGATAAGCCGAGCCAAATACCGCTACGCAGAGGGGGACTCCTGGCAAGCAGTGGCGTTGATGTACACGCCGAAGCAGGCCGGTAGCCCCGCCTGTTTTGTGGGGATTCTACCCAAAGGCCATGCGCGAGCATTCGCCACAATTCTCACTCCACATCAATACAAAGATATACTTAAAGCATTGGCAGCAAGCAAGCCTCAGGATGTCGTGGTGCAGTTACCACGCTTTGAGCATCAACCCGGCACGGTATCTCTGACCCCCGCCCTCAAACTGTGCGGTATGCAACAGGCTTTCGGCATGGGGGCGGATTTCTCCCGCTTTTCGGATACCCCCTTGTATGTGGCAGACGTATTGCAGCAATGCCGCATCATAGCAGATGAAACCGGCACCGAGGCCGCCGCCGCCAATTTGGCAGAGCTGAGAGTCAAGAGCATTAAGCGCACGCCTCAACCTACCCACATCACTTTCGACCGCCCGTTTATCTGGGTGATAACAGACCTCATCCCCCATTCTACGCCCTACTTTATGGGGCTATTTGAAACACCATGAAAATTCATTTATTACCACTTCTTTCAATTTTTGCACTGTGTGCCTGTTCTTCGCACAAAGACGGGAGCTCTACATATGATTACTCGCCCCAAGCGGAGCTGAAAGCTACAGACAAAGCACCGCAAAAAAGCTTATCTATCAGCGTTTTCAATCGTTTGGCAAGCGAATCGAAAGAAAATATCGTCTTTTCTCCTGCCAGTCTGGAAGGTGCCCTGCGCACGCTGAAACAAGGCGCGCGCGGCAACACGGCAACGCTGCTCAATATCGTTCCGGATACAAAAAGCGGGGCCACCCCCACCATGAAAGTTGAAGAAGCCAACGCCGTCTTCCTGAATGAAAACATACGACTGAAAGCGGGCATAAAGGCGGATGATATCAAGACTCTGCCATTCGGCTCAAATGAAGCGTGCGATGCCATTTCTGACTGGGTAAGTGAGAAAACTCATGGGTTCATAGAAGATTACACCTCCCCCGCAGCGGATAATCCGAACACAAAGATGCTTATCGTCAATGCGGTGCACCTTAAAGAAAAATGGGATGTACCTTTTGATTCACAAAACACAAGGTCAGAAACCTTTATCGACTCCAACGGCAAAAAGCACCGTGTTCAGATGATGCATAAAACAGAAGTGCTTCAATATGCCAAGGGAAAAAATTGGCAGGCTATCGCCCTACCTATAAGTCCGGCGGTTACTTTGTTGCCATTTTGCCGAATGGAAACGCGCACAGATTTGCAGCCACACTCACGCCGACTAATTACCACGCTATCATTCAAGCACTTGCCTCCGGCGACAAAGAAATTGAGCTGGGATTGCCCAATTTTGATATAGAAACGGATGCCGTCTCGCTCAAACAAGCATTGCAACAGTGTGGCTTATTACAAGTCTTCTCGCCACAAGCCAACTTCAGCGGGTTCTGTGACACCCCGTTATTTGTGGACGATGTTACCCAAAAATGCCGAATCAAGTTGGATGAAGACGGCACCGAGGCCGCAGCCCTCAGCGAAATTCCCATGTGGCTTTGTGAAGAGGAGAGCCCGCTCCCTCTTAAATTAACCTTCAATCGCCCCTTTATTTGGATTATTACAGAGGCAGATACCGCCAATACCCCGTATTTTATGGGGATTATGGAAACTCCATAAAGCAATTTGGGCATCTCTAAAAACTCTGGTACCCCCACAAATTGGTAGTTGTGGGTGAGACCCCGCGAGCGTTAGCGAGCCGAATTATTGAGCCCCGTTCAGGGGCGCCATAGAATAGCCCGGGCGTGGAGCCGCGTCAGCGGCGAAACCCCGGGAAATATGCAAAAACAGATGCGAACCCCGGCAGGGGTGGCATAATGTTGTGCATTGAATTGAGGCGTTATATGCATTTTTGTCCCCATATTTAAGCCACGCATTATGTCACCCCTCAACCGGGGTTCCTGTTTGTTTGTCCGTTTCCCCGGGGTTCCGCCGCTGCCGCGGCTCCACCACCGGGCTACCATATATCGCCCCTCGCCGGGGCTCTGATTTCGGCGGGCATTCGCCCTCAGTGTTCCCCTACAAATTGCCATTTGGCGAGTTTTTAGAGATGCCCAATTTTTAGTTCCGTTGAAATATTGCCCCCGAAAAATTGGTGATTGAGGGGCAAATGCTATCGGTAACGACCAGTCGAAAAAAAGGCGGGGTAACACCCCGCCTGAAATATTTTACGCATTCTGATTCAATCAGAACTCAAAGCCAACACCGGCACGGATACCGTAACCGAACTGGTGACGGATGCCATTGGGATCTGCCGTGCTGCCGGATACCTGCACTGCACCGTAAATGTAGAGGTTATCAATAACCTGATACTTCAAGCCGGTCTCTGCAGAGTAACCGAAACCGGTTGCATCATGCGATTCCCAAGCAGTTTCGAGCTCCAAATTATTGATACCGACATTGGCACCTACAAACCAATCTAAATCTTCCGTAATGGGGGATGTATAACGCACACCGGGCATAATGCTCCAAGCTTGGCCATCTACATCCTTAACGAAATACTCCTGTGTGTCGGTATTGTGCTCATGCGGGCAATAGGCATCGCCCTCTGCCCAAGAGAAACGGAGGGTCACGGCCCACTTGTCATCCACATTATACAGACCGGTAATATCAATACCGCCCATATCCAAATCACCTGCACCGGTACCTAAATGGCGAGTGGCAAGGGTGTAATGGGGGCCAACTTCTACAGCCCAGCAGGGAGCCGGGGCGGGGGCGGGCTCTACAACGGTAACGGGGGCCACGGGTTCACCGGCAAATGCCGGGGCTACGAGAGCCAGTGATAAAATAATGCTTTTCTTCATGGTTATTACTGCGGATTTGGTTCCTAATCCGCTGTTTCAATAACATAAAATTCAAGAAAAGTCAAGTATTTTCTAACATTTCGTCATTATTGTTTAATTTTTCTCGAAAAACAACTCAGGATGTGGTAAAGTACGCGCAGACAACGTTAAAGGAAATATGACCAAGTTTCGCCCCTGTATCGATTTACACCACGGCCAAGTAAAACAGATTGTAGGCAGCAGCTTAACAGATGACGGGGCAGCGCCACGCACCAACTTTATAGCAGAGCAACCTGCAGCATGGTATGCAGAGCTATACAAGCGGGATGGGTTGACAGGCGGGCATGTCATCAAGCTGGGGCCCGATAATGATGAAGCAGCCTTGGCAGCCCTAGCCGCCTACCACGGGGGCTTGCAGGTAGGCGGTGGTATTACGGCGGACAATGCGCAGCAGTGGCTGGATGCGGGGGCATCTCACGTTATTGTTACCAGTGCTTTATTTAACGCAAGCGGTAAATTGCAGCACCGCGTATTGCATGAGTTGGAGGAGCGCATCGGCACCCGTCATTTAGTATTAGACCTGAGCTGCCGCCGCACCAACAAAGGGTGGACCGTTGCCATGAACCGCTGGCAAACCCTCACCGAGCTTGAGATTACCCCGTCCACGCTGGATGCCTTATCCTCACACTGCGCGGAGTTTTTGATTCATGCCGCAGATGTTGAGGGCAAATGTAACGGCATAGACCGCGAGCTGGTGGAACTGCTGGGCAGCTGGAGGGGCTGCCCCATGACCTACGCGGGCGGAATCTCTACCATGGCGGACTTTGAGCAGATAGACGAGCTCTCCCACGGCAGTATGGATGCCACCGTAGGCAGCGCGCTGGATATCTTCGGCGGGTACGGTGTGCGCTATGCAGATTTGGTAGCACGCACACACCGTGCTTAAATGCATTGGCTCATTTGGAGTAACTAGCCGGAGCAACCTCAACGGCGGGAGAACATGGAGCGCTTTTTCTCCGGCTTCAGCCAAGGCAAAGCCAAGAGCAAGAGTAGCCATACGGTCAGCATCAGGCCGATATGGAACCACTGAGAGCTAAGCATGTGGCTATATGCCAAGTAAAGCAAATACCCGAGCCAAAAGACCATCACCAACAGGCGCATCATCACGGGCATGGAGGGGATGAATCTGACGGCAATAAACAAGCCCACCAGCACGGCAATGATTCTCCAAGTAAGGCCGGAGATAAGCGGTTGATACCACAAGGCCGGCAACGGTGTGCCGGGCTGCATTACATTTTTGCTGCGCCCCTGCGCACAGAGTTGAGAGACCGTGGCGGCCATCAAGTTGAGCCTGGCAGCGGGTTCTTTATCCGTAAGAGGTTGCATTAAAATAGCCGCAGCAAACGGAGATGCCGTACCCTTGAGTTCCTCTTTACCGTCTATCACGGCCTTGAGGTTCATGGGCTGCACCGAAACATTTTTGAGAATCACGCGACCATGAGTATCTATGGGCATCACCAAAGAGCCTATGCGAATCTCTTTGCCGAGCTCAACATGCACACGCTCCGGCGGGCAACGGCGGGCCTCCAAAGCCAGGCGCAACGGCAGAGTGGGCAGAATCTCACCGTTCCAGCGCACCAGCAGGGGGAAGGAGCGCTCCGCCAGCGCAGCCGGCACTTGGGTAAGCTCCTCATCCTCAATCCAATCCGGAGACCATATAAGCTCGGTGGCAGCATCTGCCGTATCCAGGTCATTTTCAATTTGTCTGTTGGCAATAGGCAGTTGAGAGGTATCGCCCTTAACCTGAGCAGAGGGGATAACGTATGAGCGGAACTGAATGGGGGTGAGATCCGCCTGGGCGGTGGTGCGCCCGCGCATACCCAATACCACTTTGTCAAACAGTTGTTTATTTTGCAATGTAGCACACAACAACATTTGCCCGGCAGCCCGGGTGCCACCCTCCCAAATGAAGGGGGCGGAAACAGCCAAATTACGCACCCCTGTTTCGGATACTTTTTTAAGGAGTGCGGCAAAATCCTGCGCGCTCCACTCTACGGAGGCAAAGCTCTCCTTCACTTGCTCGGGGCGTAAATCAATCATGCCCACAGTGGGGCACTCCACCCAGCGTTTTTTTACCGGCACGGGGGCAGACACAGGCTGCTTATCCCCGGGGTGAAGCAAATGAACAGGCTGCTGAGCCTGTGCCAAGCCTACATACGGGGCAGCATGGTTGTACAACCATGCATCTGCACGGTACAAAAGCGGGGCACCTGCCAGCAACAATGCGGACAGCACAAGGTACCACACCAAAATGCGAGACCATCTTATACGTGATTTAGCAGCCATTGAGAAAGAGGATATGCAGGGGATTCTACAGGGGTGCGGGTAGCCACATGACGCAGGGCTGCAACCCCGGCGGGAATCATGTTCAGATACCAGTCCCGCTGTTGATTATAACCGATGTTGGCATACGCGCCCAGTGCTTGCATTAAACGCTGTAATGCACATGCGTAAAAAACGGGGCCTTGAACGGCAGTACCCGTAATTTGCTCATACGCAGCAATGAGGGCATCGCTTTGTTGAGCCGTAAGTGCCATGTAGGGGTCATACACCAAAGAGGCCAAATCATATTCGGCACGGCCATAGCGCATACCCTGAAAATCAATTAAATAAGCCTCATCACCCTGCAACATGATGTTTTGGCTCTGAAAATCTCGGTGCACGGGCACACGGGGCAGCCCTGCTAAATAATCTGCCGTTTGTTGTGTAGCGGGCAGCTCCATAAAATCCCGGGCAGAAAGCCCGCAATGACGCCCCAGAAAATGCTCCGCAAAGTAGCCCTGCTCCCAGCGGTACATGGCAGCATCAAACTCGGGCTGCAAAGGCCAATCCGGGGTAAGAGAATGCAAGGCATGCACGGCTTGTATGGCGGAGCAATAGGCAGGGTATAGCTGTGTCCAAGGGGCATTTTTTAACCCCAGCAAGTCGGCACTGCCCATATCCTGCACCAAACAGGTGCCACAGCCCTGCCCGTCATCCCGATAGCGCAATATCTGCGGCACACGCACACCATGAGCCGCCAGCCCCTGCGCGGCATCCACAAAAGAGCCGTTGTCTGCACGGGCGGCTGTCCAATAAACGCCGATGATTCCGCTTGGCTCGCCACCGGGGCATACGCGCATGATAACACGCCCGGAAGCCCCCGCCACAATCAGCTGCAGGTCTGCAATATCCACCTGCAACCCATGCTCACGGCATAGGGAGGCAATGTGCAAGGCTCCATCCGGCGGTATATTCATTGCATTTTAATCCACACGGAAAAAGCTCAGACCGGAGGCAGGTTTCTCGGGCTCCTTCTTTTCTTCCTCCTGCTTCACAGGCTCATTTTTTTTGGCCTCATCAGCAGCGGGTTTCGGCTCTTCAAGCGGGGGAACAGCGGGAGGCTCCGGCACAGGATTAGCGCGGAAGAACTGCCCTGAGGCAGAGGCGGGCTCTGCCTGCTGCTTTCTAATAATAGGTTTAAACGGGGCAGATTTTTCAGGCGCAGCCCCCGTGGTACCAACCAAGCCGGACAGCATCTGCTTCTCCATCATGCAGGCTATTTGAACTAAAAGCTCAATAATACCGGCAACGGCTAAAGGCCAAGAGGCAACAGCCAATGCCATGGTAAAGGCCCCGGCACTGTCAAATGTGGGGCCGCTTAACAAACTGCCCAGCGAAACCACACCACAAAAGCCAAACAGAACAGCCAGCAAATGACCTAATATAACAACAAAAAACATGGCTTTTTATTCCTCGGATTCCGCCTTTTTAGCTGCCTCTTTCTCTGCCTTTTTCACGTCTTTGACATACTGTTTCCAATTATCAGCCAAAAACGCAGCCACCTCAGACCCGCTGGCCTCACCCAGCTTGTTGCCATGGGCATCCAACGCAACCATGCAGGGCAGCTTATTTGCCCCGGTATGGGGGAAAGGTATACCCGAGCGATTACCCGGAGCCACAATGGGGAAACGCAACTTGGCTTTTCTTGCCCATTCTTCTGCGGTTTCAAGCTCTTTGTCTACATTGAGCATCACCAGCTCTGCCCCCTTACCCTTCATTTTTTTATACGCCGCTACAATTTTAGGAGCCTCTGCCACACAGGTGGGGCAATAATAGCGAGATTGATAGATGAAATACACCTTAGCGTCCAATTTGGGCTTGGTCTTGGTAACATAAGTGCGGTCTGCAAGAGATGCGGGCACTACCGGCAAATCGGCAGCGGATACCTCCTCTGTCTTATCTTTTTTAGCATAGGCACAGGGGGAAAGCGCAGCAGCGGCAAACACTGCAAGGCATAAGATGTTGAGTAATTTTTTCATCGTTTTACAGGGATGGGTTAGGGGTGAAAGCATCGGTTGCGGAATCCCGGCTCCGCAACCGATGCGCAAAAGGCATTACAAAGCGGAGAACGAATCCTCGCAAGGGCATGCAGCTTGGGTCCAAGTAGCCTTGCCGCTCTCTGCAATGTGAACCAAGGCATGGTAGGTATCCTCAACATCTGCCCCCACGGTGGCGGCAACCTGTGCAGCTGTGGCAGGCGTGGTGCTGAGTGCGGCCTCGGCATCTGCCAAGAGCTTAAGGAACACATTGGCAGCCAACTTACCGGCTTGCACACCCGGCTGGTGATAGGCGTTGATGTGGATAAGGCTGGCATAGAAGCTCACGGCACGCTCAAACAGGGCTATGAGCATACCAAGTGTGTATGCATTCACTGTGGGAATAGAGATGGTAATGCTCTGTCGGCCACTCTCGCTGAGGGCCTTGCGAGTACCACGCAAGAAACCTTGCAGATAATCCCCGGCGGTGAAATTGCCCTCTACCTTCACGGTATCGGTGGGGGCTTGGCGCACCTCAATAAAGGTGACAAAGAAGTTGTTAAGGCCGTCGCGCAGCTGCTGCACATAGGCATGTTGGTCCGTAGAGCCTTTATTGCCGTATACGGAGATACCCTGGTTAACCGTCTTGCCGTCCAGGTCGAGCTCCTTGCCCAGGGACTCCATGATAAGCTGCTGAAGATACTTGGAGAAGAGCACCAAACTGTCCTTATAGGGCAGCACAACCATGTCCTTCTTGCCCTTGCCCTCACCGGCAGCATACCAAGCGAGAGCCAGCTTCATGGAGGCATTCACGGCGGTGTCGGCCACGCGGGTGTGGGCATCCATATCTGCTGCACCCTTCAACAGGGCATCTACATCCACCCCCTGCAAGGCTGCGGGCACCAACCCCACAACGGAGGTTTCGGAGGTACGGCCACCCACCCAATCTTCCATGGGGAAACGCTTGAGCCAACCCTCACCCACTGCCACCTTATCCAAGGTGGAGCCAACGCCGGTAACAGCCACGGCCTGAGGCGCAAATGCTACCCCTTTATCTGCAAAATAGGCCTGGGCGCATACCATGCCGTTGCGGGTCTCGGGCGTGCCACCGGATTTGGAGATAACCACTGCCAGAGTCTCGGTAAGCGGCAGGGTATCCAGCACCTTATACATGCCATCGGGGTCCGTATTATCCAAGAATGCCATGTTCAGGCCGCTTGCAGGCAAGGCATCTGCCACAAGCTCCGGGCCCAAGGCAGAGCCACCAATGCCGATAACCAGGCAGGTTGTAAACTTTTTGCCGTTGGGGGCAAGAATCCTGCCGCCGAGCACATCTGCCGCAAAGGCTTTGAGATCAGCCAAAGGCTCATCAATCTTGGCACGCAGCTCTGCTGTGGGAGCAATAGCACTGTTGCGCAGCCAGTAATGACCCACCATGCGATTTTCATCGGGGTTGGCAATCACTCCGGACTCCAAAGCGGCAATATCCGTGTAAGCGCGCTCAATAAGCGGCTTCATTTCAGTCAAAAACTCATCCGTAAGGGGAAGCTTGGAAAAGTCAAGAGAAATCCCCATCTCCGGATAACGCAAAAGCTGTTGTGCATACTGTTTCATAACGGGCGCGGATTATACCCTTGATTATCTCATTTTGCAAGCAGAATCACGCCAACGGGCAATTCAAAAACAAAAAAATAAGGCAAGACAACGATATTCGCTTGACTAAAGGGCATTTGTCTGCTACTGTACCGCGCGTTATGGCAAAAGTTCCTGTTATTCAGCTTCGCAAAGGTCACGCCGTGAACTACAACGGCGACATCTGCATTGTACGTGAAAGCCAGCTCAAGACTCCCCCCCGCATGGCTTCCTACGTTCAGATGACCATCCGCAGCATCGCCTCTAAGAAGGACTACAACCTGCGTCTCACCTCCAACGACTTCCTTGAGGGTGTTATGCTGACCCGCGAGGAGATGGAGTTCTCTTACGTAGACGGCATGGGCTACCACTTCCTCAACACCGAGACATACGAGGACGTATGCGTGAGCGAGGATATTGTAGAACCCGTTAAAGATTACCTCATTGAGGGTGAGAACTACGTTGTTATGTTCACAGATGAAGTACCCTGCTCCATCGAGCTGCCCGCCGCCATCACCATGGAGGTTGCCGAGGCTCCCGAGGGTGTTAAGGGCAACTCCGCCAACAACGTGTACAAGAGCGCCACGATGAGCACAGGCCTGGTGGTACAGGTTCCCCTGTTCATCAATGCCGGTCAGAAAATCTCCGTTAAGACGGAGGACGGCACCTATCTTGGCCGCGTAAACGACTGATACCTCACATTCATTCTTACTCAAAACCGCCTTGCAGCCCGGCTGTAAGGCGGTTTTGTTAGTACGTCAGGCATGACACGTAACTGGGGTGAGAGTCCCCAATGAGCCGCTGACAGGGCGGAATCAAATAGCCAAGGGCAACTGCGTCACAGTAATGTGGGGTGGGAAGGAAGCCGGAGGCGAAA
>SUVJ01000039.1 GCA_015062045.1 Akkermansiaceae bacterium
GCGATTCAATATTTTTTATATGAAAAATAATGTGCAGGTAAATATTTGAATAGGTATCTCTCATGCAAGCGTCACTATAACATGTAATATCGATGATGTCAAACTATAATGTCACTCTGATTTTACACTCTGATTTTACATTCGTCGTTAAGGTTTAAGCCTCGCATTATGCCACCCCTGCCGGGGTTCGTATTTAATTTTGCATAATTCCCGGGGTTCCGCCCCTCACGGGGCTCCACACCCGGGCTATTTTATGGCGCCCCTCGCCGGGGCTCAAAAAGTCGGCTCGCTAACGCTCGCGGGTTCTCCCCCACAACTACCAATTTGAGGGGGCCCCGGAGTTTTTAGAGATGCCCAAATTGTCAATCTGAATAAAGTGTCATATTCCTAATGCGTTTGCCCTGCGTATTTTTACTTCCGGCTTGACAATTGTAACAAATAATGTATAGTGAAGCGCGTGAGCAGAACAGAAGTACCGACCCTGCGATTACCGATATCGAACTATGCCGAGATGCGCCGCATGCGCAACTCTCAATTGGTGTGCGTGTTGCGTTCTGCCGTATTATCGCCGGAGAAGGTGCGGCGTTTTCGCCCGGCACCGCCTTCAGAGTACGATGCCTACCGTGTACGCATGGAGGCAGAGTGTATTTGTGTGGATCTGCTCACCAACGGCAGCTCCGTATTCTGTTGCCGTTTTGAATCTGCGGAGGATTATTGATAATCAGCATCAAAAGAGATGAAAAAGCTGTTTTTTATCATGTCCTTATCGGCGTTGTTGGGCTGTTCTCAAAACGGTGAGCCACGCATTGTGCGCCATTGGGAGGTAGTGCCGGATCCCCTCGTAGGAGAGCGCCCGCATGTAGAGGTGTATGAGGTAGAGTTTTTACCCATGTTGCCGGATAACCCCAACGCCGTGGTGGTAGGGCGATTCTTTGTACACAACGATGCTGTGTTGCAGTACGATAACGAGGCCATGCTCAATGCCATCAAACGCCGCGCTGCTGCCATGGGCGGTAACACCATCATTTACCCCCACACCGGTATTACGGAGGTAACGGTTGCCTACGTGCCCATCGAGCACAGTGTACACGGGGGCGATGAATATTGAGAAGTACGAGGTACGAAATGCGAGATGCGAAGTGCATGCAAACGTATGCACGGCGTTACATTTCTTGCAGGAACCGCAGGGTTTCGTAAAGTTTATCGGTGGGTTTTGTTTTGGTGAGTCTGGGGAAACGGCGGTCCAGTGTAATGTAGTCGTTATTGCGGGTGAGCAAGAGCTTTTGCGCAGATATTTCTACATGAGAGATATGGTGCCGCGTGGCCATGATTTTGATTTTTTGGCAAATGAGCAAGTGGCGCGCCTGTTTGGGGAGCTTGCCGAAGCGGTCTGTCCACTGCCGTTCCAGGTCATCTACATCATCCGTAGTTAAAGCTTTGGCCAGTTGGGTGTAGCAGCTCATGCGAGTTTGCGTGCTTTCCACCCAAGCGGCAGGGATATACGCCCCTATGAGCTTATCGGCATCTGCACGGGTTGACATGGAGGCCTCGCTGATGCACAGAAAATCCGCCTTAAACTGCGCGTCGGTGCGTATAACGGGGGCTTTGCCTTGCAGGTGGTCTATGGATTGGCGCAAGAGCTGGCAATACAGCTCGAACCCAATGGCGGCAATATGCCCGCTTTGTTGAGTGCCCAGCAAGTTGCCTGCCCCGCGAATCTCCAAATCTCGCATGGCAATCTTGAAACCGCTGCCCAGCTCGGTATACTGTTTAATGGCGGCTACACGCTTGCGGGCATCGCCCGTGCACAGCGCGCCCTCCGGCAGCAGCAGGTAGGCATAAGCCCTGTGCCCGCCTCGCCCTACTCGCCCGCGCAACTGGTACAAGTCCGCCAGCCCGAATCGGTCCGCACGGTCAATGATGATTGTGTTGGCGTTGGGTATGTCTATGCCGCTTTCAATAATGGTGGTAGAGAGCAGAATATCTGCCTGCCCGTTGATAAAGTCGCGCATCACACATTCTAAATCCGCCTTATCCATTTGCCCGTGGCCCACCACAATGCGGGCTTTGGGTGCAAGGCGTTGCAGGGTTTCTGCCATTTTGTGAATGGTGGAAACGCGGTTGTGCAAAAAGAATACCTGGCCGTTGCGTGCCAGCTCTCGCTCTATGGCACGGGCAATGAGCTCCTCATTATACGGGCAAACCGCCGTTTGCACGGGTAGGCGGTTGAGGGGGGCGGTGTCTATGGTGCTCATGTCTCGCGCACCCATGAGGGCTACATACAACGTGCGCGGTATGGGGGTGGCAGACAGGGTGAGCATATCCACCATGCGGAACATGCGCTTAAACTGCTCTTTGTGCCGCACGCCGAATCTTTGCTCCTCGTCAATGACGGCCAAGCCCAAATCTTTGAAATTGACGTTTTTAGAGATGAGCCTGTGCGTACCCACCACAATGTCTACGGAGCCGTTGCGCATGCCCTCTATAATCTCTGCCGCCTTTTTGGCGGGTGTAAAGCGGCTGAGCAACTCTATGCGTATGGGGTACTCGCTCATACGGCTGCGGAAGGTGCGGTAGTGCTGGTCTGCCAGCACGGTGGTGGGGGCCAATATGGCCGCTTGCTTGCCGCCCGTTACGCATTTGAAGGCTGCGCGTATGGCTACCTCTGTTTTGCCGAACCCCACATCGCCGCATATCAGGCGGTCCATGGGGCGGGTGGATTCCATATCCGCCTTGCATTGGTTGATGGCGCGCAGCTGGTCGGGGGTTTCACGGTAGGGGAAGGAGGACTCAAATTGCCACATCCATGAGGAATCTGCAGGGTGGGCGTAGCCATTGTTGCTTTCTCGCTCTGCCTGCACCTCCAGCAGCTGGGCGGCGTAGTCTCGTATGGCTTGCTCTGCGGCTTTGCAAGCGCGTTTCCAACGGGCATCCCCCAGTTTGGAGAGCTCCGGCGTTTTTGCCCCCAGGCCTATGTATTTGGACACGAGGTGCCCCTGGCTTAAGGGGATACGCAGCAGCACACCGCCTGCATATTGTATGTGCAGCTCTTGCTCCCCCGTTTTTTCATCTTGTACAATGCCCTCAAAGCGGCCCAAGCCGTGGGCGGCGTGTACCACGTGGTCTCCGGGGGTAATTTCTCTCAGCGGGGCTTGCGCGCGCTCGCGCCTCAGGCGGTCCTCTCGGTCATCTCGCCTGCGGGCGTGCGGTGAGGAGTATCTGCCGAAAATCTCTGCCGCAGATAACACAGCCAGCTTGGCGCCGGGCGCAGTGAACCCGAACGGCAGGTCGCCGTCTCTGCTTTGCACGGCAGACCACGCCTCGTCCTCTCCGCATATCTCTTCAAAGCGTTGTTTTTCACCGGCATGCGGAAAAAACATGAGGATGCGCCATTTCTCATCCTTCCATTTTTGCAGGCTGTGCCGTGCCATGGCTCGGCGGGCTTCCTGCATCACAAAGTCACCCGTATCAAATGTGCCCAAGGGGGTGCCGTAAAAAGAGAGCGGGTCTTTCTCGTTGAGCTTTTCGAGCTCCGGCAGCACATCCGTAACCTCCGGCGGGGTGTTGAATATAAGCACATCCCCGGGCTCTCCACTGCCCGGCAGGCTGATGACCCAGTCCTCCTTGCCTATTAAATCTCTGAGCAGACGGTCTGCCGGCGGTTCGTCCATTACCAGTTCCGCATGCTCCAACTTACGAAAGGATAATTGGCTGTCAATGTCAAACGCACGAATGCTCTCCAGCTCATCCCCGAAAAACTCCAAGCGCAGCGGCCAGGCGGATTGCAGGGGGAAGACATCGAGAATGCCGCCGCGCAAGCTCCATTGGCTGCGGGCAATCACTTGCTCCACCCGCTCAAAACCATGCTCTGCCAATTGCGCGGTGAGTTGTTGCGGGGGTATTTTATCCCCCACGTGCAGGCGCAGGGTATCTGCCGAGTTGTGGGTAAAAGCCGGGGTTTGTTGGTTGAGGGCTGCTGCCGTTACAACCACCACACGCGGAATCTTTGCCGGGGTTGCCAGGGTGCGCAGGGCCTCCAAACGCTCCGCTGCCAAATCAGGGTCGCTCAAGCCGTTGTTAATGTGTACCTCTCTCTCGGGTATAAAAATGCCCTCCGCGCCCCACAGTGGCAGCTCTGCCGCCACGCGTTCCTGTGTGGGCAGGGCATCTGCCACCGCCCAAATGTTGCGGGGTATTTTGCTTTGGGCTGCCACCAACGCTACCACAAAAGATAACGCCGCCTCACAGCAACGCGGAAATATCAATGGCACCTCTCTTGTGTTGCCCGTGTGCAGCTGCTCCAGCTCTGCCTTGAAAGCTGAGCTGCGGCTTACGTATCCTGTGATGGAGGGTAACATGGCGGCGTGTTGATACAGATGTACCGAAGAAACGGAGCCGCCTCCGCTTCTTCGGTTTTTGAAAGTAGAGTAAAAGCTTGTTATTTGTTACAGGCGGATAGCCGCACTGCTCCAGGTAAGCCCTGCGCCGAAGGTGACCATCAGCACGATGTCTCCCTTTTTGGCTTTGCCGGCACGCACGGCTTCATCCAACGCAATGGCACAAGCCGCGCCGGAGGTGTTGCCGTACTTCTGCAGGTTGATGAACACGCGCTCTACGGGTATGCCCAAACGCTGTGCCACGGCATTGATGATGCGCAGGTTGGCCTGGTGCGGTATCACCAGTGCCACGTCCTCGGGTTTGATGCCTGTGCGCTCAATCAAAGACAGCGCAGAGTCTTTCATGTGTGCTACGGCGTGGCGGAACACCTCGTTGCCGCGCATGGCCAAGGTATAAAGCTTCTCGTGTATGTTTTCCTCCGTGGTCGGTATGGCAGAGCCACCGCCCGGTACCATCAGCAAATCTGTCAGCGTGCCGTCGGAGCCGATGTCGGATGCCAGAATGGCGCTGTCGCCCTCTATGCCCGTACCGGTGCGTAACACGGCTGCACCGGCACCGTCGCCAAACAGCACGCAGGTGCTGCGGTCCTCCCAGTTGACTATGTGGCTGAGCTTTTCGGATGAAATGATGAGTGCCGTCTTGGCTTGCCCGCAACCAATAAACTGCACGGCTGTTTTAAGTGCAAACAGGAAACTGGAGCACGCGGCAGATATATCAAAAGCTGCTGCGTTAACAGCCCCGATGTTGGCTTGCACATAGCAGGCGGTGGAGGGTGTGAAGGTATCCGGCGTAACGGTGCCCACAATAATCAGGTCAATCTCTTCCGGCTTGACCCCGGCGGACTCCATGGCTCGCAGTGCTGCCTGTGTGGCCATATCACTGGTCTTCTCGCCGGGGGCGGCTATGCGGCGCTCCTCTATGCCGGTGCGCTCTATAATCCACTCGTTAGAGGTATCTACCATCTTCTCCAAATCAGAGTTGGTCAGGCGGGTCTCCGGTACATAGGAGCCGGTGCCGATGAGGGCCACCGGTAAACGTTTGAAAGGTTTCGTGAGATCGTTCATATCGCTTGATAATGTTTAGGTGTTACGTCTCTCCCCGGTCGGGAACAAGCGTAGTTTAGCATATTCCTAGAGTCAACGCTAGCTTTTTTTTGTTTTACAGACTCAAATTGTTGAAATTTTATAAAAAAATCCCTTTCCGTGGCAGGAAAGGGATTAAAATTGACTCAGCGCATGTCCAAAATCGGTACCAGCAGGGGGTCATCCGGCCCGGTGTATTGAGATAAGGGGCGGAACAGGGTGTTGTCCTCCAGCTGCTCCAGAATCTGTGCCACCCAACCGGCGGAGCGGGCAATGGCAAAGATGGTGGTGAACATGCGGGTGGGTATACCCAAACTGTAGTAGACCGAGGCAGAGTAGAAATCCACATTGGCGTTAAGCCCCTTGCGGGCGCGCACTATGCGGGCAATCTTATCGCTCATGCGTATCCACTTAGGCTCGCCGATCTTCTGCGTCAGGCGAATCGCAATGCGGCGCAGCTGCGGGGCGCGGGGGTCAAGCGTTTTGTACACGCGGTGCCCCATGCCGAAAATCTTTTCACGGTTGGCCAACTTGTTGTTGATGTATTCTTCAACATTTTCCTCGCTGCCAATCTCTTTAAGCATTTCAATAACGGCCTCATTGGCACCACCGTGCAGGGGCCCTTTAAGGGTGCCGATAGCGGCGGTGATGCAGGAGTACATGTCGGACAGTGTGGATGCCGTTACACGCGAGGAGAAGGTGGAGGCATTCATGCCGTGGTCTGCATGCAGAATATAGGCAACATCCAGAATATGCGCTTCCTGCTCATCGGGCTCCGTGCCCTTCAACAGCCATAAAAAGTGGGCGGCTTCCCCTAAATCCGTGCGGATGGGGGGCAAATCCAGCCCTTGGCATATGCGGTAATAATAAGCCGCCATTACCGGTATCTTCGCTATCAGAGAAAGCCCGATCTCCTTCATCTGCGTCGGGTCTTTCGTGCGGTCATCATACATGCCCAGCATTGAAACAGCCGTGCGCAGCGCACTCATGGGGCGTGCCGTCTTGGTTGCTGTCTTAAAGAAATCAAGAATGGGTTGCGGCAGCTCTCGGTCGTGGCGCAGTCGTTGTTCCAATCCTTCCAATTCGTCTCGGTTGGGCAAACGTTTGTTGAGTAAAAGATAGATAATCTCCGTAAAGGAACAGAGATCCACCAAATCCTCAATCTCATACCCGCAGTAGAGAAGGCGCCCCTCCTCACCGCGTACGTCACTCAGCCCCGTTTCGTTGGCGATAACTCCTTTGAGTCCCTTCGGAAACGTGGGCTTCTCTGCTGTCGCTTTGTCGTTCATTCTTGTTCTGTATATAGTATATGGGGTGTGCGCAGGCTGTGCCTGCGCGTTTTTATTGTGAGTTTTTAGCGGCTGCTACGTGCAATTTCTTTATCAGAAGTTGTACCAAGCATCCACCAGCTCGCCGAAGGATTTTACCTCAACGTCCTCACGGGCTTCCAACCATGCCTTAACAGCCTGGCGTTGTGCCTCGTTCGTTTGGGTGGCATCCTCTGCGCGTGCGGTGATGTTGCAGCCGGCATCCGTCATGTTGCCCTCGCAATTCAGCCCGTTGGCCTCTATGCAGTCGTTGACGAATGCATGCAAAAATTGCTCACACTCAGCGGATTCGATGTCGCCCTTGTAGTCAAAGGTAAATTCAAAGCAAAGCTCGCGGAACTCGCCTACACGGTATTTCTTGCGCAGTCTTTTCTTCATGGTGCAAAAAGTTTACTCTTTTTCGCCGCCCTTGTCAAGCAATTACTTCCGCTTCTTTTTGTATATGTTATTTTTGCTTTGTGTCATATTTTTCCGCGAAAAAACATTTTGTGGTTGACGAACCCGCTTCCGTTCTGTATAATTCGCCTCACACACCTGATGGAGCGGTGGCTGAGAGGCTGAAAGCAACCGTTTGCTAAATGGTCGTACGGGCACTAACCCGTACCGGGGGTTCGAATCCCCCCCGCTCCGTCCAAAAAAAGCCCCGCAATCGCGGGGCTTTTTTTACACTCTCAACGCCGCTAGGCGTTCTTCATTGCGGGCTTCAGCTCGCTCTTCATTAGCAGCCGCAGGCTGCTTCTTCATAACGGTGCAGCCGTTCTTCATGCTCGCGTCAGCGAGCTTACATTCTCAAAGAACCATATCCAAAATTCAAAATCGGGAATCTCTAAAAACTCGGTTTAATCCATTTCTTTCGCATTTTGCGAGCGTAAGCGAGCCAAACTATTGAGCCCCGGTGAGGGGCGATATATGGTAGCCCGGTGGTGGAGCCGCATCAGCGGCGGCTTGTCACGGCGTAGGCTTGCCGAAGCCGGAAACCCCGGGGAACCGGAACAAACAAAACGGAACCCCGGTTGAGGGGTGACATAATGCGTGGCTAAAATATGGGGGTAAATACATATAATGCTTTAATTCAAAGCACAACATTATGCCACCCCTGCGGGGTTCATATTTATTTTTGCATATTTCCCGGGGTTTCCGGCTTCGGCAAGCCTACGCCGTGACAAGCCGCCGCTGGCGCGGCTCCACGCCCGGGCTATTTTATGGCGCCCCTCCGGGGCTCAAAAAGTCGGCTCGCTAACGCTCGCGGACTCTCCCCCACAACTACCAATTTGTGAGGGTACCAGAGTTTTTAGAGATTCCCAAATCCAACATGCATGGGCATGATCGCTCGCCCTTGCCGGCTCGCATGAATAAAGGCACTACTTTTACCTGAAAAATGCGGGCACAGGGTTACCCTCTGACTGCCAGCTGTAAAGAGCCATGCCGGCGTACAATGCCGCTATCAATATGACAACAACATACAGCGTGCTCACCCCGCTGCCGCCCATGGCGTTTGCCAGCATCTTGGCTTTTTGCTTGAGCTCCTCATCGCTCAGGGCACGTTTCTTTTGTTTGCCGGTATTAAGCCTGGCTTTGCGGGCGGGTTTTCTGCCGGGCAGGGGGCGTGTGTGTGCCGGGGGCTTGGTGGCATTTTCCGTTGCCTCGGCAGTGTCTGCAAGCGGGGCGGTTTTGTTATCCTCTGCAAGTGGTGCTGTTTTGGTATCGGTTGCATCAGGTATGGGGGCGGTTGCCGCCTCAGCGATCGGGGCGGTTTTGGCCTCCGATACCACGGCTGCTGCAGCGGGTACAGGGGTCTCCTTGGGCTCTATGGGGGCAAAGTTTGCCAGCTCGGCAATTATCATGGATGCATCGCCAATGGCGTAAATCACACCCTCTTTCATCAGTTGGGGCTCCTCTACCTCCTGCTCATTGGCATAGGTGCCGTTGGTGGATTCCAAATCCTCCAGCAAGAAACCCTCCTTAGTGCAGGTAATGCTGCATTGGCGGTGGGAGAGCCCGTCCACCCCGCTCAGGGTAATATCGCACGCGTCATCGCAGCCGATGACGGTTACTTTGCCGAGAATTGCGGGCAAATCAAAGCCCTGCTTACGTTCGTTAATGGTAATGATGAGAGATGCCATGCCTGTTGCCTAAGTATGCCACATACCGTGCAGATTGCAATATAAAAGTGCGTTATGAGTATAATTTTGGGCAGTGAGATTGAAGGGCGCTTGCCCTTCAGTGCATCCCACCCCACCACCACCCGATGGTTTTCTATCGTAGCGCGAGACTTTAGTTCCGTATTTATTATCAATACATGCCGTTAATAAAAGGGTAGGACTGATGTCCTACCCTGCGATAGAAATAAACGGTTTTGTTGAGTTTTGCGGGGCTTTTCTGCAATATTCAACATCACAAATCATCCACCAGAGCCGTACTTTTGGCGTAGGCGGTGGAGCGCGCCTCAAAAAAGTCCGTCTTAATGAGGTTGGCATTGCTGTATTGAGACACCCAGGAGCAGGAGGGAGGCTCGGCCTCATACCCGTCGTACAGCGGCTCAAATCCCAGGTCCATACAGCGGCGGTTGGCCAGGTAGCGTATGTAGTCTGTAATCATGCCGGTAGAGAGCCCGGGTATGTCATCCCCAATGACATAGCAGCCCCAGGCAATCTCCTGCTCGCAGCCCTCACGAATCATCGCGCGGTACTCCTCAATAAGCTCGGGGGTAAAGAGCTCGGGCTGTTCGCGTTGCAGCTCGCGTATGATATTGCGGAAAAGCCACAGGTGGGTGCTTTCGTCTCGGTTAATGTAGCGAATCTCCTGCGCAGAGCCGGGCATTTTGTTGTTGCGCCCCAAGTTGTAAAAGAACATGAAGCCGCTGTAAAAGTAGATGCCCTCCAGTATGAAATTGGCCACCAGCGTGCGGGCAAAGTTTTGCGGTGTGCGGTTTTGCTGAAACTCGTTGTACAAGTTGCCTATAAAGGTGTTGCGGCGCAGCAAGTGCTCATCGTTGCGCCACTGGTAGAGCACCTCGGTGCGCTGCTGCGGCTCGCAGATGGTATCCAGCATGTAGCTGTAGCTTTGGCTGTGCACTGCCTCTTGAAAGGCTTGTATACACAGGCACAAGTTCACCTCGTTGGCGGTAATATATTCCCCGACGGAGGGCAGGTTGGCGGTTTGTATACTGTCCAAAAACACTAAGAAGGAGAGTATCTTATCAAACGCGCGGCGTTCTGCGGGGGAGAGCTTGGGGTAATCCCGAACATCGGCAGAGAGGTTAATCTCCTCCGGAATCCAGAAATTATTCATCGCCTGGCGGTACCATCCGCTCACCCAAGCGTACTTCATGTTATTGAAGTCGTTAAGGTTGGTGGTGTTGCCGTTGATGATGCGGCGGGCGCGCACTTCGGCATCGCCCTGCGGGTTAAACAATG
This sequence comes from Akkermansiaceae bacterium, assembly GCA_015062045.1. GTDB lineage: Bacteria > Verrucomicrobiota > Verrucomicrobiia > Verrucomicrobiales > Akkermansiaceae > Akkermansia. The sequence continues at coordinate 10,225 of SUVJ01000039.1, forward strand.
GTCTGCGGGTTAACTGGCACATGATTCACATTCTTCTACTTCGAGGCTCTTGGATCGGATATAATAGATGGTTTTCACCCCGCACTCCCATGCAAGGATGTAAAGGTTGAGGATTTGACGGAGGGTGTACTCGTTGGTGATGTACAGGTTCATGCTCTGGGCTTGGTCTATGTGGCGTTGGCGTACACCGCCCGCGCGTACGGACCAACTTTGGTCCACCTTGTGGGCACTCTTGTAGTACCACAGGGTGTCAATGGAGAGCTCCGGGGCCACGCGGGGCATGAGCCCGTTCTTCTTTTCCTCCAAAAAGAAGAGTTTCATCACCGGGTCTATGCCGGCAGTGGTACCGGCAATAATGCTGGTGCTGCCGGTGGGGGCAACGGCCAGCAGGTAGGCATTGCGTATGCCGTGGATGGCCACGCGCTCCCGCAGGGCTTGCCAGTGCGGTGCGGTGTAGTGGCGGCGCTCAAAGTAGCGGCCTGTTTGCCACTCACTGCCCTCAAAATGGGCGTAGGGGCCTTTCTCTGCAGCGGTGTCGCAACTGGCAGATATAGCGGCATGGTTGATTTGCTCAAAGAGCTTATCTGCAAATTGCAGGTGCTCCTCGCTCTCCCACCGTATGCCGTTTTTGGCCAGCATGTGGTGGTAACCGCTCACACCCAGCCCAATGGGGCGGTAGCCGCGGTTGGTAATCTCTGCATAGGGCAGGGGGTACAGGTTGAGGTCTATCACGTTATCCAACGCACGCACGGCACTGCGGGTTATATCCGCCACCTCCTGCGGGTCATTCACGTTGATACGCCCCAAAGACAAGCTTGCCAGGTTGCACACCACAAAATTACCGGGCTTGGTGGTGGTTACAACCACTTGCTCCCCGTTTACGGTGGTAACGGTTTGGCTGATGCTCTCTATGGCGCTCATGTTCTGTGCAATCTCTGTGCACAGGTTGCTGCAATAGATGATACCCTTGTGCTTGTTGGGGTTAGCGCGGTTCACCAAGTCTCGGTTAAACACAAAGGGCGTGCCGGTTTCCACCGCGCTTTTCAGGATGAGGCGCACCAAATCCTTAATGGGCACGCGGCGTTTGCTGATGCGGGAGTCTGCCACGCAGCTCAGGTAGCGTTGCTCCCACTCCTCGCCATAGCTGTCTTCCAGCGCATAGCCTTTAATGCTCTGCACCTCGTGCGGGCACATCATGTACCAGTCTCCCTCAATGTTGTCGCGCACCTGCTGCCAAAAGTAGTCCGGGTAGCACACGGCGGGGAACACATCGTGCGCCTTGAGGCGGTCATCCCCATTGTTGGTGCGTAGAGAGAGAAACTCCGGCAGGTCTCGGTGCCAGGCATCCAAATACACGGCTACTGCCCCTTGGCGTACCCCCAACTGGTCCACTGCCACGGCGGTATCGTTGGCAAGGCGTATCCACCGTATCACGCCACCTGCCGCCCCGGGAAAACCGCGTATGGCACTGCCGCATGCCCGTACTTTACCAAAGTAGAGCCCCATGCCGCCGCCATATTTGCTTACTTGGGCAAAGTTGTCTATGCTGCGGTAGATGCCCTCCAAACTGTCGGGCACGGTGTCGATAAAGCATGAGGAAAGCTGGTGAAACGGCTTGCGTGCATTGGCCAGTGTGGGGGTGGCTACGGTTACTTTAAGGGTGCTGAGCATGTTGTAAAAACGCTTTACCCAGTCGGTGCGCCCCTCTTGCTCCTTCATGGCCAAGTGCATGGCTATGCCCAGGAACATCTCTTGCGGGGTCTCCAGCACGCGCCCTGCATGGGTGCGTATCAGGTAGCGCCCGTGCAGCAGCTCCAAGCCCGATATATTGAAGAGCTTGTCGCGCTCCGGCTCCAGCAGCTGCTCAAAGCTCTCAATCTCTGCCCTGCTGTACTGCTTGAGTATATATTCTCCATACACCCCCTCTTTGGTGAGGTGGTTAATCTTATCATGCAGGTTGCAAATGCCGGCCTCTGCCTCATACGTGGCTACCCGCAGGCGAAAACGCAGCAGCCAAAACCGCGCGGCTATCATCTCCCAGCGCGGGGCATCCCGCGTGGTCAGCTCTGCGGCGGATTTGATGAGACACCCCAGTGCCGCATCATCTCCATGCCCCTCTTTACAAAAGGTGCGGAACTTGGCCGTGAGCTGTTGCATGTCGTACTCTGCCTCCGTAAACTCTTGCTGCACTTCTTTTAACACGGCATCCAACGCCGGGCGGGCTTCAAAGTGTTGCAGCAGTTGTTCTCTGGCCGCGCGGGCTCGGGTGCGCTCGTTGCGGTATAATATAAAGCGTTTGGCAGCCTCATAGTGCCCTGCTACCATCAGGCTCTCTTCCACCTGGTCTTGTATGTGCTCCACAGCCACCACTTCTGCCCCGTGCGTGCGTAGGCTTGCCTCTATGCTCACGGCCAAGCGTTCTATCTCGCTCTCCGTGTCACACATCCCAACACTCTCAAACGCAAGCCTTATCACTCGCGCTATCTTCTCCCGCTCGTATGCGGTCTCCTGTCCGTTTCGCTTCCTTATTTTCATGGCCGACACTACATGCTGTATGTTGCACGCAATTATGCCGCCATATCTTCAAATGTCAAGAAAAATTGTAAAGATTCTAAGAAAGTTTCTAAAAAAATATTCGAGCACCGCCTCTAACATCCTCCGCAGGGCGTTTCCCACATTGAGCGGCGCATGCCGCGAAGTTTCACTGCGCTCCCAACGGGGCAAAGTTTCACCGAGCGCATGCAAGGTTTCACTGAGCGTAGCGAAATTTCACCCCATTTGCCATATATGGCAAATGGGTAAAATCCCTCCTCAAACTTCCGATTTGCAGATTCCTCCTGCCGGTGTAGATGGGAAATCAGGCCTCAATATAGCCGATAAAGGGCAGGTTGCGGTATTTGCCGTTAAAATCCAGCCCATAGCCAACCAAAAAATAGTCGTTGCAGTGCAGGGCGCAAAAATCTGCCTCATGTTCCACGGTGCGGCGGCCTTTTTTGTTGATGGCCACGGCAGATGCCACCTTGGTGGCACCATTGGCGCGCAGGGCTTGGCATACCTCTTTCATGGTAAGTCCGGTATCCAGCACATCATCTATCACCAGCACCTGTTTGCCCTTGCAGTCGGGCAGGGCATTGTGCCATTGGAGCTTGCCGGAGCTCTCCGTGCCGGCGTAGCTGGAGATTCGGATGGTTTGCAGCTCGAAATTGGTCGGCAGATGGCGCAGTAAATCTGCCGCATACCAGATACCTCCGTTGAGCAGGCAGAGTGCCACAACGGGCTCCTCGCTGCCGAAAAAGGCTTCCACCTGCTGAGCGGTGCGTTGCACGGCCTCCTGAATTTGCTCTGCTGTATAAAGTGTTTTAATGTTCATGGTGTTACCCCGCTTACTCGTTGCCTCGTGCATTAAAATACACCAAAATTTGATAAAAGACAAGCATGATGAAGTACGAAGTACAAAATGCGAAATACGAAGTTGATTCGCCATTATCTCGTACTTCGTATTTCGTATTTCGTACTTTCGTATGTCATATTTCATATTTCAAAATTTTTCATCGGATTGGTATAATAGGCCGCATGGCCAAGGTGGACCTGAAAGAGAAATGGCGTAAGAGCCCGCACCGCCCCGGTGTATACCTGATGAAGGATGACGGCGGGGGCATCATCTATGTGGGCAAAGCCAAAGACCTGAAACGCCGCCTGAGCAACTACTTTGCGCCCTCCCGCGCCACGTTAGAGAACAGCAAAACCCGCGCCCTTATTGCCGCCATTGCAGATTTCGACTACTACGAGGTGCGCAACGACCAAGAGGCTCTCATCCTTGAGCAAAAACTCATTAAAGAGTACCGCCCGCACTACAACGTGCAACTGCGGGATGACAAGCGCTACCTGCTGCTGCGGGCATCCCGGCAAGAGGCTCTGCCGCGTTTCTCACTGGTGCGCCTGCGCAAAGATGACGGCGCGCGCTACATCGGCCCCTTTGTGCACTCCACAGCCCTCAAAGAAACGGTGGAGTGGCTCAACCACCGTTTCCGTCTGCGCACCTGCACCTGCCGCCACCCCGGTGAGGAGCAATACCGCCACTGCCATGATGATGTGATTCGGCAATGCTCTGCCCCCTGCATTGGCCGTATCTCGGCAGAGGCCTACCGCGCGCAGTTCGATGCCGCTCTGGCCGTGCTGGAGGGCGGCGCGCGTAAAGAACACATCGATGCCCTCACGCAGGAGATGATGGCCGCATCCGACGCTCTGGACTTTGAGCGTGCCGCCCGCCTGCGAGACATCCGCGAGAACATCCTCAAAACCCTGGAGCCCGCCCGCCGCTTCACCCGCGGCACGCCCGACCTGCCCGGCACCGTCAACCCCGAGGCAGATTTGGCAGAGCTTGCCGCCGCCCTCGGCATGCCCCGCCCGCCCGCGGTGATGGAGTGTTTCGATATCTCCAACCTGTCGGACAACCACATTGTGGCCTCCATGGTGCGCTTTACCAACGGCAAGCCGGACAACAAAGCCTACCGCCGCTACCGTATTCGCGGGGTAGAGGGGCAAAACGACTTTGCCTCTATGTTAGAGGTGGTGCGCCGCCGCTACTCCCGCATTGTGCATGAAAGTGCCGCCCTGTTCGATAAACCTGCCGATGTTGGCACATATGCGTGGTTACAACAACTGAGCGCAGAGGGCAAAGCCCCCATCACCGTGCCCGATTTGGTGGTGGTGGATGGCGGTAAAGGCCAGCTCGCCATTGCTGTGCAGGTGCTGGCAGAGGTAGGGCTGGGTGATATGCCCGTTATCGGCCTGGCCAAGAGAGATGAAGAGGTGTTTTTTCCCCATGCCTCCACCCCCTTGGTGCTGGGTAAAGATAGCGGTGCCCTCAAACTGTTGCAACGTTTGAGGGACGAGGCCCACCGCTTTGCCAACAACTACAACGAGCTGCTGGTGCGCAAACGCGTGCGGGAGAGCAAGCTCGACGCCTTCCCCGGTATGACCCCCAAGCGCAAAGAGCTCTTGCTGGCCCGCTTTCATACCATCCCCGGCATCCGCGCCCGCTCCGCTGCAGATATCGCTGCCCTCCCCGGTATCTCCCAAGCCTGGGCAGAGAAGTTCACCGCCTGGCTCGCAGAAAATTAACCCTCCCTCTCCCCCCCCCTCCCATCAACGCCGTCAGGCGTTCTTCATGGCGGGCATTGCCCGCTCTTCATGAGCCACCGTAAGGTGGCTTCTTCACTACGGCGCAGCCGTTCTTCATTGCGAGCGCAAGCGAGTATACAAACCGTGGCCGGGGCTGATAACGGCGCCTTACAACTTAGTGGTTGTGGGGGAGAATGCCATCGGGGTGTTGGGCTTTTCTGTGAGGGCGTAGCAAGCGTAGACGCAAAGCCCCATGCCCAACATTTATTATCAAAGCATACCACCAAAATCCAACATCTAAAAAGGGTGCCACCGTTACCCGGTGACACCCCTGAAATTACATTATACCAATGAAATGTTTTTAGCGTCGGCGGCGCCTGCCACGCCGTGGCGGGACGCCGACCTTACATGGCTTTTACCTTTTGCGGCCTGTCTGGGCGTATCAACGAGAAGCCCGACGGCGGCGTGCTGCCAGCCCGGCCAGTGCAAGCAGGCTCAGCGTAGCCGTGGCAGGCTCGGGGATGGGCTCCGTTACCGTTACATTCCAATTTGTAGCGGCCTGTAACATGTAAGTTCCGTCCCCCATATCGTTCACAATTAATTTGCTGTCGATATAGTCGTATGTTACCACGGTGGTCAGCGTGTCTGCTGCCAATGCTGCCGTTTGCGGAAGCTCCTCCCATTCCCATGTCAGCTTTCCCTTCAAGTCCTCCAACGTGCCTTTATCGGTTGCGGATATCAAATCGATGGTGTAGGTCAGCAATCCGCTTTCCATAGCACTCTCCACCGTGTCCATCATGTCACTTACAACTGCTTCATGAAGGCTCAAAGACAATGCCTGCGTGGTAGCTGCAATAGAGAACGTACCATTATCTCCAAGGTTCATCGCTGCATCATGCGCTGAGTTTACGGCGATTTCAAATGTGCCACCATCGTTGAGAGTCAATGAGCCGGCAATGTTCAACAGGGCGTTAGTATCCAAAGCAAGCTTGTTGCTATGCACTGTTGCATTATTGGCGATATTGATTGTGCCGGAGGTTTGCTGGAAGTTATATGTGGTATTGGCGGCTTCAAAACCGGATAAATCGGTGCTCTTCATGTCATGCCCACCACCTATATTAATTGTACCGTTACCACTTTGATCTACTGTTACGGTACAGGCTTTGGTAAAGTTCGTCCCGTATGCTAAAGTCATTATGCCGGCATTTGTTTGTTTTAAGACGACTGCGGTTGGGGTTGAATTACCGTATAATTTACCAATAATCATTTTGGGCATGTCTGTTGCTGCAGTGTTTGACCCGCCTTGCTGTATTGATACACTGGATTTCGTAAGATATATCCGATCTCGGAAATACATCTCGCCATTGCCTGATTGTGTTATTGAGGATCCTTCATAGATGGTGTGTCCATATATGTTCATCGAACCTCCAGTTTGAGTTATTACACCTTTAAAAGCTTGCCCGTAATAAAATTTTGTTCCGCTACTATGTGTATGAGGGGAAGCATTAGCAGCTCCGAATCTTACATTTCCTCCGGATTGTGTATAGGTTCCACTTATCGCAACTATTTTGCCTCCATCTTCATTTGTGTCGCCATAAAAGAAAGAGGTCCCCCATGCTGCTTGATTTCCTTGGTTTGTACCACCTTCTGTACCTGATCCTGTGAAATGATAAGCATGGTGAAATAGGGCGGTGCCTCCTTTTATTTCGACATCTGTTAGTTTCGCCGCGGTTGTTCTGAAATTTACTCTATTTGGATCGTCTTTAGCATCAATAATTAATTTATTTGCAATAAGTCCTGTATACCATTGTCCATCTGTATACAATCCACCTAAAGATAATTGAGCATAGTCTTTTATCGTAACTGTTCCGGTCGTTTTCAGGCTAGGGGAAATTTTGGTGCTGTTAGCAGCACTATCACAATCATAGTACCTAGTCACCAGATTTCCGTCGTCATCATACGTGCCGAGCATATCATAGCCGTCTAGAGTAAAATCTTCATTACTTAGATTTGTATATTGCTTATTGGGAATTTTTCCATATTCGTAAGTGCCAACATCCCATTTTGTATGTTCTTGACCATCCTCTCCAGTATATGTGCTCGATGTTAACGTACCACCCATGGCAGAGCCAACAAACAGAGACATCACTGCTACGCAGAGTATTTTCGGTAAATGTAATTTCATGATATAAGTATTTAGTTGTAAATGTTTAAGTAGGGTAGACAAGTAGTTGTCTTAAACCTTACGGGTGCAGTATATCTCATTTTGAATGAGATATACGCAATATCACTTACATATCAACCCCTTGTATAACAGAAAAATCGAACAGAAATTATGAAAATAATCTCTATTTCCTATAAATTTCGTATGATAAAAGATGTTGATTTTCAAAGGTTTTTCTATAAAAAACAGCTTGACACCTCATTCAAAATGAGATGCGCACGACAATAGGTGGGGGAGATGAGAGAGTCTATCGTTGCACCTTAATCAGAATGATTCTATTTCTGAAAAAAAGGGAGGATTAATAGGGGGATTTATCGGAACCTACACGGGCAATCTCTTTTTTGTAAAAGCTTGATTAATAATGCTGAGTAAGTAATACGCATTCAAAATGAGATATACTGCACCCGTAAGGTTTAAGGCCGCGGATGGTCTACCCTACTTAAACGTTTACAACAATAACATAAAACTATGAAATTACATTTACCAAGCTCGGTGTTGACAATAGTGCTGATTATGTCGTGCGGGATAACTCAAGCTGATGAACGATTGGCTTTTTCCCTTGGAAATACTGATTGTACATTGACAGAAGGCGCTACCTGGGATGCATCAGAATTGAAATTGACAGTAGAAGATGTAGCTTTTTCCACAGTTGGTATTAAAGATTATACTAATTTTTCCATATCTTTCTCTGCAAATATTTCAGAAATTAAAAGTGACTATGCTCAATTGCTGATCATTAAAGATGGCGGTTCTAAGAACGGTGATACAGATGGTTATTATCCCGGGCAATCTGCGGGAGAAACCGGTACAATGAGATTTGTATGTAGCAAGAAGTACACGTCCTCGACATCGCCATTGCTTAGAATGATGGAGCCTCCTCCTGGTGGTCCTGGATCGTCTTATGTAGAAGTGGCGGAAGGAACGCTGGCAACCAATTTTGTGGAAGCGGAGTTGGAGGAGAGTATTATAAGCTCAATGGGAGCTAATTTGGTGGATGACACTCTAATTTACGGGGAACATACCTTTACGTTAGTTTTCGAGGATGAATATGTAACCGTATACTCGAACAATGAGGATAGCGATTACAACCAGTTGTTCAAAACAACATTTTACTCGAGTAATGCTAACGGGCTGTCTTTTTTTGAAAAAATCACGACACAAACATTTCCTGACGGCGAATTAGCAAGGCAATTAGAATATGCCGGATTTGATATAACTTTCATTGAAGGAGCGACTAACATTGCATTCTACAATGGTGATATAACAAAGCCCATTCCCGAGCCCACGACGGCAACACTGGGTTTGATGGCATTGGCGGGGCTGATGGCACGCCGCCGTCGGGCTTCTCGTTGATACGCCCAGACAGGCCGGGCTTCTCGTTGATACGCCCAGACAGGCCGGGCTTCTCGTTGATACGCCCAGACAGGCCGCAAAAGGTAAAAGCCATGTAAGGTCGGCGTCCCGCCACGGTAAAAATAGCTGCAAGTAAGTAAAAAGGTGGGGCTCAAGCCCCCCACCCTATGCTAGAGGAGCTAACAGGGTGTCACCGGTAGCGGTGGCGCCCTTTTTAAATGTCTGTATCGGCGCGCGGGACTTTTGAATGGTTGATGGATTCTTGTCTGAGTCCCTTCATCAGCGTAGCCAGCATGCCGTTGGGGGATAGATGACCCGCCCATATTTCTACAGCATGGCGTAGCACGTATTCATTGCACCAGGTAGCAATTTTTTTGTTAAGCTTTGCCCCGGGGGCTTGCGGAGAAATAAACAACAAGCGTTTTTCCTCCAAAGCAAGTTGTTGCTCGGGGGATAATGACTCCTGCGGAGGAATCCCCTGTGGGCATACATGAATAATACGCTGTTTTTTATGCAAAGCACGCCGAAGCACCTCTCGCTCTTGCCGGCTGGTGAACGTGGAAATGAGGGCAAACTCTTGAGTAGGAGGGGGGACTAAAGTCCCCGCCTCCGATATAAAAATGCGCCGGGGTACAAAATCTGCCGTAACAGGTTCCTGAGAAGCCACAAACGCGCGTTTTGGTAGGTTTAATAGCATTGTCTCCCCCAAGGTGTATGTTGTAACAGCCTGCCAACGAGCTTTTGACCGGTTTTTCGCATTTTCGCGTATATAGGTATCAATGTTGCGGAGCTCCTCTGCACTTGAAACCGGGTTTTCCCAATAATCATTCTGCCATAGATGTTTGCCGATATCCGGTACTCTACCGATTTGTTTTAATTTGCCGTAGATGAAGGCGGTTGCCCCCTTGAATCGCCCAATCAGAAATCCGAGGTGATTTTTTCTGTTGGTTATTTGGCGTTTAATAAAAAAAATGGCATGCAGGTGATTAGGCATAACCGTATATTGCCCCAACTCAAGCTCCGGGTGCTTTTGTGGCAAGTCAAGCAGTGCCGTTTTTACGGCTTTTCCAAGCTCATTCAATATGCATTTTTCGCCAACGATAGCGCCCAATACAGGCAAATTGTGGGCAACTTGAATTGTTACAAAAAAACATCCGTTGGAATAATTGATATTGCTGTTTCTCCGTGACTTGTATGTGTGGTCAATTTTCATGTTGTTATGTATCGGAGCGCGGGACTTTAGTCCCGCCTTTGGGGGGACGCGAGCGCTCAAGAGACCGCCATATACCTACCCCCGGGCAGGGGGAGTATGCGGCGCAGCACTTGCAGGCGCATGAGCTGCGGGGTGAGGCGGTGGGCAGGCAGGCCCAGGGCGGTGCAGAGGGCATCCAGGGTGTCTTGCCCGGCGGCGATGGCGGCAAGGATGTCCGCGGTCTCCTCGGGGAGGGTGGAGACGGCGTGGGATGGCGGCTCGGGCGGGGAGGAGGGTTGCGGGGGCTCTGCGGGGAAGAGCTCCATTTGGCGCGGCGGGGTGCCCCAGCCCATGTCT
>SUVJ01000040.1 GCA_015062045.1 Akkermansiaceae bacterium
GCGGCTCCACGCCCGGGCTATTCTATGACGCCCCGACGGGGCTCAAAAAGTCGGCTCGCTAACGCTCGCGGGGGCTCCCCCACAACTACCAATTTGAGGGGGCCCCGGAGTTTTTAGAGGTCCCCGACTTCTAATACACTACACCGGTATTCTACATCAAGGCCGACTTAAGTAAACAAAAAAAACAGTTGTTACTGATTAATCCGGCATTCGGCAAGCGTCAGTGAGCCGAATTTGAAAAGTTGGCAGAATGGAGAAAAAAGGTTAAAAAGGGGAAAAAGGGGAAAAAAATCGCGGATTCAGTAACGTGGGGTCTTATCATTATTGAAACAGCATGAAAGTAGCACCATCGGGATATTGTGTGTTATTATTTGCTTGCATAGCAGGCATGGCATGCTAATATAATACTGTAAACACCATATATAACCTATGTCGCCCATGAACAGAAACAAGAAAATGACCCGCGCTGTATTGCTCTCAGCGTTGGGGATGAGTGTAGCCGTGGCAGATGAAGTGCGCAATTACGGCACAGATGAAGTTATCATCAAATTCAGTGAGCCGGTTGTTTCTCTAGGTGTTGTGGAGAACGGTTGGAATAGCAATTTGCCCGCAGCAGACCGTGGATTGAACCTTTTTGACATAACGGGAGACCCCCAATTCACCCCGCAGGCTCGTTGGATAGACCAGGACCGCCTCCGCCTTACCTTTGCAAAGGGGTGCTCTGTAGCCACCAAATATCGCTTGGCATTTCGTCCGGGCTCAGATAAATACCTGAGCGGTGCTAAAATGCCCCAAAATGCCTTTGAGTTTAGTGCTCAACCACAGGGATTGAGCAGGGAGGCCATGTTGCCGGGTATTCCCGGTGGGGCGGTGTGTGTGGTGAGCCGAGAGCAGATTACGCGTGAGCAAATCAACTTTTCCCCCACCTCCCCCGTGCGCTATGAGTTCCGCGAGGTGACTAAGCAATACCCGCGCCAATACGGCAAAAGCGTGCCTGCCACTGCTACGGAGATGCGTATCAAACATTTGGAACGCCGATATCTGGCGGATCTTTTGCGCCAGCCGGAGTCATATGGGCTTAAGGAGGGGCTGGCCGGGTTGGAGTCCTTTACCCCCGAGCACGTGATACCCGGGCGGGTGATTGTGAGCTCTGCGGAGCCTCTGGATCCTGCTAAAAAGTGGTCCCTGCATGCCATTGCGGATGACGGCAGCGGCTTTATCAGCGGTGAGATTGTTCCCGCTTTCACCCCGTTGACAGATTTGGGCACGGGTATCTCCCTGCAAATTGTTAAGGTGGACTCCGATAACCGCCTGCGGCTCTCCGTGCGCTTTGCAGCCCGGTATCTGTGGCAGATGTAGAGGGAATCTTCCGCGATATGGATATCTGCGTGGGCGACACAAGCGCGGTAACGGCGGAGGACGGTAAGAGCAAAACCTTGGCATTGGCAGATAAAACCCTCAAGTTCAGTTTGGTAACCATGCCGAAAGAGCGCATCAGCAGCCAAAATTGGACGAGATTGAGCAACAAGGATGGCAAAGAGTTTGATGAAAATGTGGCATATGAATTGCCTTATACCTATGCCATGTTTGTTGATATTGAAGGGGCGGATGATTTGCCTGTAACGGCAGATGTGGTGTTGAAGCGTGGCTTGGCAGCCATGTTGGGGCAACCCCTTACCACAGACCACCGCCACCGCATTACCATTAACGCGGCGGCCCCCGTGCTGTGCTTTGATCACACCCCGGATAACCCCGCCCTGCTGCCGCTCCACGGCGAGCATTGCCTGCGCTTGGAGTGCCTCAACCAAGCAGAAATGCAGGTGAGCGTGGCTCACCTTTCTGCAGAGCAATATGCACAACACCGCGAGTTGCTGAAAAAAATAGATGAAACCGCTGCCCACAGTACGGCAGAGATAACATACAACCTGCAACTGCTGCAAAAACGCGTAGCCGAGGGTATTCAAAAGGAGGCCGATGTTAAAGAGATTATCAAATCTTACAAGCGCCGTTTGGTGCAGCTGAAAAAGAAAGTGCCCGATTACGATGCCCTGCGCAAAGCCATGCCGGATGTTTCATTTGGCACTACGCAAAAAATTGACACTGCGGGGCAGGGAATTGGTGTGCTCAAATCCGCCGAAATGGCGGTGGATTTGGATGCGCTGAACGGTGCCCCGGCCGGCCCGGGTGTGTACCTGGTATCCGTGCGCTCCACGGCTGCCCCCAATGTGCGTGCGGCCCTGCGTGAGTTGGGATTGGAGGAGACCCTGCTGGACTTTGAAACCTGGTATGCCGTGCAGTTGACGGACCTGCATCTTACGGATGTAGGCAACGCGCTGATGAGCAACAGTGTATCCACCGGGGCGCCCACGGCAGAGGGTAAGCTGCTCAACATAACCAAGGGCGAGCCGACCGATTTGGGCGACATGCGGGATGGTGTCACCATTGTGCCCAATAAGAACGCCACCCGCCGCAAGCCCACGCAGTTGATGTTGTGCAGCGGGGATGACTACCGCACCGTCACCCGTTACTCTGACTCCCCGCGCATGAACTCGGACCGCCGCATTCTCATGCTCAAGGACCGCCCCATGTACCGCCCCGGCGACAAGGTGTACCTGCGTGGCGTGCTCAGAGAGGTATCTCACCTGGGCGAGCCCTCCATGCCGCATGTCAAAAGTGTGGAGCTGGTGGTCAGTAAGCCCAACCGTAAGGAGCTGATTCGCAAAAAACTCAAGTTGAATGACTATGGTGCATTTGATTTTGAGTTTAACCTGCCCGAGGGGGACGAGGATATTGTGGGCACCTACCGTGTCACCGTGCAGGCGGATGGCAACAAATACCGCGAGGAGGAGTATGTGGAGTGCCAAGAGTTCCGCAGGGATGCCTTTACCGCCAAGGGCGAGCTGAAGATGGACCCCGTGCGCCCGCAGGAGTTTACCTATACCGTCACCGCGCAGGACCTCAACGGTGTGCCCCTCAGCGGTGCCAAGGCAGAGCTGGAGTTTGAGCTCGATTACAGGGCGGATACCCCGAACCTTGAGGGCGAAAAAGCCGCAGCCCCCTTCCTTAATGACAAGGAGTGGAAGGAGACCCTCACGCTGGATGCCGAGGGCAAAGCCACCTATACCGGCAAGTTTGATTACCTGCACCGGGAGTCTTTGATGAACGGGCTCGCCTACCTGAATGTGCGTGGCCAAGTGGTGAATGATCGCCAAGAGTATATGCGCCTGCACTATGTAGGGGAGTGTCTGTACCCCGCAGATTTCAGGGTTGTACTGGGCGGGCGTTCCTCTGATAACATCACTCTGTACAGCAATGTTAAAGATAAGGAGGGTAAGAGTGAGGTGTTGCAACGTGAACAAACGGTCAACTTACGCATGGTAACGGAGAAGGCGAAAGAACACGTGCTGCCCAACGGGATTATCTTGATAGAGATGCAGCCCGTGGTGCTGTGGCAGGGGGATGTTACCGTGCCTGCCAACGCCGTAAACGGTGTTTCTACCGGCCTTAAAGAGCATTATACAGAGTTTCTTAAGTCCCGTAAACCGGGGGAGGAACCCGCCACCGTGAATGTTGAGATACGCGGTAAAGACCCCTCCGGCCGTGAGTTGCAGGAGTGGGAGTACCTGTACGCCTGGAACTATTCCCCCCGCAACGACCGCGAGACGAAAACCCGCCGAGACAGCACCTGCAAGACGGAGGGGCGCACGCTTAAAATTACCTCCACCTTTGAGAACGAAGGGCAGGCCACGGTGGTGCTCAACTCTGTATCCGGCACCCGCGCTGCGGCCACCGTGCCCGTGAAAAAGGGCGAGAACACGTGGGAGATTCCGCTCGCGGAGTCCGAGTACGGGCAAATCAATGTTGCCATTATGTTGCCCGTGCAGGTGGATGGCCGTTTCACCGGCATGGAGTTCACCCAGGCCACGGCAGAGGCAGAGCGCCTGCAAAACAAGTTGGCGGTGGAGTTCTCCCTGCCGCAGCAACCGGCTCGCCCCGGTGCTCAGGTTACCCTCAGTGGCCGTATTGTGGGGGCGGATGGCAAGCCGCTGCCTGTTACAGAGGTCACCCTCTTTGCGGTGGATAAAGGCATGCTCTCCGTTGCCGGTGGGCACAGTGTGCAAAATCCCGGCACCTTCTTTACCAAGGTATGGGTAGCGGGGCTTTACCCGCAGTTTGAGCAAACGCCCGCCCCGTTGGTTGTGAAGTTCGGGGAGCGCGGGGCAGAGCTCTTGCCCGGTGTTTGGCAGGGGGATATTGTGGGCCCCGGGCTGAACTTAAACAGTGGTATGCAGTGGGATGGCGGTACGGTTAAACGGGTCTCTCGCGCTATGGGCGGTGCTGAGTACCAATGTGCTGCCCCCACTGTGGCAGAGGATTATGATTGCGCTGTTGAAAAGGAATGCGCCGCCCCCATGGCTTGCGAGGCTGCGCCCCAGGCTTCTAACGCTGTTTTGAAGAGTGCAATCCGCAGCGGCTCCGGCGAGCAGCTCAAAGCTAAGGCTGATTACGCTGTGGCAGATGGCGAGGTGCCGCCGTGGTTAATAGATGCGGATGAGGGGGAAACCCCGGAATCAGGAGCAACTGGTGCCATAGAGAAACCCCGCCTGCGTACCAACTTTGTGCCGGTGGCGGTGTGGTCCCCCGCGCTCAAGACGGATGCCGAGGGTTGCTTCTCGGTGGATGTCTCCCTGCCGGATACCCTCACCACCTACCAAGTGTATGCCGTTGCTTTGGCGCAAGATGCCAAATGCTTCGGCTACGCAGAGGCAGACCTCGTTGTCAATCAACCCGTGATGCTTACCCCCGGCACCCCGCTCTTCATGAGCGTGGGAGACCGCCTGCGCCTGCCGCTCACCATCACCAACAACACGGACTCCGACGGCACTTGGACGGTGCGGCTGGAGGGTGCGGATGCCCCGCAGCAAATCACCCTCAAAGCCAAATCCACCTCCACCCTCTATTTTGACTACACCGCTGCAGAGGAGGGTGAGCGCAAGCTGCATTGGGAGGCCTTGGCTGCCACGGGTAGCGATGCCGTGGAGGGCTCGTTTGAGGTGAAGTTCCCCGCCCCCGTGCTGCGGGAGGCTCACCGCCTGGTGCTGCAAGAGGGTGCAGAGCCCCTCAAGGTGGGTGCCTTGCCTGCGGCAGAGCTGGCTACCTCCACCCGTGGTAAGGTAGAGGTGCTCTTGTCCGCCAACCCGCTGCTGCACCTCAATGAGTGTATGGAGCTTACACTGGGGCAAGGCTATGGTAATACGGAGTGGTACGCAACCTCTCTGCTGCCGTGGATGCTGCATGAGCGTATGGCGCCGTTCAGCCCCGTGATGGCTGCCGTGCCTGCCGCAGAGGCGCGCCGTGTGGTCAATAAAGGTGTGGAGCGCCTGGCTAAATGCCAACGTATAGATGGCGGCATGGGCTATTGGCCGGCAGAAACCATTTTCTGCCGCTGTGCAGAGAGCAGCCCCTGGGCCTCCGCCTATGCCGGCTTGGTGCTCACCATTGCTCAGGATAACGGCTATGCCGTGCCGGAGCACACACTGCCCCGCCTGCGCAAGTACCTGACCAAGTATTTGGACAAGCAACGCAAGGACCCGGAGGTATGGGCTGCCATGTCTCCCCATATCCTGTATGCCGCAGGCCGCACGCTTGAGGATGATGCCCTGGTGGGAGATGCCTTGCAACGTGCCCTTACCCAGTTGAAGCAGAAAGAGGACGGCTCTTATGGCTTTGTGGCGGTGTATAATCCGCATGTTTGCTACATGTGGTGGTTCAACTCAAGCAAGTCTGCCGCCAGCCTCAATTTCCTGGCAGAGATGCATAAGGATAAGGATGCTCGCCACGAGTCCTTCCTTAAGTGGATGCGCTGCGTAGGGCATGACTACCGCCACGCCACCACTTGGGATGGCGGCTGGATGCTCCTTGCCCTGCATGAGTACCTGCGCCTTACCCCTGCCGGTAATCAGCAGGCTACCGTTACCCTGCAAGACGGTCAGCAGCTCACCCTGAACAACGGCCCCACGGAGTACACCCCCGCTCATACCCCCACCTTGGGAGAAATCCCCACCACCATTGCTCCCACCAAGGGTACGGCTTATGTGAGTGTCAAGTTCCGCGCCCGGCCCAATCAAACAGAGTACCCCGGTGTTACCGAAAAAGGCTTGCAGGTAACCCGCATTTATGAAAAACGCGGAGAGGACGGCGCCTGGCGCCCTGCTACCGAGTTTAATGTGGGTGATGTAGTGCGTGTTACCCTTACCTGCGCCAAGGGTGAGAAGGATCTGGAGTACTTCGTGCTGGAGGATTACCTGCCCTCTAACATGGAGGCTCTCAACCCCGCCATTCCCTCTCAATCTGCCGGGTTGGAGTGGCAGCCCTGGAGCCAGTGGTTCGATAACCGAGAGTTCCAAGCCCACCGCGTGCGCGGTTTCTGCACCCGTTGGGGCGGCAGAGACCTGCTCAACATGAGCTACTATGCCCGTGTCAAACGCGCGGGTGAGGCCATGGCTCCCCCGGCATCCGCTCAGTTGATGTACGAGCCGCAAACCTACGGGCTCTCCCCTAATACCAAGGTTATCAGTAAATAATATACTCCATTCAGCGCGCGGGCTGTTTTGTTCCGCGCGCTGCTCTTCTCATCCTCATACCATGAAAACGCGTTTTTATTCCGGCCTGTTCACCTCCCTCTGTGCCCTGAGCCTTACCATGTGCACGGAGTCAGAACCGACTCCGAATGCGGAGCCTCAACAAACCAACGCAACGGAAAATAAGGGCTCGCTCTCCTTCCATGAAAGTTGGTCTGAGCAGCAACGCGCAGACCTGTTACGCATGTATTGCATGTTGCGCATAGAGGTACCTGCAACTGCGGCTGATTCCGCTGCGCTGATGGAGGCTATGGCGGACATGGTTGCTGATCACATGGCCGACAATTTCAGTGAATGGGATGATGCGGAGTTTGAGCGCTTGTATCAAGCGGCAAGAAAAAAATGCCCGCCGGAGTTTACCCTTTTCTGTCAAACGGTTATTGAGCCATGGCTTGAGCTGCTTAAAGAAACCGCTGCAACCGGGCGGGGGGATGTGTATGGCAAAGACGGCGCATCGCTTGCTTGGCTTGCCGTGCGCCTGTGCATGCCCGATATGGTCAAAGAGCTCGTGCGTCGCGGGGCAGACCCCAACCAAAAGTATATCCCCCCGGGTATGGAGGGGGCGCGAATCTCCATTCAGGAAGATTTGTTGTCGCCCCTTGTCATGCATTCCCCCTTGTGTCAATCTGCGGATATGTCCCCGCAAGTCCGCAAAGAATTGGTGGATTGGTTGCTGGCTAACGGTGCAGACCCCAACAAGAGCCACGCCCCCACTTTGTTATCATACTGTTCGTGGGGGGTAGGACTGCACCGGAGCACTTTGTGCGCCGAGCCTATATTGCTTAATCTGGAATCCATAGAGCCGGCTGCGCAAAAGGAACTGGCCGTTCATTTGCTGCGGTATGTTCCCGATAACGGCGCATTGTTTGAAAAATTGCACAACAAAGGCTTGCTCCAAGTGCAGAATATGCACCTCTACGGCAATATCCTGAGCGATTTATGTAAAATGCTTTTTGATACGGAAACAACCCCGGATATTCCGCAAAAGATGCATCTTCTCCTTGCTCTCGGCCTCAACCCGAATTCCATGCCCAAGCTGCTCGATAAAGCTGATTTTGAATCTGAAGAGGCATTTGAAAAATATATGGAGCCATTCGAAGATTATCCGCCGCTTCATCCCTTGACGAGTATTTTATACCACGTGGATGACAATGAAGACGTGTCTTTGCAATGTTTGGAAATGTTGTTGAAGGCCGGGGCTACAACGGACGTATATGAGTCGGAGCTCCCCGACAATCCCCAACTCCGCGAAAAAATCGTTGCGCTCATGCAGCAATATCATCTCCCCGTTCTGCCTGATGAAGAGGATCATGAGGTGTATGAAGAAGAGGACGATGATGAAGAACCTGAGGAGGAATACGACGAATAATCCCCCGGCAAAAGCCCGGTAAATGGTAATTTGTGGGGATGAGTTGATCGGAGCGCGGGACTTTTAGTCCCGCTATTTTGGGAGCCCCCTGATTTTGTTATACGGTGAAAATGCAGAGCCTTTTTTGTCTGCGGGCGGCCATGAGCCCACCGGGTAAGCAACGGCGTGCGGGGGCGGAGGTGTCGCAAATCATGGAATCTAACGCCAGTACCATGGCTTCATCAATTTGCGGCACGGCGTGAGCTTGCAGGTAGTGGCGCAAAATGGCTTTGCGCAGGGCCTGCGGTTGTTGTTGAACAAAGGGCAGGTAGAGCCGCCCCTGCGGATCCAGAATGGGCAGGGCGGCAATGGCGGCATCCAAGGCGGTGGCGGTTTCGTGTTGCAGGCGTGCGCTGCGGCAAAGCACGGGCACAACATCTCGCCCCAAGGCGCGGTGCAGGGCGGGTAGCACCTCGTGCCGTATGCGGTTTCGGGCAACATCTGCCACGGCATTGGTGGAGTCATCCCTCCACCCCTCGCCATGCTCCTGCAGCCAGGTGGTGATTTGCGCGCGGGTGAGGGGCAGCAGAGGGCGCAGCAGGGTGACATGCCCCAAGGTGTCTATGGGTAACATGCCTCGGCAGCCGGCGGAGCCCCTGCCGAGGCGGAACAGGACGGTTTCTGCCTGGTCATCCGCATGGTGAGCCAAGGCAATGCAGGTAGCCCCCGTGTGGGTGGCGGTCTGCAGCATGAGCTCACGGCGGGCATTGCGGGCGGCTGTCTCTAAGGATTGCTTGGTATCTTTAGCCAGTGCGGGCACATCCACATGTTTGCAGGTAAGCGGTATTTGCAGCCGTTGGCAGAGTTGCACGCAGAACTGCTCATCGGCATCTGCCTCCTCCCCGCGTATGCCGTGGTTGACATGCAGTGCACTGAGTTGGCCGCAGCCTGCTTCTTTGAGCAGCAGTAGCAGGGCTACGGAATCTCGCCCGCCGCTCAGCCCCACCAGTACAGCAGAATCCCGCGCCATGGCGACGGCGCGGGCATGCAGTTGTGCTGTGAGGTCGGGCTGCATGTTACTCGCCCTTGAGCGCGTCCACACAAATGGCGGACCAGGTTTCGAGCTTGTCGTACAGCGGGCCGGCCAGCTCATCGAGCGTGCAGAACTTGAGGTTGGCCAGTTTTTTCTCCAGCGGCACTACCTCCTCGCTGTCCAGCTCAAAGCGGTGTACAATGCCCAAGTGCACGCTGCCTACCTCGTTCGTGTCGTCATTGATGACGGCGTAAAGTTTTTGTGTGGCATTGCCGGAGAAGGAGATTTCCTCCCTGATTTCGCGCTCCACACCTGCCAGATAGGTGTCAATGTTGTCGGCCAAACCATCCACGGGGTTAATATGCCCGCCGATGCCCAGCGACCATTTGTCGTGCAGGCGCGCCTCTCCCCCCTTAGAGGTGCGTGCATATGCCAACACTTTGCCCTTGTGGCAGAAGATGGCGTAGGCAATAATTTGCTTGAACTGCGGGTTCATCTCTGCCTCATCGCGGTCCATGTAATGTGCCACGCCATTGCCGAAAAAGGCGCTCAGATACTCCTGCGCATTCATGCGTACACCATTAAATGCCCCCACAGCTTCAAAAGCAGCGCGGGGTACCACCAAAACCTGTTCTCCGTTATAACGTGACATGCAGAGAGTTTACGCGCAATCCGTTATTTTGTCAAGCCCGGTGTGCGGTGAGAATTTTTTAATCGGGGCTCGTACTTTGTAAGCATTCTGCGTTTTTAGCTATTGTGATTGCAATTTGAGGGTAAGTGTGGTACCATGCTTGCGGTTATGCGTAGGTGCGTGTTTAGTACATTACCGTTGTTGCTGATACTCTGTTCATGTGATGAGAATCAGGGGGAGAGTGTGCCTGCGCCGTTGCCGCAAGCCGTTTTGCAAAGCGGACACTGGAATGTGCAGGCCGTGCCCATATCTGCCCGTTGTGGGGCATGCCATATCAAAGAGTTTACCGAGTGGGCAAACAGTGACCACGCATGGGCCTTGCGAGAGCTTAACCCTGCTATGGATACCGAGCCCTTTCACCGCCAACGCCTCAAAGCGCACGGCTCAGAGCTCACCTTTGCCGCCAATCGCCAAGGCGAGTTGCTGTTGACAGATGCGCAGAGCAAGCGCACCTTTACGGCAGAGTGGGTGTTGGGGCGGCGGCCGCTGGTGCAATATCTGGTTAAGAGTACGGATGGCGGGTGGCATACCCCCAGTGCCGCGTGGGATGTCATTAAGCACGAGTGGTTTGACATGTTTGAGGCAGATGCCCGCCTGAGCGAGGAGGGCTTGGCTGCCCGCAACCCCGGGGATTGGGGGCATTGGCTGGGGCGCGGCATGAACTGGAACTCCCAGTGTGCCTGGTGCCATACCTCTCATTTCCGTAAAAATTATGATGCCGGTAAAGACACCTATGCCTCTACCTGGAGGGAACCGGGTGTAACCTGCATACAATGCCACCGGCTTGCAGAGCATCCTGCGGCAGATGGTTGCTTGGTTGCCCCGCAGCACCGCACCCTCACCGCGCAACAAATGCATGATAACTGCGCCACATGCCATGCCCGCCGTGAGGAGCTGGATGAAGAGTTTGCCGTGGGCGATAAGTTTGATGACCATTTTCGTTTGGAACTGCCTACCATACACGGTATCTTTTACCCCAACGGCATGCAGCAGGATGAGGATTATTGTGAAACCGGACTGAGCTTGAGCCGCATGGGGGCTGCCGGGGTTACTTGCCTGGATTGCCACGACCCGCACACTGCTGCGCTCAAATTACCGCAGGAGGACAATTCCCTGTGCCTGCGCTGCCATGCCAACGGAACGTTGGTGAACGGCACGGCATCCCCCGTGGTGGATATGGCTACCCACACCCCATGCCCGCAGGGCAGCATGGGGGCTCGCTGTGTGGAGTGCCACATGCCCGAGAGCCCCTACATGGCACGCGACCCCCGCCGTGACCACTCCTTTAACTCCCCGGACCCTCTGTTGAGTGCCGAGCTGGGCATACCCAATGCCTGCACCATGTGCCACCGGGATATGGCCAATGCCCGCGCGGCGGAGCTGGTGCAGCAAACTTACCCGCAACAAAAGATTGCCGCTACCAGGGCGCGCACGCGTGCCGTGCATGCCGCTATGTTGGGCCGGGGCAATGCAGATTCTTTGCTTAAGGCGTATGCCGCAGAGCCCGTGCCGGCTTGGCGCGCCACTTTGCTGGAGCTTATGGCGCAGCAAGCCCCCACAGAGCCGGTGTTGCAAGCTGCGCGTGCCGCTGCGGCGGACCCCTCTGCCATGGTGCGTGCTGCGGCAGCGCGTGTGTTGGGTGAAGAGGCCCTGCCGCTGGTGCAGGATCCCGTTAAACTGGTGCGCCGTGCTGCTGCCTGGCCTATGATTAACCGCTTGGTGCAAATGCCTGACTATGCCGCTGCCGTGCAAGAGCAGGAATCCATCGCCCGCCACCGTGCAGACCAACCCAACGGGGCCATGCTGCTGGCCGTGCTGGCCACCGCCCGTGGGCAACTCACCGAGGCGGACCGCCAATACCGCCGCGCCATTGCCATGGACCCCGCCGGCCCGGTGGCCTATATGGATTACGCCGTCTTCTTGGCGCGCTGCAACCGCCTCAGCGATGCCCTCACCCAAATGCTGGCTGCGGCCAAGGTGGCCCCCGATAATGCGGAGGTGCAGTACCGCCAAGGACTCATCTTGGCAGAAATGCAACATTATGAGTTTGCTTATGAGGCTTTTGAGCGCGCACTCAAGGCAGACCCCACCCATGAGCCCGCCCGCCGCAATTTGCAAATTCTCAAACAATATCTCAACAAATAATATGGAATTCGACTCCCAAACATCTCTGTTGATTGCACTGTCTGCCGTGTTGATTTTCGTGGTTGTGTTTTCTGCCATCAAAGGCTTGCTGCGTATGATTTTGCTGGCTGTGGCCGTGTGTTGTGCCATTGTGGTGTGGATGTTTGTGCAAAGCAAAGGCTTTACCTTGCTCTCCTGCATTACCTCTACCCCGCAACCGTGGATGGTGCAGGCCCTGGCGTGGACTGCTGCCATTTTTGTGCTGGTAATTTTCTTTCATGGTCTGAGTTGGTTTTCCATGCTCTTTGGGCTTAAGAGCGGTAAAGCCGGGGTGTGCAACGTGCTCACCACCACGCTTATGTGTATTCTGATGCTCTGGGTGTCCACCATTGCCGTTTCTTATTACGGCACCATCTCTCGCGTGAGCTATTACCATGACCTGGCGGAGTCCCATTACCACGGTGCGCCAGAGCCGGCGGTGCCCCTCTTTACCCAAGGTAAACAAATAATACGCAATGCAAAAGCATTGGCTTGGCTGGAGTCCGTAGACCCGCTGGAGTCTCCCGCGCAAAGCAATCTGGCCTGCCTGGTGGCTTATGGGTGCTCCTTGTCCGAGCCGGAGTTCACTCGCTTTTATAACGAGCGTTTAACGCAACTCAAAGTCCCGCACTCCACCCGCTTTTTAGAGCTTTTTGCCGATGCCGGCCTGCGTAAACTGGTGGCAGAGGGGCGCTTTGTCTCCTTGCTCGAAAATGAACGCCTTAACACCTTCCTCCAATTCTCCGACACTGCCTCTAAATTGCAAAATATCAACCTTTGAATTGGCGATTCTGAACTCGCCAAATGGCAATTTATGGGCGTGAGCATCTCAAGCCGTCGCAGAGGCTTTGCTTACTTCGTATTTTGGATTTCACATTTCGTACTTCCAAGCCCCCTTGTGGGGCGAAATAACATAGGCAGGGGCGTAAGCCCCTGCTCATGGTCCAAAACACCCCCGAGCCCGACGAGCAACGCGAGGAGGCCGACACAATCCCCACGAGTGGTGTTAACCCCGAGTCTCTCCCCGCTCCGGGCTCACGCCCTGCGCTATATACATCTGTCGGCCTCGTCGTCAACGCTAACGCGCCGACGCCTCGGGCTCGGGGGTGTTTTCTTTCGTTTAGCAGGGGCTTTCGCCCCTGCCTAAGCTATTTCGCCCCCATGAGGGGGCTATCAAATTCGGAGGGCATTCGCCCGCGGGTACGATATTTTTCGCCCCTCACCGGGGCTCAAAAATTCGGCTCACTAACGCTCGCGGGGTCTCCCCCACAACTACCAATTTGTGAGGGTACCAGAGTTTCTAGAGGTCCCCAAATTGTAAATTGGGGACCTCTAAAAACTCAAATTAAGACAGGACCGGACAGTATGAAGTAAAGTCATAGAGAGCCGGTGACGAAAAATGCGCCTATTTCGGCGCATTTTTCGTCTTTCTGTATTCATTAGGGTACAGTTCACCCTATAGTTTGCTGTTTCCTGAGCCTTTCAACTTCAAAACAGTACCGCTTCATATTATACACGAGGCCTAACAGGAAGAGTTGAAATTGTGAGCGAAGTAGGCCTACGCATCTTATTATCCCACACTTCATGCTTCCATACACGTGTTCTACACGGGCTCGTATGGGTGTACGCTGCCGATTGCGAGCCTCGGCTTCTTTACTCAGAGGATGACCACGGTCAGCTCTTTCGTGTACCTGATTTTTTATTTTCTCCGGAATTTTATTTGCTATGCGGGGGGCATTATGTTATATTCAAGGCGTATTTGAGCTTACCATGAAACGCCCGGTTCTTACCTTAGCAGCCTTTTTCGTCCTCGGTTGCGTTGCCCCGTGTTCGGCAACTGCGGCGGGGGCTTCTCTTGCGGATTCTACCCTGGAGCTCTTGGATGCTTCGACCTATCAGGTATCGGAAAACGCGGATTTGTTGCATGCAGGTTATGCAGGCAATACCGCCGCCATGCCGCAACTGAGCCACCATCATCTTTCCATCTATGCTGCCGGGGCAGCCGCCGCCGGGCATACCGAGCTTGTGTGCCAATGCCTGGAGAATGGGGCAGAGCCTAATTATATCATCGTAGGTGCGGCGCGGGGTGGGCATAGGGAGCTTGTGCGCTTATTGCTGAGCAAAGGTGCAGACCCGACTTGGGGTATTGAGGCCGCAGCGCTAGGCGGCCATGTGCAGATTGTGGAGTTATTGCTAGACAAAGGGGCAGAGCCGAACTACGGACTTGCCGGCGCGGCAAAAGCGGGGCATATAAACTTGGTACACATGTTGCTGGACAATGGCGCAGACCCGAGCCGCGGGCTTGTGGCAGCCGCATTTTCAGGCAATGCAGAGCTTGTGCAGCTGCTGCTCGACAAAGGGGCAGACCCCAACAACGGGATATACGGCGCGGCAGAAGGTGGGCACAGGGAGCTGGTTCACCTGATGCTTGAGAAAGGCGCTGTGCCCACCTATGGTATTTCGGGCGCTGCCGATGGGGGGCATATGGACTTGGTGCAGTTGTTTCTTGATAAAGGGGCGGACCCCGACAACGGGATTGTGAACGCGGCGCGCCGCGGGGATGCCGACATCGTGCAACTGCTGCTCGACAAAGGGGCAGACCCCAACAACGGCATCATTGGTGCCGCCGAGGGTGGGCATGCTCACATTGTGCAGCTCATGCTTGATAAAGGCGCAGATGGCACATACGGGCTTGTCGCCGCAGCAGAATATGGCCACACGCATATTGTGCAGATGCTTTTGCAAAAGGGGATTGAACCCACCGATGGCGACCTCGCAGAAGCTGCCGGTAATGGGCATGCGGACATTGTGCGCATATTGCTGGACAAAGGTGTGGACCCCAACGCCGGTATTGATGTAGCGGCACAGAGTGGGCATTACGGCATTGTGCAACTTTTGCTTGATAAAGGGGCAGACGCGGACTTAGGGCTGGATAATGCTGCCTACTGTGGCCACTTGCTCATTGTGCAGCTGTTGCTGGACAAGGGCGCAGACCCGAATTTGGGAATTGCCTCTGCCGCCTTCCGCGAGTACGCGGATATCGTGCAGTTATTGCTCAGCAAAGGGGCAGACGCGACTGAGGCTTTCAGAGCAGCGGCGGAGGGCAGGTTGAAGGATATCATGCTGTTGGCTCTCGATAAGGGCGCAGACCCCAACGCCGCACTGGCATGCGCCGCATATTGGGGCTATACCGATATTGTGGCGCACCTGCTTACCCTGCCCGGTATCGATGTTAACGCCAAAAACAACAACGGCAAAACTCCGCTTCAAATCGCTGAAAAAGAAGGCCGCACCGACTGCGCTGAGCTTCTCCGCGCCGCAGGAGCGGAATAAATGTTTGATGTTGAATTTTTAATGTTTAAAGTATTGCAAACTGCAGCGCGGTAACTGAAATTTATCCACTGCAACGTTTAACGGAGCGTTGTGAAAAAATATTCTGTTTTATTTTATTAAAAATTAGCAACTTGGGAATCTCTAAAAACTCGGTTTAATCCATTTCTTTTGCATTTTGCGAGCGTAAGCGGGCCAAACTATTGAGCCCCGGTGAGGGGCGATATATGGTAGCCCGGTGGTGGAGCCGCGGTAGCGGCGGCTTGTCACGGCGTAGGCTTGCCGAAGCCGGAAACCCCGGGGAACCGGAACAAACAAACCGGAACCCCGGTTGAGGGGTGACATAATGCGACGCTTAAATATGGGGGTAAATACATATAATGCCTTAATTCAAGGCACAACATTATGCCACCTTGCGGGTTCGTATTTAATTTTGCATAATTCCCGGGGCTTCGCCGCTGGC
Organism: Akkermansiaceae bacterium; assembly: GCA_015062045.1. Taxonomy (GTDB): domain Bacteria; phylum Verrucomicrobiota; class Verrucomicrobiia; order Verrucomicrobiales; family Akkermansiaceae; genus Akkermansia. The sequence goes on from SUVJ01000040.1 coordinate 15,670, forward strand.
GCGGCTCCACGCCCGGGCTATTCTATGGCGCCCCTCACCGGGGCTCAAAAATTCCGCTCGCCCGCAGGGCGAGCCATTATTCCTCTACTTTGTAAATTGTAAATCGTAAATTGTAAATCCCTTATTATCTCATGCAAAAAAACGGCTCGCTTGGCATGCCTCTTTCAGTTTGGCGGGGAAACAGCAGTCGCAGCAGGCGTGGGTGGCACAATAGTCTGCGTCAATTTGCAGGAGCCCTTGTTGTGCGTAGGATAAGGTGAGGAGTTTTTTGAGATCCGTGCGGGTGCCGAAGAGATGCGCTGCGGTGTTGCGTACGGCAGAGGGGGTGTCCTTCTCCTTGAGGCGCAGGTAGGTTTCCCATGCGGCGGGGGATTCATCCTGCACGTATACATGGTTGATGAGAAAATCCTTGGCGCGGGACTCGCCGATGAGGGCGGTGCGCTTGCTTTGTGTGGCAGAGGGCAGGGTGTAGTGGGTGTCCCAATACGGGTGGGTGAGGGCGGTGAGTTTCTCTACCAGGGCATCGGCCCGTTCTGCCTTGAGCAGGGGCTCTATGTGTTGCCAATGTTGCGCTGCCACGGCTAAAGCCGCCACGCGGCGGTGCGGGTGATTCCCCGGGCGCAACGGGGCAAATTGCCAGTTGATGCCACGGCCCTCCCCAAGTTCATATTCCGTGCGCAGGGCCCACCAGGCATCCCACACGCTGCGGTGGTAGTGGCGGGTCTCCTGCGGGGCGGATTCCGGTAACACGGGCACTAAAAAGCCGGCAGTGCCAAAGAGTATAGCCTCTGCCTGTTTACCGAGCTCTTTGAGGGGCGCGCGGCGTGCAAGCATTTGCATGGGCTGTTTGTTAACCTTGTAGCCCAGGGTTTCTGCCAGGGCCTCGAACCATGCTTGGGGCAGGCCTATGTGCTCTGCTTTAAGGCGGAACAACCTGCGCTTGCGCAAAATGCGGTAGCCGGCAGCAGCTTGCAGCAGGGTGGCAATTTGTTCTGCCGATAAGGCGTTGAGCGGCTCGCGGCACAGCTCGGTAGGCTCGGTGGGCGGCATGGTGGTTTTGCCGATGGCGGCTGCCAAAAGCTGTGGGTCTACGGGCAGAATCGGGATATCCCGGTGCAGGGAGTCGCGCGTGTACCAGCCGCCGGGGGGAGGGGTGAGCACAACATGCAGCACAACATTGTTGTAGGCAGGGTTTGCACCGTGGCCATGGTGCTCCCAATCTTGCGCGGTGGGGTCCAGCTCTATATCCCCGCGCAGGCGTGTGCCGTTGAGCTCTATCTCTGCCCGCAAAAAATCCGGTCCCACGCTGCGGTTCCATTCCCCGAAGTCAATGATACGCACCTGCCCATGGCGCTGGGTGTTGCCCCCTTGCCCCAGCAGCCCCGCCATCCATAAGGATTGAGCCTCAAGCTCCGGTATGGAGGGTGGGGTGGGCTCTGCCGCTTGCAGCATACCCTCCGCATAGACGCAGTGCAGCAGTTGCTCATACAGCGCAGCGGCTTGCTGTACATTGCCGTGCATCACGGGTGTCTGCCTTGTTTTCGTGGCGTTTCAGGTCTTCCTCCAAGGTTTCGCAAACGTAGCCGAATGTTTCATCATTCTTTTTATTGAGCTCTCGCAGGGTGTTGTGAGCCTCCAGCACGTGGCGGGTGCGCTCGGGTTCGGAGAGGTCGGCAATGCTGTCATCTGCCTTGGGGGCTTGTTGCTCTGCAAGTTTGTAGCGGCGTTGTTGAATATCTGCTTGCCAGGGGGCATCTTGCGGGTCAAGGTCCAATATCATATCCAACCCCAAGCTTTCCATGGCGGCGCGGGTGCGCTGTGTGGGGGTGGCTATTTGCACGGCCCCGCCCAATGCCAGGGCTTTGCGTGCCAGCCCGGCCAAGGTACCCATAAACGTGGAGTCCACCCCGGGGCAAATCTCCAGGTCAATAACGATATTGCCGCTGCCTTCCTCCAGATATTTGTCTGCCAATGTTTTAAGGGCGGGGCTGTTGACAAAGCTGCCCCTGCCGGCACAACGTACCCAAAGACAGTCGTCAAATTCGTAATGAGTAAGATCTGTAGCAGTCATAGCTTGAATTTTAGTCTATACTAACGTTATTTTGTTGTCAAATCAAGCAAAAAGGTAACAGGGTGTATCATTTATCGGGGCTAATGGCAGCCTGCAGCTTGGCATAGGCCCCGGCAGCCACTTCCTCGGGCTTGTCGGTCTCGCCGCGGTGGGTGACACGCACGGGCATGCCGTTGGGCATAAAGTAGATGGTACGCATCATCATAAAATCCCCGTTAAGGGTGGCATAGCCTGCCACGGGTACAGAGCAATCTGCCTGAAGCATGGCCAAAAAGGCACGTTCTGCACGCACGCACAGCTCGGTATCGTGGTCATTGGCGGGGGCAATTAAAGCGCGGGTGGCGGTGTCTCCCTTGCGGGTTTCAATGGCAATGGCCCCTTGGCACAGGGCCGGCATAAAGGAGTCTTTGCTCATGTCTACCACGCTCAGGGTGGTGCCGTCTATGGTGATGCTGTCGCCCGTGAGCCCCAAGCGGTTGAGCCCTGCGCGTGCCAGTACGATGCCGTCCAGCTCATCGCTCTCAATCAGTTTGCGCAGGCGTGTGTGCACATTGCCGCGTATGGACACGGTTTTGGCGGTGCCGCTCCAATAGGTGCGTATCAGCTGCTCTCTGCGTACGCTGGCGGTGCCTAATGTGAGGTGGGCGGTGTCCGCTCCTTTTTTGAGGATTAAGGCATCCCATATATCCTCGCGCGGCAGCACGGCGCTTATCTCAAATGCGGGGTCAGGCTGCCCGGGCATGTCTTTGAGGCTGTGTACGGCGCAGTCTATCTCCCCCGCGGCTAAAGCCCGCTCAATGGCGGCAACAAACACACCTTTGTCTTGCGTGCCGGCTGTTTTGTTGACCTTGCACAGCGGTATATCCGTATGGGTGTCTCCATCCGTCTTGATGATGACAATCTCCGCCTCTACCTGCGGGTTGTGGGCTTTGATGGCTTCTATGGCCATCTCGGTTTGTTTGAGTGCCAATTCACTCCCGCGTGTGCCGATTCTGAGCGTGGTCTTCATGTGTAACATTCTACCCGTTTACCCTGGCTTCTGCAAGGAAATTCGGCAGAAATCGTGCATGTTTCAACGGTGTCGCGGCTCTTGCACCGGCTAAATTGCTGCACGTATGTGTTGTAATATTCCCTTTTGGGATTCCTTTGTGGTATCTTGCACGGATTTAAATAAAATTGTCCGAATTGGGAATATTTGCTTGCAATTCTTCAAAAAAATGCCATAATAATCCCAAAAGGGAACATGATTATAACAACAGAGAAAGAATTAGGTGTTATGATTCGTGAGCGACGTAAGAAACAAGGGTTAACCATTGCCGAGCTTTCGATGCTGGTACCATGCAGCCCCCGATTATTGAGCGAACTTGAGCGAGGAACGCGCGGGGTAAGCGTGAGTATTATCCTGCAATTATTGGCATTGCTGGGGTTAAACGTGAACATCTACGGAAGAGAGGAGCAATAATCTCCCTATTTACTCATTGACGGCTCCGGCATAGAAGAGATATCGTAGGGCGGGACTTTCTTGTGAGGGCGTAGCAAGCGTAGACGCGAAGCCCCAAGTCCCGCTTTTTATGAACGGTATGCGTGCGGGTACAATTAGCAAAATGGCAATATATAGGGGCGAAAAACGGGGCTGTGCAAGCCGCTCAATATCACAGCTTTGCCAAGAGCAACCCCACCCATCTGCCGGTTGCGTTGCTTTAGCTCAGGGCGGCACGCATGGGGGCAATGGGGGGCAGGGTGCCGAACCAATGCTCAAATGCAAGCGCACCTTGCCACAAGAGCATGCCCAAGCCGTTGTCGGTAAGGCAACCTTGTTGCGCAGCAGCTTGGCGCAAGGGG